>DATKBA010000230.1:0-21423 GCA_035514455.1 Gaiellaceae bacterium | reverse complement strand
TACCGCGGCGCGTTCGGCAAGCGCGCGGAGCTGGGCGAGCAGGCACACCGGCTTGGTGAGACCGCGCTCTGGGTGCTCCCATCGACCTCGCCTGCGAATGCTGCAGTGCCCTGGGACGAGCGGCTGCGCTGGTTCAAGGCCTTCTACGACGCCGTCTCAATGGGGCGCTGTGCCAAGCCTTGATCCGCCCGATCGGGTAGCGTAGTTTCGCTCAGTTAACGACTCGCCTGAGGTTCTCGATGCCTTCGACGGACGATGTCCATGAGATCAGACCGCTGCGGGTGTTGATCGCAAACGAACGCCAGGACCGGCTGGTCAACGTCAAGCGGATCGTCGAGACTCTGGGGCATGAGGTGATCACGCCGCAGATCGAGGTTGAAGACGTCGGTGAGTTCACCCGCGTCGAGAGACCTGACGTCGCGCTCGTCGGGCTCGGCGAAAGCACGCAGCACGCACTCGACCTGATCGAACGGATCGTCTACGAGGCAGTGTGTCCGGTCGTCACGCTGCTGCACCTCCCGGACAAGGAGTTCGTGGTTGAGGCAGCCCGCCGAG
Source organism: Gaiellaceae bacterium (assembly GCA_035514455.1). Lineage (GTDB taxonomy): Bacteria > Actinomycetota > Thermoleophilia > Gaiellales > Gaiellaceae > Gaiellasilicea. Next base: position 20,868 of record DATKBA010000230.1, on the reverse strand, counting down.
GTGTCTTCGCGTACGCGACTGATGACGAACCAGCGGAGGACTGGCAAAACGCGATCGAGATCGCTTTGCGCCGATTCGCGCAGCTCCACGACCTCGAAAGCGCCTTCGCAAAGCGCGCGATCACCGAACGAGCGAAAGGAATCTTGATCGAGCGGCACGCGATCAGCGAATTCCAGGCGCTACAGATGGTCCGCGATCGCGCCAAGCTCGACGGCGGCACCCTCGTCGAAGCGGCTCAGGCGATCATCGACGGACCCGTACCGGAACTCGCGCCCGGATCCTAGGCTGCGCTAGGAGGGGGGGCGGCGCTGCAGGACGGGCAGATGCTGTGTGACAGCGTGAGCTGCTCGTCGATCGCAGCAAGCGCGGCTCGTGGAGCACGCTGCCAGGCGTCGTCGAACACGACCCTCCGGCACCACGCGCAGGAGATGATCAGATCCGCCGCTTCATAGCGCGCAAGGATCTGACGGGTCACATCATCGGCAACCATCGTCTCCATGGACCATGAGACTACTCGCTAGAACCGCAGACCGCCGATCCACCGCCCGCGGCGCCTTCGGCGAGCGACCGAGCGGCTGCGCTGGTTTCAGCCCTTCTTCGACGCGCTCTCGACGAAGGGCGCGAGGACGACGTCCCAGCCGCCCGCGTAGCCTGCGCGCGGGCCGGAAGCGGTGAAGCCGCGGTGCTCGAGCTCGACGCGCGAGCCCGGCCCCTCCGGGGTGAAGCGCACCTCGACCTCGGTGCTGCTCGCCTCGCCGATCAGCCACTCGAGCAGGAAGCCGTTGGGTGGGTCGAACGCGCGCACAGTGCCCCAATCCTGCTCGCCGTCGGGCGTCACCTCGTAGACGCGGCCGCCGGCGTGCGCCTCGAAGACGACGTCCGTCACCTGCTCGCCGCCGTAGGAGTGCGTCCGCACGGGCCACCAGGAGGCGATCCGGGCCGTGAAGAGGTCGAATGCCTCCTCGGGTGGAAAGTCGACGAGGACCGTCTTGCGGATCGCCTCGGTCGCGGTCGTGCTCATCCCTGCTCCTTTCGCGCCTCGTCCGCGAAGCGCGCGAGCGCCTCGCCCCAGAAGCCGTCGAAGTAGTCGCGGAGTCCCTCCAGGCCGCCGGGATCGACCCGGTACAGCCTGCGTGTGCCCTGCTTGCGGTCGCTGACGAGCCCGGCCTCCTTCAGCACCCGCAGGTGCTGGGAGACGGCCGGCCGGCTGACCGGCAGGCCCGCGGCCAGCTCGCCCACCGAGCGCGGGCCGCTCCGCAGCGACTCGAAGATCTGCCGCCGGGTCGGGTCGCCGAGGGCGGCGAGGACTCCGTTAGTGTTCACTTACCGTAAGTATGAACTTACGGAGAGCGCCTGTCAACCTCGCCAGCGGTTCGTGATCGGCGTCCGCCGGTCGCGGCCGAACGCCTTCGGGCGCAGCTTCACACCCGGCGGTGCCTGCCGGCGCTTGTACTCGGCGCGGTCGATCAGCGCGAGCGCGCGCTCGACGGTCTGCGGGTCGAAGCCGTCGGCGAGCAGCTCCTCGCGCGAGCGGTCGAGCTCGACGTAGGCCTCGAGCACCCGGTCGAGCTCCTCGTAGGGCGGCAGCGAATCCTCGTCGCGCTGGTCCGGGCGCAGCTCCGCGGACGGGGGACGCTCGATGATCGAAACCGGGATCAGCTCGCGTCCCGCGCGCTCGTTCAGGTGGCGCGCGAGCCGGAAGACGTCCGTCTTGTAGACGTCCTTGATCAGCGCGAAGCCGCCGGCGAGGTCGCCGTAGAGCGTCGAGTAGCCGACCGAGAGCTCGGACTTGTTCCCGGTCGCGAGCACGAGCCAGCCGTGCTCGTTCGAGAGCGACATCAGAGTCATCCCGCGCACGCGCGCCTGCAGGTTCTCGGCAGCGAGCCCTGTCGTGCCGACCCCGGCGGCGTGGAAGGCGCCGACCATCCCCTCGATCGGGATCTCCCGGAAGTCGCAGCCGGCGCTCTCCGCGAGCCGCCGCGCGTCGCTCTGCGTTCCCTCCGAGGAGTAGCGAGACGGCATCGAGACGCAGTGCACCCGCTCGGGCCCGAGCGCGTCGGCGGCGAGCGCGGCGACGAGCGCGGAGTCGATCCCGCCCGAGAGGCCGAGCACGACCTCGGCGAAGCCGTTCTTGCCCACGTAGTCGCGCAGGGCCAGCCCGAGCGCGCGCCGCATCTGCTCGAGCTCCGGCTCGAACGGGACGATCTCGCCGGGCTCGCCGAGCTCGACGACGAGCAGGTGCTCCTCGAACCCGGGCGCCCGCGCGAGCACGGCCCCGTCGGCGCCGAGGACGACCGAGTGGCCGTCGAAGAGGAGCTCGTCCTGCCCGCCGACGAGGTTGCAGAACGCGAGCGGGAAGCCGTTGTCGCGGGCCCGCGCCGCGAGCATCGCCTCCCGGTCCTCCGCCTTGCCGACGTGGAAGGGCGACGCGGAGATGTTGACGAGGAGCTCGGCTCCGGCCGCGGCCAGGTCGGCGGCGGGACCGGGCCGCCAGATGTCCTCGCAGATCGTGAGCCCGACCTCGAGGCCGCCGAGAGGGAGGGCGAGCGCCTCCGGCCCGGGCTCGAAGTAGCGCTCCTCGTCGAAGACGCCGTAGTTCGGCAGGAGCCGCTTGCGGTAGAGCGCGCGGATCTCCCCGCCGGCGCAGACGGCGCAGGCGTTCGCGAGCGCGCCGTCGACCGACCACGGCGTGCCGACGAACGCGGTGATCCCGGTGCACTCGGCCGCGATCGCGCGCGTCGACTCCTCGGCCGCGCGAACGAAGGTCGGCCGCAGCAGCAGGTCCTCGGGCGGGTAGCCGGTGACGGCGAGCTCGGGCAGGAGCAGGATCTCCGCATTCGCCGTGCGCGCGTCCTCCACAGCGGCGAGAATGCGCTTGCGGTTCCCATCCAGGTCGCCGACGACGGCGTTGATCTGGGCGAGGGCGAGCCGCATCGATGTGGATCGTACAGGTTTGCGACTCTCAGGCGAAAACACCCTCTCGGTCACGATCGCGCGCCGCTACCGCGGGCCGCTCGCCTCCGGCAACGGCGGCTACAGCGCCGGCCTGCTGTCCGCCTTCGTCGACGGTCCGGCCGAGGTGACCCTGCGCCTGCCGCCGCCGCTCGAGCGTCCCCTCGCCGTCGCCGAGGAGGACGGCCGGCTGCTCCTGCTGGACGGGGACGCGGTCGTCGCCGAGGCGGTGCCGGCCGCTCCCGAGCTCGAGCCGCCCGCGCCGGTCACGCTCGCCGAGGCGGAGGACGCGGCCGCGCGGCACGACGCGAGCTGGCTCACCGGGGAGTTCTCCGAGTGCTTCTCGTGCGGGAACCGCCCCGAGGACGGCCTCTGCATCCACGTCGGCCCCGTCGCGGGCCGGGAGGTGCAGGCCGCGCCGTGGGTCGCGAGCGAGGTCTCGCCGGCCGTCGTCTGGGCGGCGATCGACTGCGCGGGGGCGTACGCCGTCGGCGGCCCCGGTCGGGGCGAGGTCGTACTCGGGCGGATGGCGGCGGAGATCCGCAGGCTCCCGGAGGAGGGCGAGCAGTGCATCGTGCTCTCCTGGCCGCTCGGCAAGGACGGCCGCAAGCTCTATGCCGGTACGGCGCTCACGACCGCCGACGGCGACGTGCTCGCGACCGCCCGCCAGACCTGGATCGCTCCGAAAGCGACTTAGTTGCTGTCAGCAACTAAGTCGCTTCTCCCCGCACGGCTTCGCGGGTCGGAGGAGCTTGTTGCTGTCAGCAACTAACTCTCGCGGCGGAGTCGGATCGCGTTCAGGTCCTCCGCGAGGATCCGCTCGATCCGGGCCTCGAGCTCGTCGGGCGGGTCGTGCTCGGCGTGGAGGTAGCGGCCCGACAGGGCGTCGAAGCGGCCGGAGGCGAGCTCGCGCACGAGCTGCGGGGCCAGCTCCGGCGGCGTCCAGGGCGCGTCCGCCGGGAACATGTCCGTCATCTCCGTCCGGACCAGGCCGGGGCTGATCACGAAGACCTTGACGCCGTGCTCGGCCACCTGCGCCGCGAGCGTCTCGCCGAAGCGCCCGACCGCGGCCTTGCTCGCGCCGTACGCCCCGGACGTCGAGCCGGGGAGGTAGGAGGAGCCGCTGCCGGTGATCACGATCCGGCCGGCGCCGCGCTCGATCATCCCGGGCAGGGCGAGGCGGCAGATGAGGTAGGCGCCGAGCACGTTCACCTCGAGCACGTGCCACCACTCGTCCGGGTCGGTCTCCCACGAGCTCTCCCAGAGCGCGATCCCGGCGTTCGCGACAAGGAGGTCGATCGGCTCCGCCGCGGCGACCATCCGCTCGACGTCCTCCCGCTTCGAGACGTCGCCGACGACGGCGTCGCCGCCGATCTCGCGGGCGACCTCCTCCACCTCGGCCGCCGTCCGGCCGGTGACCGTGACGTGCCAGCCGGCGCCGGCGAGCTCGCGCGCGATCCCCGCGCCGATCCCGCGGCCGCCGCCCGTCACCAGGGCTCTCGTGCTAGACGGCATTCGCGATCTCCTCCAGGGTGTCGGGGTTCTCCAGGGTCGAGAGGTCGCCGGGGTCCTCTCCGAGCGCCTTCGCGCGCACGGCCCGGCGCACGATCTTCGCAGACCGGGTCTTCGGCAGCGCCGAGACGAAGAGCACGCGCTCCGGCGCGAACGCCTTGCCGAGCGCGGCCGCGACCGCGGCCTTGACGCCCTCGGCGTCCTCCTCGGCGCCGGGCTTGAGCGCGCAGAAGATCCACGCCACCTCGCCCTTGATCTCGTGCGGGACGCCGACCGCCGCCGCCTCGGCGACCGAGGGATGGTCGAGCGCCGCCGACTCGAGCTCGGCCGGGCCGATCCGCTTGCCCGCGATGTTGAGCGTGTCGTCGGAGCGCCCGTGCAGGAACCAGTAGCCGTCCTCGTCGACCGAGGCCCAGTCGCCGTGCGTCCAGACGCCCGGGAAGCGGCGCCAGTACGTCTCCAGGTAGCGCTCGTCGTCGCCCCAGATCCCGCGCGTCATGCCGGGCCACGGCCGCGTGCAGACAAGCTCGCCGACCTCGTCGCGCAGCGACTCGCCCGCCGGCGAGTAGACGTCCATCGACTGCCCGAGCGCGGGGAAGCCGAGCGAGACCGGCTTGGTCGGCTCGGTCACGGCGACGGAGAGGAAGCAGGCGCCGACCTCGGTGCCGCCGGAGATGTTGACGATCGGGATCCGGCCGCCGCCGGCGACGTGCTCGTTCAGCCAGTCGTACGGGCCCGCGTTCCACGGCTCGCCGGTCGTCGTGATCGCACGGAGCGAGGAGAGGTCGGCCGTGGGCTCGCCGTGCGGGATCAGGGCGCGGACGAGTGTCGGCGAGACGCCGAGCATCGTCACCCGCTCCTCCTCGACGAGCCGCCAGAGCCGGTCGGCGGGCCGGTCCGGGGCACCCTCCATGTAGACGACGCAGGCGCCGAGCGCGCCCGCGCCGACGACCGTCCACGGGCCCATGATCCAGCCCATGTCGGTGGCGAAGAGGACGCGGTCGCCGGCCCGGACGTCGGCCTGGTAGGCCGCCTCCCGCGCGATCGAGAGCAGGAAGCCCCCGTGCACGTGGAGCGCCCCCTTCGGCCGCCCGGTCGTGCCGGAGGTGTAGGCGAGCAGGAAGGGGTGCTCCGCGTCGACCTCGAGCGCCGGCAGCTCGCCCGGTCCCAGCTCGGCCTCCCACGCCATCGTCTCGCGCCGCCAGAGCAGAACGTGCTCGACCGACGGCGCCTCGCGGCGCGCCTCCTCGACCGTCTCCAGCATCGGCACGCGGGTGCCGCGCCGGAGCGAGTAATCGGCCGTGATCACGACCTTGGCGCCGGAGTCGACCAGCCGCTGGACGATCGCCGGGGCCGCGAAGCCGGAGAAGATCGGCACCTGGACCGCGCCGGCGTGAGCGCACGCGTGCGACGCCGCTGCCGCCTCCGGCGACATCGGCATGTAGACCGCGACGCGGTCGCCGGGCTCGACGCCGAGGGCGACGAGCGCCTCGGCGAGCCGCACCGTCTCGCGCGAGAGCTCCGCGAAGGTCCACTCGCGGCGGGCGCCGTCCTCGCCCCGGAACACGGCGGCGGGCGCGCCGGGCGTGCGCTCGGCCCAGACGTGCAGGCACGCGGTCGCCAGGTTGAGCCGCGCCCCCTCGAACCAGGTCGCCCACTCGATCCCGCGCGACTCGTCGAGGACGCGGTCCCACGGCCGCGCCAGGGCCAGGTCGAGGTCGGCGGCGACCGCACGCCAGAAGCGGTCGGGCTCCTCGACCGAGACGCGGTGCAGCGAGGCGTAGTCGCCGCAGCCGAGCGAGCGGGCGAGGCGGGTCAGGTTCGCCGCCTCGAGTTGCTCCTCGGACGGCGTCCAGGCGCACTTGACAGGTGGGTTAGTGCTCACTAACCTAGCGCCCACTAACGTCTTGTGAAGGGATCGTCATGGCTCTCGCAATCTTCTCAGAGGAACGCCGGAAGTGGTGGACGCTGGCCGCCGTCTCGTTCGGTCTCTTCATGATCATGCTCGACAACACCGTCGTGAACGTGGCGCTGCCGTCGATCCAGGAGGACCTGGGCACCGACCTCTCGCAGCTGCAGTGGATCGTCGCGGGCTACGCGCTCAGCTTCGCGGCGCTGATGCTGATCGGCGGCAAGCTTGCCGACGCCTACGGACGGCGGCTGATCTTCGTGCTCGGGATTGTCGTCTTCACCGCCGCCTCGCTCTGGTGCGGTCTCGCCACCTCGGGCGAGATGCTGATCGCCGCCCGCGTCGTGCAGGGGATCGGCGCGGCGCTGATGAACCCGGCGACGCTCTCGATCATCGCCGCGACCTTCCCGGCGCGGGAGCGGGGGATGGCGATCGGGATCTGGGCCGGCGTCTCGGCGCTCGCGCTCGCGATCGGCCCGCTCGTCGGCGGCCTGCTCACCGAGCACCTGAGCTGGCACTGGATCTTCTTCGTCAACGTTCCCGTCGGGATCGTCGGCGTCGCCGCGAGCTATCTGCTGATCCGGGAGTCGAAGGACGACACGCACGAGAGCCTCGACCTGCCCGGGCTCGCGACGTCCGCGCTCGGGCTCTTCGCGCTCACCTACGGCCTGATCGAGGCGAACGCGTACGGCTGGACGTCCACCCGGATCGTCGGCTCCTTCGCCGTCGCGGTCGTGTCGCTGGCGGCGTTCCTCGTGATCGAGCGGCGGCGGCGCTCGCCGATGCTCGACCTGACGCTGTTCCGCAGCGGCACGTACGCGGGCGCGAACCTGGCGATGCTGCTCGTCGCGCTCGCGATGTTCGGCGTCTTCTTCTTCGTCTCGCTCTACATGCAGAACGTGCTCGGCTACTCGGCCGTCCAGGCGGGCGCGGCCTTCCTGCCGATGACGATCCTGATCATCCTCGTCGCGCCCGTCGCCGGGAAGCTGTCCGACCGGCACGGTTCCCGGTGGCTGATGTCGGGCGGGATGGTCCTGCTCGGCATCCAGCTCCTCTACTTCTCGCAAGTCGGCCCGGATGCGACCTTCTGGGACCTGCTGCCGGCGTTCCTCGTCGGCGGCCTGGGGATGGCGATCTCGATGACGCCGACTGCCGCCGCTGCGACGCGGGCGGTGCCGGTCGAGAAGTCCGGCGTCGGCGCCGCGGTGCTGAACGCAATGCGCCAGGTCGGCGGCTCGATCGGGATCGCGCTGATGGGCGCGATCGTCGCGGCCGAGGCGACCGGCCGCCCGGGAGTCGACGGCTTCATGGCGGGCTTCGAGCGCGCTCTCGTCGTCGCCTCCGCGATCGCCTTCGTCGGCGCGGTGGTCGCGTTCGCGCTCGTGCGGCAGGAGGCGGGCCACGAGGCGGCGCCGGTGGAGGTGGCCGCCTGACTCCACAGCGGACGACGCGCCTGCCGGCGGCCGAACGCCGGCAGGCGATCGTCGACGCCGCGCTGCGGGTCTTCTCGGCCGGCAGCTACACCGGCGCGACGACGGCCGAGATCGCCCGCGAGGCGGGGATCTCCGAGCCGATTCTCTACCGCCACTTCGCCTCGAAGCGGGAGCTCTACCTCGCCTGCCTCGAGGGGGCGTGGGCGTCGCTGCGGGACGCGCTCGAGGCGAAGCTAGCGGAGCTCGGCGAGCGGGAGGCGGTGGCGGCGATCGGCCAGGGCGCGCGCGAGTTCCACGCCTCCGGCGGCGTCAAGCCGGTGACTCTGTGGATCCAGGCGCTGAACGAGGCCGGCGAGGACGCCGAGATCCAAAGCTTCCTGCGCGCTCAGCTGCGCGAGGTGCACGACTACATCGCGGACGCGGTCCGGCGGGCGCAGGCTGCGGGCGGCGTGCCGCCGGACCGGGACGCGGACGCGGAGGCGTGGATCTTCGTCGGCGCAGCGCTCCTGCTCAGCTTCGCCGACCGCCTCGGCGGCCTCTTCGGCCCGGAGGACCTGGCCCGCATCTCCGCCGAGCGCCACCGCTGGCTCACCGGCGCCGGCTGACGGACCACCGGTTGTCGCGCGGCTCGTGCGCGAACCGGGGCCGCGAAGCGGCCCCCTTTAGGGGTCTTGGCGCGGGATGGGATCTGCTTCCGCAGATCCCATCCCTGTTGCGCCCCAAAAAGCGAAACGTCCCCGGCTGCGGCTCCGGGGACGTTTCTGTGAGGCAAGCTGCCACGAGGGCGACACTCCGAGGCTCGTGACCCTGCGGCTCGATCACGTTCCTGCGGTTGCGGCGGTCGCCTTTTTGGGTGGCGCGCCCTTGCACACGAGCCTGGCGTCCGGCCGGTGCAAGTTGAGCCCACTGTAGGAGCCATGTCCGAAAAAGTCAAGTACCTCGGTCAAGTGATTTCGTGGTACAGTCGCTTCACCCGCAGATTCAGTGGTCTCGAACAGGCAAAATCCCCGCAAAGGGGTATGCGCTCCGCTCCACTTCCCGCTTGACTCAGTCAACCGAAGGGCCCCACCGCCGCCATGTCCGATACCACCGCCGCCTACCGCACCGTCGCCGCCGCACCCTCGGGTGCTCGCCTGGGCGACCGCCTCCGCCTCCTGCGCGTCGCCGCCGGGCTGACGCAGACGGAGCTCGCCGGCGACCGCTTCTCGAAGGAGTACGTCAGCCAGATCGAGCGCGGCAAGACGCGCCCGACCGCCGAGACCGTCGCCTGGCTGGCGGAGCGCCTCAACGTCGATCCCGCCTTCCTCTCGAGCGGTGTCTCCACCGACGAGCGCGGCCGCGTCGAAGCGGCGCTCGCGCGCGCGGAGGCGCTCTCGAAGGGCTACCAGTACAAGGAGGCCGTCACGGCCTACGAGCTGGCCCGCGCGGCCGTCTCGGCCACGAACTCGGTCGAGCTCGAGGTGCGCACGCGCTCGGGCGAGGCCTGGGCGCGAATGCAGGAGGGCGACATCCGCACGGCGATCGAGCTCCTGAACGGCGCCCGCGCGCTCGCCGAGGGCTCGGTGTTCTCTGACGTCGACCGGGCCGAGATCGTCTTCCGGCTCGGCGTCTGCCGCTACAAGCTCTCGAGCATCTCGACCGCGGTCGCACTGCTCGACGAGGCGCTGGCCCTCTCGACGAGCTCCGAGCTCCCCTGCGACGGCCTCCGCTCCGACATCTACCACTGGCGCTCCCGCTGCCACCGCCGCCAGCGCGACTTCGAGGCCGCCCGCGAGGACGTCGAGCACGCGCTCGAGCTCGCGCAGGGCGTCGACGACCGGCGCAAGATGGCCGACGCGTACTTCCAGGCCTCGCTCGTCGCCGAGCGCACCGGGCACTGGCTGCTCTCCCGCAACTACGCCGAGCGGGCGAAGAACCTCTTCCAGGAGCTCGACGACGAGCGCACGGTCGGCCGGCTGCTGAACAACCTCGGCGGCCTCAGCCTCCTGCTCGGCAAGCCGCACCAGGCGATCGAGCAGCTGAAGGCATCGTTCGCCGTCGCCGTCGAGGTCGACTCGAAGGGCGACGCCGCCCAGGCGATGGGCGGGCTGGCGACGGTTCACCTCCGGCTCGGCGACTGGGAGCAGGCCGAGCATCACGCGCGCGAGGCGCTGCGCCTGCTCGAGGGGCGCGAGGACTTCCTCGACGTGATGGGCCAGGCGCAGCTCGAGCTCGGCCGCTCGCTGCTCGAGCGCGACCGGTTCGAGGAGGCCGAGGAGGCCTTCCGGGCCGCGGACGCCACCTTCGAGCAGTTCTCGTCGATCAGCCATCGCGCCAACGTGTGGGTCGCTCTCGGCGACCTAGCGGCCCGGCGCGGCGAAGACGTCGAGGCGGCGCGCCTGTACCGCAACGCCGCCGAAGCTCTCCAGGACCTGCGGTTCTAGAAGGAAAGGAGGAGGCATATGAAGACTCGTCTGCTGTTCGTCGTTCTGTCGGCGTCGGTCCTCTTTGCCTCGTGGGGCGGGCGGGTAGCCGACCTCCTCACCTGGTCGGACGGAAGCTAGACCCCGGGCCACGGCTAGACTCGCCGCGTGCGCTTCGCCGTGGCAGTGTGTCTGGCCGCCTGCTTCATTGCGGCAGGCTGCGGCGGCTCCTCCTCAGCGCAGGAGGAGCCGGACGCGTCGACGCTCGAGCAGCTCTGGCGTGCTCCGGGTGAGGACGTCGCGATCGTCCCGGGCAGCGCCGACTTCGGCCCGGGCACCGTCCGGCTGACCTTCCTAGTCGTCGACGGCCAGGGCCGGCTCGTCACCCGCCCCACCGCGAAGGTGTGGCTCGCGCGCGAGCTGGACGCCGTGCCGTTCGCCGAGACGACGGCGCGCGCGGAGAAGATCGGCGTCGACGGGGTCGAGCCGGGCGAGGCGGAGGAGATCTTCGTCGTCGAGCTCGAGCTCGAGGAGCCCGGCACGTACTGGGTGCTGGCGGAGCCGGTCGGCGGCGAGAAGCGGATCCAGGCGGTCGGCAACGTGATCGTCCAGGAGGAGACGCAGGCCCCGGACGTCGGGGCGGCGGCGCCGGCGTCGGCCACGCCCACGCTCACGAACGCGACGCTCCAGCAGCTCTCGACTGCGAACGAGCCCGACCTCGAGCTCTACCGGTCCTCGGTCGCCGAGGCGCTGGCCGCGGAGGAGCCGTTCGTAGTCGCCTTCGCGACGCCGAGGTACTGCACGAGCCGCACCTGCGGCCCCGTCGTCGACGTCGTCAGCGCGGTGCGCGAGCGGCATCCGGGGCTCCGCTTCATCCACGTCGAGATCTACGAGGACAACGACCCCGCGCAGGGCGAGAACCGCTGGGTGCGCGAGTGGGGCCTGCCGTCGGAGCCGTGGATCTTCGTCGTCGGCGCCGACGGCACGATCCGCGAGCGCTTCGAGGGCACGGTCTCCGTCCGCGAGCTCGACGAGGCCGTCTCCTCGCTTCCCTCCTAGAGCTCGAGCGGGACGCCGACGGCGCGGAGGCGCCGCCCGAGCGAGGCCAGCGCCCACTCGCCGACCGACTCGCGTGTGTAGCCGAACGCGGTGTAGTAGCGCTCGTCGCCGCCGGGCGGGTCGAGCGTCGCGACGGCTGCGGGAATCGACTCGAGCACGGTCTCCGCGATCACGCCGGCGGCTCGCGGATCCGCGGCGATCGCGTCGCGTAGGAGCAGCACGCCGAAGCCGACGTGCCGCGACTCGTCGCGCGTCACGTGCGTGAATCCCTCGCGCAGCCCCGGCAGGGTCGAGGTGATGCGAAGGTGTTCGAGGATGTGGCGTTGGCCGGCGAGCGCGACCGTCCCTTCCACGATCAGGTGATAGACGGTCACTGCCCGGACGAGGGCGAGCGGATCGTCGGGCTCCTCGCGCAGCCGTTGGGTCGCCTCGGCGAGCACCTCGAAGAAGAGCGTCCGGAAGCCGGGCGTCAGGTCGGGCTCGATCGCGGCGAGGCTGGGGCCGAGCCCGCCGGCGCCGAGCCCGATCACCTCGTCGAAGAAGCGCTGGAAGAGGACGGCGTGGCGCGCCTCGTCCACGATCTGGGTGGTCAGGAAGAGACGCTGCTCCGGGTCCCGCGCCGCGTCGATGAACGGCGCGAGCGACACCGTCACCGACTCCTCGCCCTGGAAGAACTGCGTCAGCGCCCAGCGGAAGTACGTCTGCTGCTCGGCGCCGCCCGCCTCCCAGTCCACTCGGTCGTGGCCGAAGTCGATCGCGGTCGCCTGCCACGCCTGCTCCTCCCAGCGGCGGTAGAGGTCCATGTACCCGCCCGCGTCATCGAGCCCAGCGAGCAGCGCGTCGGTCTCCGTGGCCACGACCTCGATCCTAGATCCCCGCGAGGGGGCGTTTCCAGCGTTTTCCGATCGGGCAAACCTCGCCGATGGGCGAGGGAGGAAGCCGCGCGCGCCGCGCGCTCGAGGTCGGCCGCGTCGCGCGGCGCGGAAAGCTCCTCCGCGTGCTCGGCGAGGTCGGCGTCGTCGGGGACAAGCCGGCGACGCCCGAGGGGGCCCGCGCGTTCCGCGAGGGGCTCGAGGAGCTCGGGACGACGTTCGTCAAGCTCGGCCAGCTGCTCTCCTCGCGCCCGGACCTGCTGCCGGACCTCTACATCCGCGAGCTCGAGCAGCTCGTTGACGCCGTGCCGCCGTTCCCGTTCGAGGAGGCGCGCCGGATCATCGAGGAGGAAATCGGCCTCGACGTCTTCTCGCGGGTCGACGAGGAGCCGCTCGCCTGCGCCTCGATCGCCCAGATCCACGGCGCGCTGCTACGCACGGGGCGCGAGGTGATCGTGAAGGTGCGCCGGCCGGGGATCGAAGACGAGGTCGCGCTCGACCTGGACTTGCTGCACTCGCTGACTTCGTTCGCCGAGGGCCGCTCCCAGACCGCCCGCCTGCTCCAGCTCCGGGCGCTGGCCGAGGAGCTCGAGGCGCACCTCGGCTCGGAGCTCGACTTCGTCGAGGAGGCCCACAGCTCGGAGCTGATCGCCCGGCTCGTGTCCGAGCACGAGCACCTGTTCGTTCCGGACGTGATCCACCCCTACGTGACCGAGCGCGTGCTCGTGCAGGAGCTGGTCGTCGGCGAGAAGGTGACCGAACAGCACGGGATCGAGCACGAGCGCGCCGCGACGCTGGCGCGGGAGCTCTTCCGTGCCTACGTGCAGCAGATCACGCTCGAGGGCGTCTACCACGCCGATCCCCACCGGGGGAACTTCCTCGTCACCGAGGACGGGCGGCTGGCGCTGCTCGACTTCGGCCTGATGGGCCGGCTCGACGACGACACCCGGCGCGCGCTCGGGGTGCTCCTGCTCGCGCTGGCACAGAACCGCGCCGACGACGTCGCCGACCTGCTCCTCGGGCTCTCGCTGACGACGCTCGACTCGGACGAGGCGGGCTTCGTCCACGAGCTGCGCCGAAAGCTGCCGCGCTACCACTGGCGGCCACTCTCCGGGATCCGGGCCGGCGAGGCGCTCGCCGACCTGCAGCGGATCGCGCTCGCGCACGGGATCAGCCTGCCCACGAGCTTCGCCCTCGTCGGCAAGACGCTCTCACAGGCCGACTCCGTGGCGCGCGCGCTCGACCCCGAGCTCGACCCGATCGAGCTGCTCGAGCAGGACGGGCTCGAGATGATGCTGAGGGAGAGCGAGCGGCGGCTCGAGCCGGCGAACCTCGTCTCGCTCGCCTACACCCAGCTCGAGCCGCTCCTGCGGATGCCGCGCCGCCTGAGCCAGCTCGCCTCGCGGCTCGAGACGGGGACGCTGAAGGTCGGGATCGAGCCGACCGGCCTCGACGAGCTCGAGCACGTCGCCCGCTCGGTCGCGAACCGGCTCGGCGCCGCCATGATCATCTCGGCCCTCCTGGTCGCCTCGGCCCTGATGGCGCGCGTGAACGACACGATCGCCCTCGTCGGCTTCGCGCTCTCCGTCGGGCTCGGCCTGTTCGAGCTCTGGCGGATCCTCAGGACGCCCGGCGATCTGTAACCTCGATCCCGGGTACCCGCGAGAAGGAGAGAGACGATGGCGGACGTCCTGGTGACCACCGAGTGGCTCGCCGAGCACCTCGGCGACGATGGTGTCGTGGTGGCGGAGGTGGACGAGAACCCGGACCTCTACGAGGAGGGTCACATCCCGGGGGCCGTCAAGCTCCACTGGCGCGAGGACCTGCAGGACCCGCTCGAGCGCGACATCCTCGAGCAGACCGCCTTCGAGGAGCTGATGGGCTCTCGGGGGATCGGGAACGACACGACCGTCGTCCTGTACGGCGACAAGAACAACTGGTTCGCGGCGTACGCGTACTGGTACCTCAAGGTCTACCGCCACGAGGACCTCTGCATCGTCGACGGCGGCCGCCAGAAGTGGATCGACGAGGGCCGCGAGCTCACGGCCGAAGCGCCCTCGCCCGTGCCCGCGAGCTATGCCGCGAAGGCTGCCGACGAGTCGATCCGCGTCCGCCGCGACACCGTGCTCGCCGGGCTCGGCGACTCCGGGCGCGCGCTCGTCGACGTCCGCAGCCCGCAGGAGTTCAGCGGCGAGCTGATGGCGCCGCCCGGCTACGAGCAGGAGGGCGCGTCCCGCACCGGGCACATCCCGACGGCGCAGTCGATCCCGTGGGCGCAGGCCGTGCGCGACGACGGGACCTTCAAGTCTGCCGACGAGCTGCGCGAGCTGTACGCGGGGAAGGGCGTTACGCCGGACAAGGAGGTGGTCGCGTACTGCCGCATCGGCGAACGGAGCGCGCACACCTGGTTCGTCCTCCGGGAGCTGCTCGGCTACCCCGACGTGAAGAACTACGACGGCTCGTGGACCGAGTGGGGCAACCTGGTAGACGTGCCGATCGAGCGGTGACTAGCCGACGCCGCCGGACGAGCCGACTCGCTCGATCACGACCTGCGGCACCCGCGCGCGCGGGCTGAGGCGGAGGCACATGCGCACGACCTCGGCGCAGTCCTCGGGCTGGATCATCTCGTCGCTGGCCATCCCGGCGAACGACGCCATCGGGGTGTCGACGAAGCCGGGGCAGATCGCGATCGCGCGGACGCCGTCGGCGTCGAGATCGGCGTTGAGCGAGCGGGTGAGCGAGATCACAGCCGCCTTCGTGGCGGCGTAGATGGGGAGGATCGGCACCGGCTCGGTGCCGGCGATCGAGGCGAGGTTGACGATCCATCCCCTGCTCGCGCGCAGGTGCGGGATCGCGGCCTGGGTGACGAGGACGAGCCCGCGCACGTTGATGTTCAGCTGCCGGTCGATGTGCCGGAGCTGTGCGTCCTCGACGCGCGCGGCGATCCCGATCCCGGCCGAGTTGACGAGCACGTCCAGCCCGCCGGCGCGCTCGACGTGCTCGCGGACGACGCGCTCGCAGTCCTCCGGCTGCGCGACGTCGGCGGCGATCGCGTGCGCGCCGAGCTCCGCCGCCGCGGCCTGCACCTTCTCGGCCGTGCGCGACGCGAGCGTGACGTCGAACCCCTCGTCGACGAGCATCCGCCCGATCGCGAGTCCGATCCCGGACGAGCCGCCGGTGACGAGTGCCGAGGACAAGGTTTCGACTATCTCAGATCTGTAAAAGGAGTGGTCGACAGGATGCAGAACCTGGGGGCAGAACCCCAGGCTCCTCCTCTCCCCTGAGTAAGCGACGGCGGCTCCCCGGCCGCCGTCGTGTTTTATCCGGCCGCGTTCGCCGCCCGGGCGGCGGAGCCGCAAGGCGTATCGTGGGGAATGTGTCCACGAGCCTGACGTCCCTCGCCCCGAGCGGCGGCTGCGCCGCGAAGTACTCCGCCGCGCGGCTCGAGGAGCTGCTGAAGGGCTTCGTCCCGGCCGAGGCCGAGAACCTGCTCGTTGGGCTCGCGCCCGCCGACGACGCGGTCGTCTACAAGCTCGACGACGAGCGGGCGCTCGTCTTCACGCTCGACTTCTTCCCGCCGCTCGTCGACGACCCCGCCCTCTTCGGCCGCATCGCGGCGACGAACGCGCTCAACGACGTCTTCGCGATGGGCGGGTCGCCGCTGCTCGCGCTCTCGATCGCCGCGTTCCCCGAGAGCTTGCCGAACGAGGTCCTCGCCGCCGTCTTCGCCGCCGCCGACGAGCAGGTGCGCGCGGCCGGAGCGATCCTCGCCGGCGGCCACACGCTCCGCGACGACGAGCCCAAGTACGGGCTGGCCGTCGTCGGCACCGTGCACCCCGACGGCTTCTGGCCGAAGAGCGGCGCGCGGCCCGGCGACGCGCTCTTCCTGACGAAGCCGCTCGGCACCGGGATGCTGCTGCACGCCGCGCGCGAGGGCCGCCGCCACGAGGAGGGCCTCGCCGCCGCGACCGAGTCGATGACGACCCTCAGCCGCGACGCGGCCGATGCCCTGCGTCCGTTCTCGCCGCACGCCGTCACGGACGTCACCGGCTTCGGGCTGCTCGGCCATGCACACGAGCTGGCCGAGCGGAGCGGCGTGCGAGTCGAGCTCGACGCCGCCGCTCTCCCCTTGTTTCCCGGCGCTCGCGAGCAGGCGGCTGCCGGCGTCCGCACCGGCGGCGACTCGCGCAACCGCGACTTCGCCGGGCCACACGTCGAAGCGGACGGCGTCCCCGAGGACGTGCTCGCTCTCGCCTACGACCCCCAGACGTCGGGCGGCCTCCTCGTCTCGCTGCCGGCCGACAAGGGACCGGTGCTGGAGGCGACGTTCGCCGCCCGCTCGCTCTTGCTCGCGCGCATCGGCCAGGTGGTCGAAGGCGCCGGCGTCGCGCTCGGCTAGTCTCGCCCTCGTGTCTCCTGCGCGGTACGTCCGGCTCGCGCTCGCGTCCGCGGTCTCGCTCTACGTGATCGTCCTCACGGGCGCCGCGGTGCGGCTCACCGGCTCGGGGCTCGCGTGCGAGTCGTGGCCCGGCTGCCAGGAGGGCGCGTTCTTCCCAGCCGTTGGCGAGCACTCGACGATCGAGTTCGGGAACCGCGTGATGGCGCTCTTCCCGATCGGGCTCTCGCTCGCCGCCTGGGTCTTCGCCCACCGCACGCCCGGGCTCGGGGGCTGGGTGAAGTGGCTCGCCGCACTCACCTTCCTCGGCACGATCGCGCAGGCGCCGCTTGGGCTGCTCACGATCCGGCTCGACCTGCACCCGTTGATGGTGGCGACCCACTTCCTGCTCGCCCTCGTCGTGCTCGGCACGGCGACCGTCGTCGC
Source organism: Gaiellaceae bacterium (assembly GCA_035514455.1). Lineage (GTDB taxonomy): Bacteria > Actinomycetota > Thermoleophilia > Gaiellales > Gaiellaceae > Gaiellasilicea. The sequence goes on along the minus strand of DATKBA010000230.1, from coordinate 3,907 downwards.
CGTCGAGGCGTGGGGGAACGCCCGCGGCCGCGAGCCGTCGCCGGCGCCGCGCTGGCTGCGGCTGGCCGGCCTCGTGCTCGCGCTCGCCTGCGGGATCCTCGTCGTCACCGGGACACTCTCGACCGCGGCGGGCCCGCATCCCGGCGACAGCGCCGAGATCGAGCGCTTCTGGAACCTGCTCGACGCGGTCTACCTCCACGTCCGCGCGACGGCGGCGTTCGGGATCTGCTTCCTGCTCCTGCTCGGCTGGCTCCTGCGCAACCGCGACCGCGCCGGCGTGCTCGGCCCGGGGGCCGTCGTCCTGCTCGCGCTCGTGCTCGTGCAGATGGGGGTCGGCGAGCTCCAGTGGCGGAACCAGCTGCCGTGGTGGCTCGTCCTGATCCACGTCGCGCTGGCGGCCGCGGTCTGGGCCTGGACGGTCGCGCTCGTGACGGCCCTCTGGCGCCCCCCGCGTAGACTGGGTTGATGAGCGAGCTGCGGATGGTCCTGAGGCCCGCGCTCCACCGGCCGGTGCTGATCGCCGCGTTTCGAGGCTGGAACGACGGTGGCCAGGGCGCGACGCTCGCCGCCGGTTACCTCGCGCGGGTGTGGCGGGCGGAGCGGTTCGCCGACATCGATCCGGAGGGCTTCGTCGACTTCCAGTCGAACCGGCCGCACGTCACGCTCGACGAGGGGATGACCCGGAAGGTCGAGTGGCCGGAGAACGCCTTCTACCACGCCCTCATCCCGGGCTCCGACCGCGACGCCGTCCTGCTGCTCGGCGTCGAGCCGAGCCTGCGCTGGCGGACCTTCTGCGAGCTCGTGCTCGAGCTCGCGCGCAGCCTCGGCGTCGAGCTCGTCGTCACGCTCGGCTCGCTCCTCGCCGACGTGCCGCACACGCGCGCCGCGCCCGTCACCGGCGCCGCCAGCGAACCCGAGCTCGTCGAGAGCCTGGGGCTCCAGCACTCGCGCTACGAAGGCCCGACCGGGATCGTCGGCGTGCTCCAGGACGCCTGCCGGCGCGAGGGCATCCCGGCCGCGAGCCTCTGGGCGGCGGTCCCCCACTACGTCTCGCTCGCGCCGAGCCCGCGCGCGGCGCGCGCGCTCTGCGACCGCCTCGGGCAGTTGCTCGGCGTCGAGATCGACACCGCCGAGCTCGCCGAGGCCGAGGAGTCCTACGCCGAGCAGGTGACCGAGGCCGTCTCCACCGACGAGGAGACCGCCGCGTACGTTGCGGAGCTCGAGCGGCGAACGGACGAGCTCGACCTGGAGGAGCACGAGGAGCTGCCTTCGGGCGACTCGCTCGCCGCCGAGCTGACCCGGTTCCTGCGCCAGCGGGACGCCGAGAGCGACGACGACGACGTCGCGCGCGGCTCGGGCTGATCAGCCGAACGTGAACGCGTAGGCCGCGAGGCCGGGCGTGAAGCGCAGCTCGAGCACGTGCTGCGCGAGCTCGTCGCGCTCGACGAGCGTGTAGAGGCGGTCCTCGGTCACGCGCACCCGCCGCTCGGGCTTCCCGTCGACGAGCACCTCGACCGTGCCGCGGCCGGTGAGGACGAGGAAGACGTCCCGCCCGAGGTAGCGCAGCCGGAGCCTCGCGTCCGGGCCGGCGACGGCCCGCTCGTCCTCGACCGTCCACGTGCCGCCGAGCGCGAGCTCGCTCTCGCCGATCCTCGCCGGCAGGCGGTAGCGGTGCTCGCGGTCGCGCACGACCGCATCGCCGCCGTTCCGGTCCAGCCGCAGGTGCCCGAGGTACGTCTCGGGCGTGCGCAGGCCCTCCGGGCTCTCGTCGGCGAGGCCGGATGCGGGCGGGGCGTCGTCGCCTAGCAGCGTCCGGATCGCATCCTCCGTCTCCGCGTACTCGCCCTCGCCGAAGTGGTAGTAGCGGAGCCGCCCGTCCCGGTCGATCAGGTACTTGGCCGGCCAGTACTGATTGTGCCAGGCGCCCCACGTCGCGAACTCGTTGTCGAGCGCGACCGGCCAGGTGACGCCCAGCTCGCGCGCGTTCCCGCGCACGTTCGCCTCGACGCGCTCGAACGCGAACTCCGGCGAGTGGACGCCGACGATCGTCAGCCCGGCGAGCTCGTAGCGGTCGTGCCACTCGCGCAGGTGCGGCAGCGTCCGCAGGCAGTTGATGCAGGAGTACGTCCAGAAGTCGATCAGGACGACGCGGCCGCGCAGGCCGGCGAGCGTCAGCGGCTCGGAGTTGAGCCAGCCCGTGATTCCGCGGAACTCCGGCGCGCGGCCATAGTCCTCGAGCACCCCCTCGCCGCCTCCGGGCGCCTCCGGGTCGCGCCCGCCGGTCAGGTCGCGGAGCTCCCGCTGCGCCGCCTCCGAGCGCTCGAACCGCTCCTGCAGCGCCTCCGTGTAGCCGGGGATCGCGGTCTGCAGCTCGCGGTCGGCCCCAAGCGCGATCGCGACCGCGGCCGCCGCGACCAGCACGCCCGCCGCCCGCCGCAGCGTCGTCGCGCTCGAGCGGAAGAGCCGCGCCGCGCGCTGCCCGGCGAACGCGATCGCGAGCATCGGCACGGCGGCTCCGCTCGCGTACGAGAGCGTCAGCAGGATCCCGTCGAGCCCGACCTCGCGCCGCGCCGCGATCACCGTCACGGCGGCCAGCACGGGCCCCGCGCACGGGACGAACACGAGCCCGAGCGTCGCGCCGAGCAGGAAGCCTCCGCCGCGGTCGCCGGGGCCGCGCCGGGAGAGCGCCTGCAGCGGCCGGGCGACCAGCTCGCCCGCGCGGGGCACGAGCAGCGTCAGCGCGACGAGGAAGAGCAGGACGATCGCCAGGTTGCGGAGCAGGTCCTGCGGCAGGCCGGCGAGATCGAGCAGCCAGGCGGCGAAAAGCGTGAAGACGCTGAAGCTGACGACGACCCCGGCGACGATCGCGAGCGGCCGCCGCCCGGTCGCGCCGCCGGCGAGCACGATCGGCAGCACGGGGAGCACGCACGGCGAGAGGGCCGTGACGACACCCGCGACGAAGCCGATCGCGAGCAGGAGCAGCATGGCTGCACCGTAGCGAGCGGGTCTTACGCGGGGGTTACGGGCTCGCCGGGAGCGGTGTTGCCGTCACTCGACGCTGTGGCGGGCTTGCGGCGCCGGCGGCGCCGCTTCGGCTTCGCCTCGCCGCCCTCGGCGGGCGCGCCGCCGTTCTCGGACGCGGCCGCGCCGGCCGCCGGCTTCGCCTGCGCGTCCCCACCCGGCTTCTTCTTCCGCTTGCGACGGCGCGACTTGCGCGACGGCGCCTTCGGGGCGGGCAGGTTGTCGGCGAGCGCGTTCGCGATCTCCGTGATCTCGCCGAGCTCCTCGCGGGCGCGGTCGAGCGAGTTGTTCGCGCGCGGCGTGTAGCCCTCGGAGGACGCGAGCAGCGCCGCGCCGACGTCGAGCGGGAGCGCCTTCGCCACCTGCGCGAGCTTCTGGACGTTCTCCTCGTGCCGGTGCCCGCGCGAGTTGGCGACGGCGCCGAGCAGCCGCTTCGCCTCCGGGAACTCCGCGCTCGCCCGCCGGTCCTGGGTCTTGCGCGTCACCTTCGCGAGCTTCCACGTCCACCGCTGCAGGATCTGGTCGGGCGCGTTCGCCTTCCCCTCGCCGATCGCGCGCAAGAGGATGCGGACGCCTGCGGCGCGGTCCTTGTCCCACGGCGGCGCCTGCGCGACGAGCGTGACGAGGTCGTCGAAGTCGGCCCGCTCGACAGTCATCGAGACCCGGTCCTGGAGCGCGGTCATCCGCAGCCGACGGTTCGGGTTCTCGGCCGCGCAGATGGAGAGGAACGTCTCGAGAGCGGGCTTCGAGGCGCGGCTCTCGGCGAACTTCTTCGCGAACTCGGCGCGCTGGTCGAAGCGGATCTGGCGGCCGGCGATCGTCGCCCAGTAGCGCTGCTCGTCCTCGTCGAGGAACTTCGGGTCGATCCGCTGCCACTCGCGCTGGA
>DATKBA010000229.1:0-2970 GCA_035514455.1 Gaiellaceae bacterium | reverse complement strand
GGCGCGACGGCGTTGACGGTCACGCCCGACCCGGCCAGCTCGGTCGCGGCGTGGCGGGTCAGCGCGATGATCGCCGCCTTCGACGTCGCGTAGTGGACGCCGGTGACCGCGCGGCTGTTCTGACCCGCCACCGAGGCGAGGTTCACGATCCGCCCCGTCCCACGGTCACGCATCTGCGCACCGACGATGCGGATCCCGAGGTAGGTGCCGCGGAGGTTCGTTGCGAGCACGTCGTCCCACTCGTCGACGTCGATCTCCCAGAAGGAGCGGATCTCCGTCCGGGCGGCGTTGTTGACCAGCACGTCGACCTCGCCCGCGGCGGCGAGCAGCCGCTCCCAGGACTCGAGGCTGCGGACGTCGTGCTCGGCCGCCTCGCCGCCGACCTCCGCCGCGACCTCCTCCGCGCCGGCGACGTTCACGTCGGCGACGAGCACCCGGTCGCCGTCGGCGGCGAGCCGACGCGCGATCGCGGCGCCGAGACCGCGCGCCGCACCGGTGACGACGGCCGTCCGGGCCACTAGGAGGCCTCGGCGCGCTGCCGCCGCTTCGCCTCGCGGAGCGGGCCGCCGGCGCGCCCGTTGCGGGCGGCGAGTGCCTCGGCGAGGATCGAGAGCGCCGTCTCCGGCACCGAGTCGGCGCCGAGGTCGAGCCCGCACGGGCCGGCGATCCGCTCGATCGCGTCCTCGGAGACGCCCGCCTCGCGCAGCCGCTCGCGCTTGCGCTCCTGGTTGCGCTTGCCGCCGATCAGGCCGACGTAGAACGCGTCGGTCGCGAGCGCCAGCTCGAGCGCGGGCAGGTCGAACTTGTCGTCGTGCGTGAGGACGACGACCGCCGTCGCGTGGTCAGGGGCGACCTGCGCGAACGCCTCCTCCGGCCAGGCGACGATCAGCTCGCCGGCGCTCGGCATCCGCTCGCGCGTCGCGAACCGGGGGCGGGCATCGGCGACGATCGTCGTCCAGCCGAGCAGCTTCGCGCCGGCCGCGAGCGCCTCGGCGGTGTCGACGGCGCCGTAGACGAACAGGCGTGGCGGCGGGCCGTAGACCTCGGCGAAGACCTTCCGGCCCTCGAGCTCGACCGTCCGGCTGCGCGCGCCGCGGATCAGCTCGTCCGCGTGCGCCGCCAGCTCCGGCGGCCCGTCGCCGCTCGTCTCGCCGCCCTCGACCACCAGCAGCTTCGAGCCGAGGTCCTCCCCCTCGACGACCGTGAGCAGGACGCCACGGCCGCCGGCGCGCTGCAGCGCCAGAAGGCGGTCGATCACGGCAGGCGTTCGACGAAGACGTCGATCTCGCCGCCACAGGGAAGCCCGACCGCCCAGGCCTCCTCATCCGAGATCCCGTACGAGAGCAGGCGCGGCTCCCCACTCGCGAAGACCTCCCGGGCCTGCTCGACCACGTCTCCCTCGACACAGCCGCCCGAGACGGAGCCGCAGAGCTTGCCGCTCTCCGAGACGGCGAGGCTCGAGCCGACCGGGCGCGGCGCCGAGCGGCGGTTGCCGATGACCGTCGCGACGACGACGCGCTCGCCCTCCTGCTGCCACCGCTCGATCTCGGGAAGGATCTCCTTCATGCCCGGATTATCGCCGACGCGCCGTAGAGTCCGGAAGATGACGGACCAGGCCGCCGTGAGCCTCCTCCGCTGGCTGCGCCGGCAGCTACGCGAGCCGACGCCGTGGCGCGAGCACCTGGAGGCCGCCGTCGCCAACGACGACCCTGTCGAGGCACGCCGCCTGCTCGAGCGGATGGACTTCACCGAGGCCCAGCGCCGGCACGTCGCCGGCCTGATCGACCGCTGGGAGGAAGGACGCTGACTATCGAAGCCAACACGGCGCTCGTGCGCCGGATCATGGAGGCGTTCGCGAACAAGGAGGGCTTCGCGCTCCGCGAGTGCTTCGCCGAGGACGCGGTCTGGCACGTACCGGGCGGCGGGGTCATGTCCGGGACGTATCGCGGCCGCACGGAGATCTTCCGCTTCCTCGCCCGGCTGCCGAAGCTGACGAACGGGACGTACCGCTCGACCTTCGTCGACGCGCTCGCGAGCGAGGAGCGCGGCGCCGGGCTCTACCGGGCCCGCGGCGAGCGAGAGGGCCGGACGATCGACATCGACCAGCTGCTCCTGTTCACGATCCGCGACGGCCTCGTGACCGAGGTGCTGGCGCTGCCCAGCGATCCCGCCGCCTTCGACGCCTTCTGGGCCGAGTGACGCCGGAGCGTGCTACCCGACGTCTTCGTCGGGCCCGACAGTCATCGCCTCGCGGAACTCGACCTCGAGCCGCTGGATCCGCGAGCCCTCGATCTCGACCACGCGGAGCACCAGCCCGTCGGAGGCGACCTCGTCGCCGACCTCGGGCGCCCGCCCGAGCAGCCCGAAGACGAAGCCGGCCATCGTGTGGTAGTCCTCGACCTCGATCGCAGTCGAGAACTGCTCGTTGAAGTCGTCGATCGGGAACGTGCCGTCGATGCGGACGTGCGTCTCGTCGATCCGCTCGACCGACTCGTCCGGCAGGTCGAACTCGTCCTCGATCTCGCCGACGATCTCCTCGAGCAGGTCCTCGAGGGTGACGATCCCCTGCATCGCCCCGTACTCGTCGACGACGACCGCCATGTGCTGGTTCTGCTTGCGGAACTCGGCGAGCAGCGCCGCCAGGTCCTTCGTCTCGGGAACGATGTAGATGGGCCGCAACAGCTCCTCGATGTGCACCTGGGCCATCCCGCGGTCGTGGAGGGCGGAGAAGAGGTCGCGGACGTGAAGGATCCCGGCGATCTCGTCGAGCGAGTCGCGGTAGACGGGATACCGGGTGTAGGGAGAGTCGAGGAGAGCGGCGAGCGCCTCCTCGGTCGGCAGCGCGACCGAGATCGCCACCACCTGCGGCCGCGGCACCATCACCTCGTGGACCTCCTTGTCCGCGAAGTCGAAGACCTTGTAGAGCATCTCCTCCTCGGTCGTCGCGATCACGCCCGCGTCCTCCGCGCC
>DATKBA010000228.1:0-2390 GCA_035514455.1 Gaiellaceae bacterium | reverse complement strand
CGCCGCCGCGACGGTCGCGCGAGGCACCGACCCTCGCTCGGCCCCGCGCTAGACTGACCCCACCACGCGGGCGTAGCTCAGTTGGTAGAGCATCAGCTTCCCAAGCTGAGGGTCGTGGGTTCGAGCCCCATCGCCCGCTTCGGGTTCCCGCGGACTAGGATTGGCGCGTGACGGTGACGCCCGGGGCGGAACGTTGGGAGGCGCTCGCCGCGACGCGCACGCGCGGAGACGTCGGCGAGGGGATCGCCTCGGTCCTGGCGCTGCTCGGCGTCCCCGGCGTGATCTCCTTCGCGGGCGGCTTTCCGGACCCGGCGACGTTCCCGCGCGAGCGGGTCTCGTCGCTCTTGCAGGAGTTCGCCGCCTCAGGCGAGGCGAGCGCGTTCCAGTACGCGCCGACGCGCGGGCTCGCGGGGACGCTCGACGCTCTCGCCGGCCGGCTCGAGACGCTCGAGGGCCGCCGCCCCGCCGACGACGAGCTGCTGGTCACGAGCGGGGCGATTGAGGCGCTCGAGCTGGTCGGCAAGTCGTTCCTCGACCCCGGCGACGTCGTCGTCGTCGAGGGCCCGACCTATCTGGGCGCGATCCAGGCGTTCCGCAGCTTCGAGGCGGACCTCGCCGCCGTCCCCCTGGACGAGGACGGGCTCGCCGTGGACGAGCTCGAGCGGCTCCTGGCGGGCAGGTTGCGGCCGAAGCTCCTTTACACGATCCCTGACCACCAGAACCCCGCGGGCGTCAGCCTGTCGCTCGAGCGGCGCGCGCCGCTCGTCGAGCTCGCGCGGCGGTACGGCTTCCTCGTCGTCGAGGATGTCGCCTACCGCGAGCTCGGGTTCTCGGACGAGCGCCTTCCGAGCCTGTGGAGCCTCGCCCCCGACGTCGTCGTGCAGGCGGGGACGACCTCGAAGACGTTCTTCCCCGGCGTCCGGCTCGGCTGGGCGGTCGGCCCTGCCGACGTCTCCGCGCAGCTCGTCTCGGCGAAGCAGAACACCGACCAGTGCGCAGGCGCGCTCGGCCAGCGGCTCTTCGAGGAGTCCGCCCGCCGCGGCTGGATCGACGAGCAGCTGACGTTGTCGCGCGCGCTCTACCGGCGCAAGGGCGAGCGCATGCTGGCCGCGCTCGAGCGGTGGCTGCCGCCCGGGGCGGCGTGGACCCGGCCGCAGGGCGGCTTCTTCACGTGGCTGACCCTGCCCGAGGGGACCGAGTCGACGGAGCTGGCGCGCCGCGCGGCGCAGCGGGGCGTCGGGATCGTGCCGGGCACGCTCTTCTTCCCCGACGGCCGCGGCGGGGACACGGTCAGGCTCTCCTTCAGCCTCGTCGACGAGGCGTCGATCGACGAGGGCATCGAACGGCTCGGGTCACTGGTGCCTCAGGTCGAGCGGGCGAGCTCCTCCATCTCCGCCGAGTAGCGGGCCGAGACGGCGGCGCTGTTGCAGCGCGCGCGGAGCGCCAGGAAGGACTGGCCGGCCTCGACGTTCTCCGCCAAGCCGCCCCAGGCCTTGATCGCGGGCGCCTGCAGCGCCCGGCCGTACGAGAACGAGAGCGCCCACGGCTGCGGGCCGCGCGCGTTGATCGCGTTCAGGTTCTCGCTCGCCTGCTCGTCGGACTGACCGCCCGAGAGGAAGACGATCCCGGGCACGGCCGCAGGCACGGTCTCGCGGAAGCACCTGAGCGTCCAGTCGGCGACCTCGTCCGCGCTCGCCTGCGTCGAGCAGCCCTTGCCGGAGATGACCATGTTCGGCTTCAGCAGCATCCCCTCGAGGTCGACCCGCTGGTGGTAGAGCTCGTCGAAGACCTTGTGCAGCGTCCGCTTCGTGGCGCGGTAGCACGTGTCGATGTCGTTGTCGGCGTCCATCAGCACTTCGGGCTCGACGATCGGCACGAGCCCCTGCTCCTGGCAGAGGGCCGCGTAGCGGGCGAGCGCGTGCGCGTTCACCTGGATGCAGTACGCGGTTGGAATCCCGTCGCCGATCGTGATCACCGCGCGCCACTTGGCGAAGCGCGCGCCCAGGCCGCGGTACTCCTCCAGCCGCTCGCGCAGCCCGTCGAGGCCCTCCGTCACCTTCTCGCCGGGCGCTCCGGCGAGGTCCTTCGCGCCGGTGTCGACCTTGATCCCCGGGATGATCCCGCGGCCCGCGAGCAGCTCGGCGAAGGGGGTGCCGTCCGCCGACGACTGGCGCAGCGTCTCGTCGAAGAGGATCACGCCGCTCACGTACTGCTCCAGCTCGGGCGTCGTGAAGAGCATGTCGCGGTACGCGCGCCGGTTCTCCTCGGTCGACTCGAGCGAGATCGAGTCGAAGCGCTTCGCGATCGTCCCCGAGCTCTCGTCGGCGGCGAGGATCCCCTTGCTGTCGGCGACGAGGGCGCGGGCGGTGTCGTGCAGCTCACTGGCGGCC
>DATKBA010000227.1:0-7020 GCA_035514455.1 Gaiellaceae bacterium | reverse complement strand
GCCGCGCTCGCGGCCAAGCCCGAGTCGGCTCTCCCGCTCGCCGTCTCGGTCTCCGAGCGGCGCGTGCGCGCGCTCGCGCGCGCGCTGGGCCGCGCCTTCGACCGGAAGCCCGTAGACGCCAAGATCGCCCTCCGCGGCACGAAGCCGACCGTCACGAGGCCGAAGAAGGGCTTCCGCGTCGAGCGGGCCGCTCTGACCGCGTCGCTCCGCCACGCGCTCAGGACGCACGAGCGCGAGCCGCTCGCGATCCCGCACGCGGTCGTCGACCCCGCGATCACCCGCCGGGACATCGGGCCGGTCGTCGTCATCCTCCGCGACTCGAAGCAGCTCCGCCTCTACAACGGTGCGCGCCTGCGCGGCCGCTTCGGGATCGCGACCGGACAGGCGTCCTTCCCCACGCCGACCGGCACCTTCGAGGTCGTCACGATGCAGCGCTCGCCCTGGTGGTACCCCCCGCCCTCCGACTGGGCCGAGGGGCTCGAGCCGGTTCCGCCCGGACCGGGGAACCCGCTCGGGACGCGCTGGATGGGCCTGTCGGCCGCGTTCGTCGGCATCCACGGCACGCCGGACGCCGCCTCGATCGGCTACTCGGCCTCGCACGGCTGCATCCGCATGCACATCTCCGACGCGGAGTGGCTCTTCGAGCGCGTCCGCGTCGGGACGCCCGTCTACATCCTCTCGGCCTAGCGGCCGAGGCGGGCGAAGAGCTCGGCGCACTGCGCGGGCGTCGCCGCCGCGACGACGCGCGAGCGGGCCCGGACGTCGAGGAGGGCGCCGTCGAAGGGCGCGTCGTCGGGCAGGTCGACGGCGAGGCCGCGCTCGCGCACGAGCAGCTGGCCGGCGGCGATGTCGACGGAGCGCGCCGGCTTGAGCGAGCAGACGGCGTCGACGCGCCCCGCGGCCAGGTGGCAGAGGGAGAGCGCGAGCGAGCCCATGATCCGGAGCCGGTACGCGCTCCCGACCATCGCGGCCGCCCGCTCGGCGACCTCGGCGGTCGTCGTCGCCTCGAAGGAGAGGATCTCGATCTCGTCCTTGGGGCGGACGCCGCCGAGCGCCGCGCCGTTCAGGAAGGCACCCTCGCCGCGCTCCGCCGTCCACTCCTCGCCCGAGCCGAAGTCGTAGACGTAACCGAAGAAGACGTCGTCCATCGTCGGCCCCTCTGCGACGGCGAGTGAGAGCGAGAAGAAAGGGATGTCGCGCTTCGCGTTCAGCGACCCGTCGATCGGGTCGCAGACGACCCACGTCGAGCCCCCGCCGTTGAAGACGCGCTCGCCGAGCTCTTCGGAGACGAGCGTGAAGCCCTCGTCGAGCCGCTCGAGCCGGTGCACGACTGCCGTCTCCGCGGCCGCGTCGATCGCGGTGGTGTCGTCGCCCCCGACTCCGGCCGCGAGCACGGGCTCCCGCTCGACGCGCGTCGGCAGCTCGGCGAGCGCGGCGCGGATGTCCCCGACGGCGTGCCGGCACGTCTCCAGCCACGGCGTCACAGCGGGTGGAAGAGCAGGCCGGAGATCAACTTGGGGAAGAAGTACGTCGTCTTCTGCGGCAGCACCTCGCCGCGGCGCGCGTAGGCGAAGACGTCCTCGATCCGCGTCGGCCGGAGCACGTAGGCGACTGCGGCCTCGCCGTCGCGGATACGTCGCTCCGCCTCGTCGGCGTCGGCGGTGTAGGAGATGCCTTCGTGCCCGAGCGTGTCGACGAGCTGGACGTCCAGCATCCCCTCCGGGACCCGGACGGTCCGCGTGCCTTCGCGTGTGATCTCCGTGACGGAGCGCCCGCCGTCGGGCGACCCCTCGAGGCGCCTGGGCTCGGCGAAGACGCGATGGGTGGGGAAGATCTCGAGCCCGGGGTCGCCGGTCGAGACGAGCACGACGAGCATCTGCGCGCTCGCCGGCGTTCCCTCCTCCTCGGCGAAGGCGACGGCCGTCTCGTAGCGGTGGTGCCCGTCTGCGATCAGGAGCTGTGTGTCGTCGAACGCGCGCACGATCGCCGGGTCGTCGATCCGCCACAGCTTCGCGCCCTCGACCTCCAGGTCCGGCTCGCGGTCCGGCTGGGCGAGCGGAGCCGGGCCGTCGTAGAGCAGGAAGATCGGCTCCAGCTGGACTCGGGTGGCGCGGAGCAGCCGGAGGCGGCCCTCCTTCGGGCCGGCGTGCGTGCGCTCGTGCGGCAGCACCGTTCCGGTCTCGTACGGCTCGACCTTCAGCGAGGCTGCAATCCCGAAGCGTGACCGGGCGACGCCGTCGGGGCCGACGTAGTCCTGGCGCAGCGCCCAGACGGCCGGGGGCTCCTCGACGAGGACGCCGCGCGCCCGCCACTCCTCCAGGTCGCGGGCGGCCTGCTCCTCCACGTCGGGGAGCGTCAGCCGGACGACGTTGTGCGGGCTGCGCGCGAGCAGCTCCGTCCGCTGGTCCGGGGAGATCACGTCGTAGGGGGGCGCTACCAACGACTCGAGCGGGCCGGCCGCCGCCTCGTCGTAGCGGAGGGCGCGGAAGGGCTTGACGACCGCCATCGGGCGAGCCTAGCAACGGCCTAGACTCCGGCTGGTGAGCACCATCTCCGAGCTGACGGCCGACCGGACCGTCGAGGGCGTGTACGCGGTCGCGCGCAAGCAGAAGCGGACGACCCGGAAGGGGGCGCCGTACCTCGCGCTCGAGCTCGTCGACCGGACGGGCCGGATCGAGGGCCGGATCTGGAACGACGTCGAGCTGCTCGACGGCCGTTTTGCCGAGGGCGACGCCGTCCGCGTGCTCGGACGCGTCGAGAGCTTCGACAACAGGCTGCAGCTCGAGATCCGCTCGGTCGAGCCGTCGGACGAGGATCCGGCGGGGCTCGCGCCGAGGATGCGGCGCGACGCCGACGAGCTGGACGGGTTCCTCGAGTTCCTGGCGGGCGAGCTCTCCCATCCCGGCCTCTCCGGGCTCGTGGGGCGGTTCCTCGGCGACGTGGAGATCCGGAAGGCGCTCCGCGAGCTGCCGGCCGCGGAGACGCACCACTCCTACGCGGGCGGGCTGCTCGAGCACACGGTCGGCGTCGCGACGCTCGCGCGCGAGACGGCCCAGCTCCATCCGCGGCTCCGCGGCGACCTGCTCCTCGCGGCGGCGCTGCTGCACGATGTCGGCCGGGTGCGCGAGCTGGGACGTGGGCCGTCCTTCCGACCGACCGAAGAGGGACGTCTCCTCGGCCACGTCCATCTCGGCCTGAGGCTGGTCGAGGAGCGGGCGGAGGGCCTCGACGCGGAGGGTCGCGCCGAGCTCCTGCACGCGATCGCGTGCCATCACGATCGTGGTGCTTCCCGGACCGCCGAGGCGGCCGTGCTCTACCACGCGAACCAGCTGGACGCGGTGGCCGCGACGAGGCCCGTCGGGGAGTAGATGCTCGCAATCGGGCTGGCTCTCGGCGCGAGCCTCTCGTGGGGGGTCGGCGACTTCCTCGGCGGCCTGAAGTCGCGCTCGCTGCACGTGCTCGCGGTGCTCGCGCTCTCGCAGGCCGCGGGCTTCGGAGCGGTGCTCGTGTGGCTGGCGCTCGCCGGCGACGCCTTCCCCGGCTGGACCGCGGTCGCCTGGGCGGCGGCGGCCGGGGCGGGCGGCTGCCTGGGGCTCGCGGCGCTCTACCGCGGGATGGCGGTCGGGGCGATGGGGATCGTGGCGCCGATCTCGGCCGTCGCCGCGGTGATCCCCTTCACGGTGGGCGTCGCCTCCGGGGAGCGCCCGGGCGCGCTGCAGGTCGCGGGCATCGCGCTCGCGCTGGCGGGCGTGGCGCTCGCGTCTCGGGAGCCGCGTGCCGACGGCGGAGGCCGCGCCGCGGGCGTCGGGCTGGCGCTCGTCGCGGCGCTCGGCTTCGGGCTCTACTTCGTCTTCCTCGACCGGGCCGCGGAGGCGAGCGTGCCGTACGCGGTCTCGACCGCCCGCGGCGTCTCCTCGCTCCTCGCGATCGCGGCCGCGCTCGCCGTCGGCGTCTCGCTGCGGCCCGGGCTCCGCCACGTGCCGGTGCTCGTCGCCGTGGGGCTCTGCGACGTCGGCGCGAACGTCCTCTTCGGGCTCGCCTCGACGCGAGGACTCCTCAGCGTCGTCTCGGTGCTCTCATCGCTCTACCCGATCGTCACGGTCGGTCTGGCGGCGTTCCTCCTTCACGAGCGGATCGCCCCGACGCAGCGTCTGGGCGTCGCCGGCGCCCTCGCCGGCGCCGCCCTCATCACCGCCGGCTGAGCGACAAGCGTGGTTTCCAGGGACAGTCCCTGGAACGCCCCGTTGTCCGAGCGGCCGAAGCGGCCACTTTCGCCGAAGGTGCGCGCAGGGCACGATGTCCGTGTGGAACACGATGTCCGTGTCGAAGACGACCCGATCTCCGTCGCGTTGCGGGAGATCGTTGCGGCGCGGGCGGCGCTGGACTCGCTCGAGGCGACGCTCGTCGTCCGCGCGCGCTCGCACGGGCGCTCGTGGTCCGCGCTCGCGGCGTCGCTGGGCGTGACCAAGCAGGCGGCTCGCAGCCGCTACGTTGCCCGCGACCCCGTCGCCGCACGGCGGCGCGCCGAGCGCGAGCAGGACCTCGGCTGGGGCCGGGACGAGTGGTACGTCCGGTGAGCCACCCCTCGCTGCGCCCGCTGCGCGGCACCCTCGACGAGCACGTGCTCACGAGCGAGGCGCTGCGCGAAAACCCGCTCGGCGACCCGCACGAGCGGCCGCTCTGGGTCTACACGCCGCCCTCCTACGCGGGTGGGCCCGCGGTCTACGTCCTCCAGGGCTTCACGGGGCAGCTCGACATGTGGCGCAACCGCGCCGCCTTCCGGCCGACGTTCCTCGAGCTGCTCGAGGACGCCGACGTCGATGCGCGCGTCGTCTTCGTCGACGCCTGGACGTCCGTCGGCGGGTCGCAGTTCGTCGACTCGCCCGGGACGGGCCGGTACCACACGTACATCTGCGACGAGGTCGTTCCCTTCGTCGACGGGCACTACGAGACGAACGGCCTGCGCGGCGTCTCCGGAAAGTCGAGCGGCGGTCAGGGCGCGGCCGTGACGGCGATGCTCCGTCCGGACCTCTTCCAGGGCTTCGCGAGCCACGCCGGCGGCGGTCTGTTCGAGGTCTCGATCCGGCCCTTCTTCCGTCTCGCCGCCCGCCGCCTGCGTGACGCCTACGGCGGCGAGATGGAGCGTTTCCTCGACGAGCTCCGCACCGGGCCGGCGCCGCTCGCCCACCCACACGACCTGCACGTCCTGCTCCAGTGGGGCTTCGCCGCCGCCTACTCGGCCGATGCGGACGGCACGGTGCGCCTCCCCTACGACGTCGCCACCGCGCAGGTGATTCCGGAGCTGTGGGAGCGCTGGCTGGAATGGGACTACCCAACGCTCGTCCCGCGCCACGCCGACGCGCTCCGCAGCCTCCGCGCGATCTACGTCGACTGCGGCACGCGCGACGAGTGGTATCTCGACCTCACCGTGGAGTGGCTCCGCCGCGAGCTGACCGCGCTCGGGGTTCCCGCCCTGCACGTCGAGCTCTTCGACGCGACCCACCTCGCGATCGAGTACCGCTACCCGCTCGGCCTCCGCTACCTCGCCGACCGCCTCCGTTAGACGTTGAAGCGGATGTTCAGGACGTCGCCGTCCTGGACCTCGTACGTCTTCCCCTCCAGCCGCTGCGTGCCGCGCTTCGCGGCCTCGGCGTGCGAGCCCGCGTCGAGCAGGTCGTCCGTCGAGATCGTCTCGCAGCGGATGAAGCCTCGCGCGATGTCGGAGTGGATCGACGCCGCCGCCTCGAGCGCCGTCTGGCCGCGCCGCAGCGTCCACGCGCGCGTCTCCTTCTCGCCCGCGGTGAAGAACGTGATCAGGTCGAGCGCGTCGCGCAGCCGGCGCACGATCTCGTCGAGCGCGGACGGGCCCTCCCGATAGTCCGCCGCCTCCTCGTCGCTCATCTCGGCGAGCTCGGCCTCCAGCTGCAGGTCGATTCCGCCCGCGCCGTTCTCGACCGCGAGCAGCGGCTTCGTCGTCAGCGGCTCCAGCTCGGCGGGCAGCTCGCCCGGGAAGTCGCGGAGCGTGTGGCCGGCGTCGAGGTGTGTCAGCAGCTCCCGCAGCACGTCCACCTCCTTGCGCAGCGACACATCGCCCGACTTCGCCTGCTTCTCGACCCGCTCCAGGCGCCGCTCCACGTGGTCACGGTCGGCGACCAGCAGCTCGAGCTCGAGCGTCTCGAGGTCGCCGGCCGGATCCGCTTCCCCCGAGAAGCCGTCGGTGACGGCGAGAATCGCGTCGACCTGCCGCAGCCCGCCGAGCAGCGCCGGCCCGGTCCCGGGGACGTCGACGACCCGGATCGTCGCGGGTGTGATCTTCCGCGCCCCAACGAGCGAGGCCAGCCGCTCCAGCCGGTCGTCGGCGATCGACGCCATGCCGACGTTCTCCTTCCCGAAGCCTGCCCCGCCGGCCTTCGTCAGCGCGGTGAACAGCGTCGTCTTGCCCGCCCCCGGCAGGCCGACGATCCCGACCTCGAGCGCCACCTACTCCTCCCCGGAGCCGGAGATCTGCTTCTGGAGCGAGACGAGCGCGCGGTGCTGGAGCGACTTCACGGCGCCCTCGGTCCTGTCGAGGATCGTCGCCGCCTCCGCGTTCGAGAAGCTGAAGACGAACTTCAGCGTCAGTACCTGCTGCTGGTCCTGCGAGAGCGAGTCGATCAGCGCGAGCATCGACTGCCGCCCGATCGACTGGAACGCCTCGTCCTCGGCCGAGCGTGCTTCCGATCCGTGCGCCTCGGGCACTTCCTCCTCGGGCTGCCAGCGGCGGTTCGCCCGGAAGTGGTCCATCGAGAGGTTGTGGGCGATCCGGAAGAGCCAGGCGGAGAAGGGCGCCGCCTGGAAGCGGAACTTGCCGATCGACTCGAGCATGCGCAGGAACGTCTGCGTGGTCAGGTCCTCGGCGTCGTGCCGGTTCCCGACCGTCATGTGCAGGTAGCTGTAGATCCGGTCGAAGTGGATCAAGTACAGCTCCTCGAGCGCGGCGCGGTCGCCCTGCTGGCCCCGCTCGACGAGCTTGCGGATCTC
>DATKBA010000226.1:0-4017 GCA_035514455.1 Gaiellaceae bacterium | reverse complement strand
AGCGCGGCCGCTAGCCCCGCAACGCCCGCGCGGCCGCGAGCAGCTCGTCGAAGTCGGGCACCTCCGAGTCCTCGTACCGCCACGATCGCAGCACCGTACCGTCCTCGCCGACGAGGAACGCGCTGCGCCGCGGCACGCCCTCCATCCAGCGTCGCGTCTGCGACGCGCCGAAGCGCTTCACGAGGGAGCCGTTCCAGTCCGAGATCAGCTCGACGTCGATCCCGAGCGCCTCCTTCCACGCCCGGTGCGACCAGTGCGAGTCGCGCGAGACGCCGTAGACGCGGACACCCGCGAGCTCGAACTCGGCTCTCCTGTCACGCAGGAGTCGCAGCTCCTGGGTTCAGGTCGGCGACCAGTCGAAGAGGTAGAAGAGGAGCAAGACCGGACCGGCCTCGAGCAGCTCCTCGAGCTCCGCCGCCGAGCCGTCTCCGAGCCAGAACACGCGGCGAATCTACTTCGCCAGGCGGAGCACGGCGAGGGCGTGGCGACGGGCGACCGCGTCGTTGAGCTCGCCCGACGGGAGCTCGACGACGAACGAGACCTGGCCGAGCCCGTTCTGCCAGCGCGAGGCGCTCCCCGGAGGCCAGGCCATCGTCCGGTACGGGACGCCGGCGAGCCGGGCGTAGCGTCGCGCCATGCTCCGGCTGGGCCCCCACGCCCGCACGAGCGCCTGCGGCTGGTGGAACCAGATCGTCACGTCGGGCCGCAGCCGCAGGATCAGCCTGCGCGCGATCCGGGCCTCACGCTGCGAGAAGCGGCCGAAGTCGCGGTTGAGGTCCGCGCCGCGCGCGTTGAAGCGGCTCCGCCGCGCGTAGCCGTCCGGGTTCAGCTGGTGGACGAGCCAGAGGTCGGCGTCCGGGCGCGTGCGCTCGAGGATCCGCGTCACCTCGATCCCCTCGCACTCGTTCCCATGGATGCAGCCGACGACGAGGATCCTCGGCCCGTCGCCGCGCACGTGCACCACCTCGATCGGGCGGCCGTCGTAGGAGCGCCCGAGCTGCTCCGGCGGCGAGCCGAGCAGGAAGGCCGCGACGACGGCGACGAGCACCATGGCGCGATCGTAGGGAACCCGGCGGCCTCGCCGGGTGTATCTCCGGCATGAAGAGGATCGCGCTCCTCGCCGCCGTCGCCCTTCTCGCCGCCTGCGGCGGCAGCGTCGACGAGTCGGCACCGCCGCCCGCGGCTGCGCCCGGGCTCCCGGTCCGCGTGTCCGAGCCCCCCGCGCCGGCCGAGGCGATCCGGGCGGCCGACGGCTCCGCCTCCTTCGCCGTCCGCGGCGGCACCCTGCTTCGCTTCGACCCGGCGACCGGCCGCCGCACGAGCGCGATCGACCTCGGCGGCGCATGGAAGCTCGGCGGTGTCTCCGCCACCGGCCGCTGGGTCGGCCTCACGCGGCCCGGAACGAAGGTCCTCGTCGTCGACGCCGAGCGCGGGGTGGCCGCGCACGAGCTCTCGCTCCCGGGCCGGTTCGTCGTCGAGACGATCTCGGCGGCGGGCGACTTCCTCTTCCTCCAGCAGGACTTCGTCGACGGGAGCTACGCCGTCCGCGGGTTCGACCTCGCGGCCGGCAAGCTGCTCCCCGGCTCGCTCGGCACGAAGGGCGAGACCGTGCGGATGCAGGGCGCAGCGGGACAGGTGGTCGCGTCCCGGGACGGGCGCTGGCTCCTTACCGTCTACGTCGAGACGAGAACGAACAGCGCCTTCGTCCACGCTCTCGACCTCGTCGCCCGCGAGCCTCGCTGCATCCCGCTGCCGCCCTGTGAGCGGTGCAGCGCCGCGGACTGGACGCTCGCGCTCGCACCGGACGGGAACACGCTCCGGGCGGCCAACGCCGGGCGGAAAGCGCTGATCGACCTGGGCAGCGGCAGGCTCGTCAGCTAGGCGCTCTCCGGGACCGCCTCCGTCGCCTTCGCGATCTCCTCGACGACCTCGGCGATGTCGCGGTTGGCGTTGAAGACGCGGAGCTGGCGGTCGGAGCCGTTGCCGCGCGCGAGGATCTCGCCGATCCCCTCGAGCTCGCGATCGGAGCCGAGCTCGCGCGCGTGCGGCTCGATTTCCGTCAGGGTGCGCCGGATCAGCTGCGCCACGGGAACGCGGTTGCGCGCGCCCGTCTCCAGGTCCATCACCGGCGCCTCGAGCCCGTAGCGCGCGGCGAGCCATTTGTTCTCGGTCGTGAGGATCCGGTGGTAGGACGGGATCGGCTCGCCGCGGTCGAACTGCTCGGAGAGGAGCTTGACGAGCCCCTGGCAGTAGGCGGCGATCGCGACCGCGTCCTCGACTCGGGTGATCGCGTCGCAGATCCGGATCTCGACCGTGCCGAGCCGGGGATGCAGGCGGATGTCCCACCAGATGTGCGTGTAGTCGGCGATGCAGCCGGTGCGCTCGAGCTGGCCGACGACCTCGGCGTAGTCGGCGTAGTCGCGGAAGCGCGGCGGCGGCCCCGAGCGCGGGAACGCGGCGAAGACCATCTGCCGGCTCGACGCGAGCCCCGTCGGCTCGCCGCGCCAGAAGGGCGAGGAGGCGGAGAGCGCGAGCAGGGGGCCGAGCTGGGGGAGGAGCCCGTTGACGACCTGGATTGCCTTCTCCGGGTCGTCGACCGCGACGTGCACGTGCATCCCGAAGATCAGCTCGCGCCGGGCGATGTACTGGAGCTGGTCGACGAGGTTGCGGTAGCGGTCGCGCGCCGTGATCCGCTGCCGCTCGAAGAGGCTGAACGGATGCGTCCCGGCGGAGCCGACGCGCATCCCCCGCTCGCGCCCGACCTCGCTCACGTAGGTCCGCAGCCGCAGCAGCTCGCGCTGCACGTCTCCGGCGGTGCGGCAGACGGGAGTCGCGATCTCGAGCACCGACTGCATCAGCTCGGCGTTGATGCGCGCCTCCAGCTCGTGGCCGGAGATCGCCTGCAGGACGGTGTCGATGTGCTGGACGAGGTCGAAGGTCTCCCCGTCGAGGAGCATGTACTCCTCCTCGACGCCGAGCGTGTACGGATCGGACTGGCCGAAGGTGTGGTCGAGCACGCTGCCGCCGGCGACGGCTCCCTTGCCGGTGATCGAGGTGGGGTAGATCTGCTTCACGGCAGCACCGCCTCCGCCTCGACCTCCACGCGCCAGCGCGGGTCGAGCAGCCCCTTGACGACGACCGCCGTCGCGGCCGGCCGGATCTCGGCGAAGACCTCGCCGTGCGCGCGTGCGACCTCGTGCCAGTCCCCCGCGTCGGTGAGGTAGATCCGCGTCCGCACGACGTCACCGAAGCCCGCGCCGGCCTGCGCGAGCGCGCCCCCGACGAGCTCGAGGCAGAGCCGCATCTGCTCGTAGGCTCCCTCGGGCGGCTCGCCCTCGGCGGGGATCGGCGCCGTCCCGGCCACGTGCACCTCCCCGCCCGCCACGACCGCGCGCGAGAAGCCCGCGACTGGCTCGTACGGCGAGTGCCCCGCGATCAGCCGGCGCTCCATCGCGCCTAGTATCCCCCGCCGTGAAGGCGCTGCACCAGATCGACGGGTGGAGGGCGGAGCACGCCGCGGCCGCGGTCGTGCGGCCGGACGGCGTGGCCGCCTCGCAAGGCGACGCCGGCCACGTCTTCCGGTGGGCGTCGATCACGAAGCCGGTGACGGCGCTCGCGACCCTCGTCGCGGTCGAGGAGGGCGTCGTCGACCTCGACGGGCCCGCCGGGCCTGAGGGCTCGACGGTGCGCCACCTGCTCGGGCACGCGAGCGGCCTGCCGTTCGACGAGGGGCCGCCGATCGCTCCGGTCGGCCGCCGCCGGATCTACTCGAATCAGGGCTTCGAGGTCCTCGCGTCGCACGTTGCGGCGGCGGCGGAGATGCCGTTCGAGCGCTATCTCGCCGAGGCGGTGCTCGCGCCGCTCGGGATGGAGGCGGAGCTGCGCGGGTCGGCCGGGTCGGAGCTGCACGGCACGCTCGGCGCCGCCGAGGCGCTCGCGCGCGAGCTGCTCGCGCCGACGCTCGTCGCGCCCGAGACGCTCGCCGAGGCGACGAGCGTCGCGTTCCCGGGGCTCTCC
>DATKBA010000225.1:0-2283 GCA_035514455.1 Gaiellaceae bacterium | reverse complement strand
CCACGTTCGGCACGATCCGGAAGCGCGCGCGGAGCCCATGGCCCTCGATCGCGCGCTGCAGCGCCGGGCTCACCGGCAGCACGAGCGCGGCACGCGCGAACGCGACCCTGGCCGCGAGCCGCCCGCCGAATCCGAGCCGCGCCGGGTCCTCGGGCAGGAAGACGCTCCAGTGCTCGCTGACGACGACGGGCCTGCGCTGGAAGAGCACCGCGGGGAGGCCGGCGAGGAAGAAGTGCGCGTGGACGACGTCGCAGGCGCCGGCGAGCGCGAGCCCGCGCCGGGCCGCGAGCAGATGCCGGACCGCGGGCGGCCGGCGCGGGTAGCGGACGCGCCAGGCCTCGTCGTCGCGCTCGATCTCGATCCGGCGGACGTCGGCGCGCTCCAGGTGCACGACCGTGACGTCGCAGTGCGGCCGCACCGCCTCGACGTGCTCGCGGACGAAGATCCCCGCCACCGGCGCCTCCGGCGTCGGGTACGACGTCGTGAGCGCGAGGACCCTCAATCGAGGAACGCGCGCGCCCAGAGCTCGACGTTGAGCGCCCGCCAGAGCTCCATTCCGGCGGTCACGTCGCCGCCCCGGTGGCGCTCGAGCCGCTCCCGCGCCGCCCCCGGATCGACGAGCCCGCGCTCCCTGAACCCGGGCGAGGCGAACGTCTCGGCCGCGAGCTCGCCGAGGGCCTCGCGCATGAAGCGTCCCTCGGGCGTCACGAAGCCCAGCTTGTCCCGGCGGTCGCGCACGGCCGGCGGCAGCAGGTCCGCGAGCGCGCGCCGCAGCACCGCCTTCGTCTCGCCGCGCGCGAGCAGCTGCGCGCCGTCGAGCGAGTAGGCGAGCTCGACCAGCCGGTGGTCGAGGAAGGGGACGCGCGCCTCGATCGAGTGCGCCATCGAGTTGCGGTCCTCGTAGCGGAGCAGCTCGGGGAGCCCGCGGCGGCTGAGCGTGTGCGCCAGGTGGCGGCGCAGCCGGTCCGGGAACGGATAGCCGTTCGCGTCCCGCGCCCGCGCGAGCGCGCGCAGATCGGGGTGCGCGAGCGCCGCCGAGCCCTTCAGGCGGGCGCGCGCGGCAGCGCCGAGCCGCTCCGGCAGGAACGGCCGCGCGAGGACGCCGGCCGCGGCGAGCGGGCTCGAGCCGTGGCTCGACCAGAACGCGCCGAGCTCGCGCCCGAGCTCGCCGACCTCGCCGCGCGCAAGCAGGTCGGCGAGCCGGTAGCCGTAGGCGGCGCGGTAGCCGGCGAAGAGCTCGTCTCCGCCCTGGCCGTCGAGCATGACCGTCAGGCCCGCGCGGCTCGCCTCGCGCATCACGTGCCAGCCTGCGGCGATCGACGTCGAGCCGAACGGCTCGCCCTGCGCTCGGACGATCGCCGGCAGGCTCTCGACGAGCTCGCCGGCGCTGAACGAGACCCAGTGCGCCTCCGCCCCGGTCTGCTCGATCACGGCGCGCGCGTAGGGCCGCTCGTCGTAGCCGGCGTCGTCGAAGTACGCCGTCACGGTCTTCTGGCGCTCGTGGCCGTGCGCGGCGACCGCGACCGCGATCGCGGAGGAGTCGAGCCCGCCCGAGAGGGCGGTGCCGACCGGAACGTCGCTCCGCAGCTGGAGACGGACGGCGTCGAGGAAGAGCTCGCGGACGGCGCCGGCGGGGTCGGCGGGCGGGTCGTGCGGCTCCAGGCTCCAGTAGCGGCCGATGCGCAGGCCCTCCGGTCCGAACACGAGGTTGTGCGCGGGCGGCAGGCGGCGAACGCCGGCGAAGAACGTCTCCTCGCCGTCGTCGAGCCAGCCCTGCTCGAGGTAGTCGCGGACGGCCGGCAGGTTCGCGCGCGGCTCAGGCCCGCGCAGCACCCGGGGCTCGCTCGCGAACGCGAGCCTCTCGCCGTCGAGCCGGTAGTAGAGCGGCTTGACGCCGAAGCGGTCGCGCGAGGCGAACAGCGTCCGCCGCTCGCGGTCCCAGAGCACGAACGCCCACATGCCGTTGAAGCGCTCGACGCAGCGCTCGCCCCACTCGCGATACGCCGTCAGGAGCACCTCGGTGTCCGTCGCGCTCCGGAAGCGGTGGCCCTTCGCCTCCAGCTCGGCCCGCAGCTCGACGTAGTTGTAGATCTCGCCGTTGTGGAGGACGTGGAAGCGACCGCTCTCGTCCGCCATCGGCTGGAGCCCCGCGTCGGAGAGGTCGATGATCGCCAGGCGCAGGTGCCCGAGGCAGACGCCGTCGTCGGCGAAGACGCCGCGGCCGTCGGGGCCGCGGTGCGAGAGCTCGTCGAGCCAGCCCTCGACCGTGGCGCGGTCGGGCGG
>DATKBA010000224.1:0-4980 GCA_035514455.1 Gaiellaceae bacterium | reverse complement strand
GCACCAGACCCAGATCAACGTCAAGGAGATCAAGTTCAGGCCGAAGATCGGCATTCACGACTACGAGACGAAGAAGGGCCACGTCGTGCGCTTTCTCAACCAGCGCGCGAAGGTCAAGGTCACGATCATGTTCCGGGGGCGCGAGAACCTGCACCCGGAGCGGGGCCGCGACCTGCTGATGCGTCTCGCGGAGGAGATCAAGGACCTCGCGGTGGTCGAGTCGCCGCCGCTCCTCGACGGTCGCAACATGGTGATGCTGCTCGGCCCCACGAAGAACGCAGGAGTGAAGACTGATGCCAAAGATGAAGAGATCGAGCGGAGCGAAGAAGCGCTTCAAGGTGACCGGGACGGGAAAGATCCTGCGCCGCCACGCGATGCAGAGCCACAACCTGGAGCACAAGTCGGCAAAGCGTAAGCGCGCCTTCGGCAAGGACTACGAGGTCGCCAAGGTGGACGCGCCGCGCCTGAAGAAGCTGCTGGGGCTGAAGTAGATGCCGCGCGTCAAGCGATCCGTCCACGCGCGCAAGAAGCGCCGCAAGGTCCTCGGCCAGGCGAAGGGCTACTGGGGGCTCAAGAGCCGCAGCTACCGCTACGCGAAGGAGCAGGTCGAGCACTCGCTCGTCTACGCCTACCGCGACCGCAAGAACAAGAAGCGGACGTTCCGGCAGCTCTGGATCGTCCGCATCAACGCGGCCGCCCGCGCCAACGGGATCTCGTACAACCAGTTCATCTCGGGGCTGCACAAGGCGGGCATCGAGCTCGACCGCAAGGTGCTGGCCGACCTGGCCGTGTCCGATCCGGCCGCGTTCACGGCCGTCGTCGAGCAGGCGAAGGCCGCGCTCGAATCCGGCAAGTCGTCCGACAAGGCGGCGTAGCGCTCTGATCACGTCGGCGTCGAACCCGACGCTGAAGCTCGTCCGCAAGCTTCTCGCGCAGAAGCGCAAGCGCGAGGAGCTCGGGCTGTTCGCGGTCGAGGGCGAAGACCTCGTCGCGGCGGCGACGGCTGCGGGGATCGAGCCGCTCGAGCTGCTCGTCGCGGGGGAGACCGTCGAGCCCGAGCTGCTGGCGGCGATCTCGACGCTGGCGCACCCCGCCCGCGTCGTCGCGGTCTACCGCACCGCGGGCCTGCCGCGGGAGCCGCGCGACGTCGCGCTCGCGCTCTGGCGGGTCGCCGACCCCGGGAACGTGGGCACGCTGCTGCGCGCGGCGGACGCGTTCGGCGCGGCGGTCGCACTCTCGGAGGGCTGCGCCGACGTGCTCGGCCCGAAGGCGCTCCGCGCCTCGGCGGGCGCGATCTTCCGCGTCCCGCTGCTCGCCTGGGACGACGCTCCGGGAGCGCGGGTCGCCCTCGTCGCCCACGGCGCCCCGCCCCTGCACGAGCTCGACCTCTCCGGCCCGGTCACGTTCCTCCTCGGCGCCGAGCGCGAAGGGTTGCCCGAAGAGATAGTTGCTGACAGCAACTATCTCGCCTCGATCGCGACGACCGGCGCCGCCGAATCGCTCAACGTCGCCGTTGCCGGGGCGATCGCGCTCTACGAGCGCTCGCGGCAAACGGACTTAGTTGCTGACAGCAACTAAGTCGGTTCGGCTACCACGCGCCGCCGCCGCCCCCGCCGCCGCCCCCGCCGCCCCCGCCGGAGAAGCCGCCGCCGCCGCCGCCCGACCCTGACGAGGGCGGGGCGAGGGCCGAGCCGAACCCGGCCGCGAGATCGCCGATGCTCATCGACGTCGCGCCCGAGGCGAGATCGCCGTGCGGGCCGATCCAGTAGAGCGTGCTCGCCTGCGCGAGCGCCTCCGGCATGTGCAGCTGCGCCCCCTGCAGCACCCGCTCCGCGATCCCGAAGGCGATCCCGTAGACGAGGAACCGCTCCCAGAGCGCGAGCGTCGCGGGCGGGGCCTCGGCGAGGCGGGGGAAGTCCGTCAGGTAGCGGCGGAACGCCTCCCAGCGCTCGGCCTCGACCTGCGCCTCCGGCGAGCGGCGGCGCCAGAGCCGCCGGTTGAAGGCGGTCGCGACCAGCACCGCGGCGCCGACGAGCCCGCAGACGCCGAGCGCGATCGCCACGACGCTCCTCCAGGTCGGGGCGACCGCGTTGTACGAGCCGATCCCCCAGAGCAGCGTCAGGCCGCCGGCGAGCACGAGGGCGGCCGCGCCGCCGAGCAGGACGGCGAGCCCGGTGTTCCGGAACCAGCGGCGTCCCTTGATCTCGGTCCCGATCGCCGACTTGAACGAGCTGAAGCGCTCCGAGTTCCCCGTCCGGTCCTCTTCGATCCGGTCGCGAAAGGTCGAGAGCCGCTCCGGGCCGCCGGCGAGGATCGAGTCGATCACCTGCGCGACCGGGGTCTCGAATGCCTCGACGGCGGGCTCCGTGTCGCCGAGCGAGAGCTCGAGGTCGGAGATCTGCTGCGTTCTCAGCCCGCCCCAGATCTTCCGCTCCGTCGTCACCGGGTCGGCCCGGTAGCGCCCGCGCCTGATCAGGTCGAAGAGCGTCGCCGTGAACTCGAGCGAGCCGGCCGAGCCGCCCTGCGCGAGCAGCGTGGGCACGAGCGCGGGCTGCGTGTCGGTCGGCGGCTCCTGCTCGTACTCGCGGTCGTACGGCGTGCCGTGCTCGCGGCCGTACCGCCACCAGGTGAAGCCGATCAGCGCGAGCGCGGGGCCGAGCGCGAGCAGGAGCAGCTTCAGGATCGTCGCGGGCAGGTCGTCGAGGGCCTCGTCGATCTTGCGCCGGTCGCGCTCGTACGCGGCCGCGTCCTCGAGCTCCTCCGCGATGATCTTCTCCAGGCCCGGGCCGTCCGCGACCTTCATCCCGTCCGTGGACGTGAAGAAGCGGCGCGGGACGAGCGCGCGCAGCTCGACGAACTGCCCGGCCGGGACGTCGAGCGCGCGCAGCGAGACCCTCGAGCCGTTGAGCGCGACGTCGCCCCGGACGCCGACCGGGTGACCCCAGGCGCGCTGCACCTCGCCGGGGGCGAGGAGCGACGCCGTCAGCTGAGACAGGCCGACCTCCCATTCGTCGCCCCAGACCTGCAGGTTGACGTCGACGACGTCGTCGTAGGCGACCGCGACGCCGCGCAGCCGGTAGCCGATCCGGAAGGTGCGCTCCTCGTTCGACGCCCGGTAGTGCCAGACGATCCGCATCGAGTCGCCGACGCGCTCGACGCCGTAGGTCTGCGGCTCGCCGGAGCAGCCGAGCTCGGTGCAGGCGCCGGCCCGGTAGCCGATGTCCCCTTCCGACACGGTCACCTGGTCGAGCGACTCGCCGTCGCGAAGCGGGACGTCGCGATACGCGCCGCTGAAGTCGCCCACGTACGAGAAGGCGACGTTCTCGGCGACGACGAGGCCGCCGTCGCGCGCGACCTGGACGACGACGTCCGCACGTGGAAGGACGAAGGACTTCGCGGCGGCGTTCCCGGCGAGCGCGAGCGCCGCCAGGAGGACGACCCCCGCTAGAACGCGACGCGTGGCGCCTCCCGGGCTGCGTCCTCGACCTCGAAGAAGTCCTTCCGCGAGAAGCCGAACGGGCCGGCGACGAGCAGGCCGGGGAATGTCTGGATCGCGGTGTTGTACGTGAGGACGGTGTCGTTGTAGACCTGGCGCGAGACGGCGATCTTGTTCTCCGTCTCCGCGAGCTCGTCCTGGAGCTGGCGGAAGTTCTCGTCCGCCTGTAGCTCCGGGTACGCCTCGGCGACGGCGAAGAGGCGGCCGAGCGCCTGGCCGAGGATCCCTTCCGCTGCGCCCTGCTCGCCAGGCCCCTGCGCCGCCTGCGCGCGTGTCCGCGCAGCAGTGACCGCCTCGAAGGTTTCGCGCTCGTGCGCCGCGTAGCCCTTCACGGTCTCGACGAGGTTGGGGATCAGGTCGTACCGCCGCTTCAGCTGGACGTCGACCTGCGCCCACGCGTTCTCGACGCGGTTGCGGAGGGTGACGAGCCGGTTGTAGAGGAGGATCAGCGCGACGACGAGCAGCGCGACGATCCCGAGCACGATCCAGATCATGCGCATACCCTAACCGCGTCTGACGCCGGCGAACACGACATCCTCGCCGCCGTCGTAGGCGCGGCGGTCGAACCAGCCCCACTGCGCCTCGAGGTCGAAGCCGGCCCGGTCGAGCAGCAGCCGCCACTCCGCCGGCGAGAGCCAGGCGAGCAGCATCGTCGAGGCCTCCTCGCCGCGGCGCACGGAGAGCGTGAGCGTGCGCTCGCCCTCGTCCCAGTCGGCGCGCTCGAAGATGCCGGGCTCGCGCTCGAGCCAGCGGCCGTGCGTGTCCTCCACGTCGTCGGCGCTCGGGGCGAAGACGTCGAAGACGAGCCGGCCGGCTGGGAGCAGCAGCTCGCGCGCGGCGCGGAGCACGCGGAGCCGGTCGGCCTCGGTGGTCATGTGCAGCAGCGAGCGGAAGGGAATCAGCACGAGCGGCACCCGCTCGGAGACCGGCGGCTCGCGCATGTCGCCCTCGCGCAGGTCGAGCTTGACGCCCTCGTCGGCGGCGTACTCCCGGGCGACCGCGAGCATCCCGGCCGACGCGTCGACGCCGATCACCGCGATCCCCGCCTTGGCGACCGGCACCGCGATCCGTCCGGTCCCGCAGGCGAGCTCGACGACCGGCCCGCCCGACGCCCGCGCCTCCTCGACGTAGAACTCCACGTCCTCGGTCACGCTCGCGCTCCACGCGTCGTAGAGCCGCGAGATCGGGTTATACGGGCTTGCGGACAACCCAGACGAACTCGCTCGCGGACTCGTCGAACGGCTGCCGGTCGAAGCCGCCGTACAGCGCCTCGACCTCGAAGCCGGCGACCTCGATCAGGCCCTCCCACTCGGAGCGGGTCAGCCACCAGAGCGAGATCGCGTCGCCGCTGTCGAGCGTGATGTCGATCCGGTTGTCGTGCTTCGCGTGGTCGATCCGGTGGCGGACGCCGTTCTGATCCGACCACTCGCCGTCGTTCGCCGCCGCGATGCGAGGGTCGAAGACGAACGCGTTCCACGCGAAGC
>DATKBA010000223.1:0-6651 GCA_035514455.1 Gaiellaceae bacterium | reverse complement strand
GTCCGCTCGCTCGCCGGCTTCCGCCCGCCGCTCCAGCCCGACCCCTTCGAGGCGCTCGTCACCTCGATCACCGCGCAGCAGGTCTCGCTCCAGTCGGCGTTCGCGATCCGGAGCCGGTTCGTCGCGCGGTACGGCGAGCCCGGCACCCACGCGCACGCCTTCCCCGCGCGCGAGCGCATCGCCCGGGCGACCGAGGACGAGCTGCTCGCCCTCGGCTTCTCGACCCGCAAGGCCGAGTACGTGCTCGGGCTCGCGCGCAGCGACCTCGAGCTCAGCGAGCTCGCGCTCCTGCCCGACGAGGAGGTGACGGCCCGGCTCGTCGCGATCCGGGGGCTGGGGGAGTGGACCGCCGACTGGTTCCTCGCCCGCCACCTCGCCCGCCCGCACGCCTGGCCCGCCGGTGACCTCGGACTGCGGAAGGCGGCGACCGCGTTCTATGGTGAGGTGACCGACCTCCGCGCGTTCGCGTCGCGCTTCCACCCCTTCGAGAACCTGACCGCTCACTACCTCCTCACCGCCCTCCGCGTCGTCCCGCCCGCATGACGATCCGACACGCGACCGAGGACGACTTCGAGGCCCTGCGGGGGCTCTGGGAGCAGTGGCAGGCGGAGAGCCCGCCGCCGCCGCCCTGGGCGGACGCGAGCTGGGAGGCGAACCGGCCGGAGCTCGAGCGCGCGCTCGACGCGAACGCGCTCTTTCTCGCGGAGGAGGGGGGCAGGCCGGCCGGCTTCGTCAGCGCCTGGCTCGAGGACCACGTCGCGCGGATCGGCGACCTCTACGTCGCCGAGGCCGGCCGCCGCCACGGCAGCGGCCGCGCGCTCGTCGAGACGGTGATCGAGAACCTCCGCGCCCGCGGCGCGACGCACCTGCTCCTGAACGCCCATCCGAACGCCCTCACCTTCTACGAGCGGCTCGGGTTCCGGGAGGAGTCGCGGAACCTCGTGCTCGCGCTCGAGGTGCGCGACGTCGGCGGCGGCCGCTCGTACGGATCGATCCACGTGCAGACGGACGACCTCGGCGCCGTCGAGCGCGCGGTGCGGCAGTTCGTGCCGCGGCTGCCCGGAGGCTCCCGCGGCAGCCACGTCGAGCAGCCGCGCAACGGTTGGATCGCCGTCTACGACGACGCCTGCGACCGCGACCCGTCCGCGCTGCGCCGGCTCGCGACGGAGCTGTCCGAGCGGACGGGCGCCGTCGTCCTCGCGCTCGGCGTCGAGCACGAGCAGGTCGTCCGCTTCGTCCTGCTCGAGGCGGGCCGCGTCGTCGACGAGTACCTGTCCGTCCCGGAGCACTACGGGCCGTTGCCGCCCGGGGACGCGATCGCGCTGGCCGCGAACCCGCGCGTCGTCGCCCGCCTCACCGGCGCCGACCCGGCCGCGGTGCGGGCTGCGGCGCGCACCGCGGCTTTCCCCTCCGAGCTGGCGCCGGCGCAGGGGCTGCTCGAGGCGATCGCCGCCGCGATCGGGATCGAGGGCGCCGACCACGGCTGGGACGGCGCGCCGTGATCACCCTCTACGACGCCGCCCGCTGCCCGTACTGCGCCCGCGTCCGGATCGTCCTCGCCGAGAAGGGCGTCCCCCACGAGACCGTCGAGATCGACCTGAGCGCTCGCCCCGCCTGGCTATACGAGAAGAACCCGGTCGGCAAGGTGCCCGTGCTCGAGGAGGACGGGTGGGTGCTGCCCGAGTCGGCCGTGATCGCGGAGTTCCTGAACGAGCGGTATCCGGAGCCGGCGCTGTGGCCGGACGACCCGGGGGAGCGTGCGGCCGGGCGGCTGCTCGTCTTCCGCTTCGACGACTTCTCGAAGCCGTACTACGCGCTGAAGCGCGGCGAAGAGGGTGCGCTCGGGCGCTTCGAGGAGGAGCTCGGCCTGCTCGACCGGCTGCTCGCCGGCATGCCGTGGCTGAGCGGCCGCGCCTTCGGGCTCGCCGACGTCGCGTTCGTGCCCTGGGTGCTCCGGGCGGCGGAGTCGCTCGGGATCGAGCTCGGGCCCTGGCCGTCGCTGGCCGGCTGGGTCGAGCGCGCGTGCGAGCGGCCGTCCGTCGCCGCGGAGCTCGAGCTGGTGGGCGCGCTGTGACCGAGGTCGAGCGCGGGGAGATCGTGCGCCGCCTCGGCGAGGAGGGCTTCGTCGTGCTCGACGTCCGCAGCCTGCGGGAGTACCGCGGCGAGGCGGTCGCACCCTGCGACCCGCGGCCGGGCCGGATCCCGGGCGCGCTGCACCTCGACGTCCAGGAGCTGCTCGGCCTTCAGCCCGCCGCCGTGCTCGAGCGTCTCGGCCCGCCGGACGCCGCCGAGCTCGTGACCTACTGCCACTCCGGCTCGCGCTCGGAGCTCGCCGCCCAGGTGCTCGGCTCGCTGGGCTACCGCGCGCGCAACTACCGCGGCTCGTGGCACGAGTGGTCGCGCGACGAGACGCTGCCGGCCGCGACGGACGCGGAGTTCACGAACTCGTAAGGAACCGCTTCACGCTGCCGACGGGCCGATTGCGCTCAGGCCGCGGCGAGGAACGCAGCGCAGAGTCTGCGGCCGAGGTCGTTCCACGCTTCGATTCGTCCGCGCGTCTCGGCGCGGAGCGAGTCGGCGTCCTCGACGTCGCCGGGGTCCTCGGCGAGCCAGGCGTCGACCTGCTCCGGGCGCACCTCCGGGTGGAACTGGACGCCCCAGGCGCTGCCGAGCCGGAACGCCTGCAGGCAGACGCGGCTCCGGGCCAGCTCGACCGCGCCGTCCGGGAGCTCGTGCGTGTACTGGTGCCACTGGAATGCGTCGAAGCGCTCGGGGAGCGTCGAGGCGACCGGGTCGGTCGCGCCGGCCGGCGTGCGCTCGACGGGGAGCCAGCCGACCTCGGGCTCGGAGGCGCGGAAGACGCTCGCTCCGGCTGCGCGGGCGAGTAGTTGCGAGCCGAGGCAGACGCCGAAGAGCGGCGTGCCTCGCTCGAGCTCGCCCTCGAGGTAGCGCAGCTCAGGTCCGAGCCAGCCGTGCGTCTCCTCCTCGTCGGGGTGCATCGCGCCGCCGAGGACGATCACGGCGTCGGCGCCCTGCCTCGGCACGCCGCGGAGCGGCACCTGCCACTCGACGAGCTCGTGCCCGGCGGCGACGACCGCGTCCGCGAAGACGCCGGGGCCCACGCTCGGGCCGTGCGTGACAGCGAGGACACGCACGGCCCGAGCTCGGCCGTTCCTAGGGCCGCTTCGGGATGACGATGCGGACCGAGTTGCTGGACAGCGCGACGTTCGCGCGCGTCGCCGAGATGCACGGCACGCCGAAGGTCGCCTCGCAGGTCTGCGTCCCGCCGCGGATCGACCCGCGGGTCTTCAGGAAGAGCACCTGGCGCTTGTTCGTCTGCCGGATCCGGTACACGCCGCCGTACGTCGTCGGGTTGAGCCGCCGCAGCGCGACGGCGCGCCGCGTCGCCGACGCCGCGACGCCGCGATAGAGCTGCAGCGAGGCGATCGTGCCGGCGGGCACGTTGAGGCTGCCGCGGATCCGCAGCGTGACGACGCCCTTGACGGCCTTCGGCACCGCCGGCCGCGTCAGCAGGACCGTGCGCGGGAACGAGACCACCGACTGCGCCTCGACCGTGCCGGACGGGTTCGGCCGGCCCGTGTTGGGCGTGTAGGGCGTCGCCAGCACCCGCCAGCGCGGCTGGCCCGTGCCGGAGCTCCGGAAGACGCTGTTCAGCCGCATTGTGACGCTCGTCAGCTTGAAGCCGAACGTCGCCCGGCCGGGGGTGTTCGCGGGCACGTCAGGCGGCGGCAGGCAGGCCTGGATCGCCGCCGAAAACGGGTTCTCGGTCTGGCCCGGCGGCGGGGAGGGCGGAGCGCCGACGAAGACCGGCAGCTCGAGCGTCTGCCCGGCCGCTTGCAGGATCAGCACCCAGTACGCGGTGTGCGTCGTCGTGCCGGTGCACGGCTGCGCGGCCGCTGCGAGCGGTACCTGGGTGCCGCCGGAGGAGTACGTCCCGGTTGCGGCCCGCACCTGCACGGTTCCGGTCAGCGGCAGGATGGCGCCGCCGAGGTCGGCGGCGGTGCCGGACGCCCGGACCGTGCCGATCGTGGTGCCGGCGGGCCGCACGACCGCGGCCCGGTATTCGGCCGGTGCGTAGATCGTCAGCTTCGCGGACGGATCGTGGTCCGCGGGCTGGGAGAGCGTGAGCGTGACGGCGCCCACGGGCGCCAGGTCGCTCACGACCAGGCGCGGCGTGTACGCCGCGAAGGCGGTGCCCGTCCCCGAGAGCGCGAATGCGCCCACGAGCCCGAGCACGACCAGTTTGAGTGTGGTTCTCATCGGATCTAGACCCCCAAGGGTTTCGTAGGACCGGGGCTACCCGCGCGGATCCAACAGCGAACTTGCCTTCACCCACTGCCGGTTGTCGTAGCGGTAAAGATAGACCTTGTCGAGCGGGAAGTAACGGGTTTTCGAGGTTTTCAGCCGGATTCCCGGGAGCAGGAACGGATTGCCCCCCAGATCGAGGCTCTGCGCCGCCCGCAGCAGGCCCGCCCGCGTCGGCGTCTTGCCCGCGCGCCTGAGCGTCTCGACCATGGTCCACGCCACCGTCATCCCGTACCAGTGGTAGACGTCGCCCGCCTTCCGGCCGGGGGCGTGCCGCTTCATGATCGAGCGGTAGAGCGCGAGCGCCGGGTCCTTCGCCCAGATCGGGTCGTTCGGGTTCTTCACGAACGCGACCGAGAAGGCGCCCCTCGTCAGCTCCGGGGCGGTGGCGCGGGCGATCGCCATGATCCCGGGCTCGATCGAGATCGAGGCGATGTAGAGCTTCGGTGTCCAGGCGAGGCGCTTCGCGGCGGCGATCGCCTGGATCGCGAACTTCGGCGTCGCGAAGAGCATGAACGTGTCCGCGCCGGAGCGCTGCAGCCGGTCCACCTGCTGGAAGACGTCCGCGTCCGTGAACTCGTAGCTCTCCCTCGCGACGACGCGGGGGCCCTTGCCCGCGATCCACTTCTCGAGGCCGCGCGTCATGTCCTTGCCGAACGCGGTGTTCTCGTAGAGGACGCCGAGCCTCGCGGCCTTCCGCGTCCGCGCGAGGTGGCGGCCGTAGACGCCGCCCTCGCCGAGGTAGCTCTGCAGGAAGCCCATCGTCCACGGGAAGCGCTGCGGCCGCGAGACGCCCTGCGAGCCGTCGCCGACGAAGAGCTGCGGCACCCGCTTCGCGTTCAGGTACGGCTGGATCGCCGCGTTGTTGGCTGTGCCGACCGAGTTGAAGATCGCGAAGACCTTGTCCTGCTCGACGAGCCGCCGCGTCTGCTGCACGGTCCGCTGAGGGTCGTAGCCGTCGTCGTAGTAGCGGTACTCGATCCGGCGGCCGTTGACGCCGCCGCGCGCGTTCACGTAGTCGAAGTAGGCCTTCGCGCCCGGGCCGACGGAGCCGAACGCGGCCGCCTCGCCGGAGAGGGGGACGGTGCCGCCGAGCAGGATCCGCTTCGCGCCGATCCCGGGGTCGGCGCTCGACGCCGCGCCCGCGGTCGAGGCGAGGACGAGCGCGATGACCGCCGCAACGCGCTTCATCCGGAGACGGGCTTCGCGAGCGCCTTCAGGCGCAGGGTCACGTCGCCGATCGTCGCGGAGCCCGCGCCGCCGAAGCCGAGGTAGGCGAGCTGGCCGGCGGGCGACTCGGGCCCGATCGCGACCCGGAGGCGCGTGCCCCTGGGCACGTACACGCAGTAGCTCGCGAGCTTGACGACGTTCCGGCCGGCGCGCGGGACGAGGCCGCCGTGCGTGACGACCCGGTTGCCGGCGAGGACGGTGACGACGAGGCGCGGGTAGCGGGAGAGCCTCGGAATCGTGACGGTCGCGGTGCCGCCGCCCCAGCTCTCGAGCGCCGTCTTCAGGGGCGGCGCCGTGCGCGCGACGAGCCGGCCGCCGCGGGCGGTCGAGGTGCCGCGGAGCGTGACCGTGTGCGTCTTCGTCGCGGGTAGGGCGTTCAGCTCCGCGCGGCGGTTCGCCGTCCCCTGCCGCGCGATCACGACCTTCTTCGCGTCGACGCGGTTCGGCACGCCCTTGAGGAAGCGGTCGTACCAGGCGAGTACCTGCTGCGTCACGTACGCCTGGTCGATCCCCGGGAACGTCGAGGGCGGGTGGCCGAAGTTCCCGGCGTAGAGCTTCTTCGGGCCGCGGATCGCCGTGAAGGCGCGCGTGGCCTGGTCGAGGTCGAAGACGAAGTCGACCCGGCCCTGGAAGAGGTAGACCGGCGTGCGGATCGAGCCGAATCGCCGGCTTGCGGAGCGTCCCTCCGCGAGCGCGCGCACGGCGGCCAGGTTGCGGCTCTGGACGGCGTCGTCGCGGATGCCGGCGACGAGCGGCGAGCGGGCGGCGATCGACGCGGCGAGGCCGCCGACGATGCCGGAGCGGGCGAGGTGCTGCGGCCAGAGCGCGTCGTAGAGCGACGTCCAGGTCTCGAAGACCTCGACCGCCGCGAACGGCACGCCCGCGGCGAGCGCGTTCCAGATCTGGCCGCCGCCGTACGAGATCCCCCAGGCGCCGATGCGCGTGTCGTGCACCTCGGGCCGGGCGGCGAAGGCGTTGCGGAGCGCGCGCAGGTCGGCGACCTCCCGCGGGCCGGCGAGCGTGATCTCGCCTCCCGACGCACCGTGGCCGCGCGCGTCGTAGGCGAGCACCGCGTAGCCCGCGCTCGCGAGCCTC
>DATKBA010000222.1:0-5814 GCA_035514455.1 Gaiellaceae bacterium | reverse complement strand
GCGGACGCCGAGCAGCTCGCCGGCGCGGCGCATGGCGTCGATCCGTTGCGTGCCGACGCCGAGCCGGGTCGACAGCCAGGAGCCGCTGAGCGACTCGTCCGCGAGCTTCACGTCCACCCGCGCATCATGCCGATCTATGCTGGGGAGGTGCCGGGCCACTGGGAGCTGATCGTCCTCGCCGTCGTGATTCTGCTCCTGTTCGGCTCGAAGCAGGTGCCCCAGATCGCCCGTCAGCTCGGACGCGGCATGCGCGAGGTCAAGCAGGCCGTCGCCGAGGTGGACGTGCGCGACGACGTCCGTCGCGCGATGGAGCCGCCGCCCGAGCCCGCGAGGCCGCCTGAGGCGCCGGAGGACGAGGCGCGGGCCGCCGCAAGCGACGACCCGCGCGAGCCCTAGAGCGCTACGGCAGCGGAACGAACTGGCCGAGGAACGAGCGCGCCGACGCGGTGTCGGTGCGATACGAGAAGTCGTTCCCGACGCACTGTGCGTTCTGGCCCCATGAGTTGACTGCGACCACGACGTTCGAGCTTCCCGACAGGATCGGGCCGCCCGAGTCGCCGAAGCAGGTGCCGCTGTTGCCGCCGCCCGGCGAGGCCGAAGTCTGAACGCCGTAGCCGCGGACGTTGTTCGAGACGAGGTTCCGGATCATCGCGGTGCCCATCATCCGCTCGCCCGTGAACACCGGCGGGTTGACGGACTGGAGGCCGTAGCCCACGATCGTGACGCCGCGGTCCTGCAGGCCCTGCTTCCTCGTCAGCGAGTCGAGGAGCCCCGCTTCGGGCAGCCGGCCGTACTCCGCCATGAACACCGGGATGAGCAGCCTGACGACGCCGAGGTCGCCCGTGTTCGGCACCTCCAGCGTCGGGCTGAAGTCCGGGTGCGTGACCGGGACGCCGAACGAGGTCGGCGGCCCCTTGAGGGCGACCGAGTCGAACCAGACGAACGCTCTTGGCGACCGGAAGGTGCAGTGGCCGGCCGTGACGACGATCGTCGGCGAGACGAGCGTGCCGGTGCAGAGCGCGCCGTTCGTCCCGTCCGGGTTGAGAAATCCGATCAGGCCGACGTAGGGATGCCGGTTTCCGTCGGACTGTCCGTTGGTAATCGCGCCGGCACTGCCGGTCACGAGCAGCGCCGCAATGGCTGCAAGTAGAAGCTTCCGCAAGTTGGTGCCCTCCCCTGAGAGGTCGGTTTAGACGGACGAAGCGTAGTTGCGTTTCGACGAAACCGCCCTCCCTCGAAAGAGGGTTAGAGCCGCCAGAGCAACGTTCGAGGGCGGAGTCGGGGTACGGCCTGTCGCGACTACACTGTCACTCGCCCCGGGGCGTTAGCTCAGCTGGGAGAGCGCCGCCTTTGCAAGGCGGAGGTCGCCGGTTCGATCCCGGCACGCTCCACATCCCCGCAGGTCGGGGGATCTGCGGGAGCAGATCCCCCGACGCGCAAAGACCCCTGAAGGGCCGCTTCGCGGCCGGGTCGCTCCCGGCGCGCTTTGCCTCGTCGCGCAAAGACCCTGAAGGGCCGCTTCGCGGCCAAGAGCGCGTAACTCGATCGGCGGCCCCGGCTAGGCCGGCTCCGTGATGAAGTAGGTCAGGGGAACGTCCTGTCCTCTTCTCAACGGGCGGGACAGGTGGACGGTGAAGCCGGCGCCGGGGTGTTGCTCGATCCAGCTGACGTGGCTCTGTCCGGGATCGCCGGCGAGGGTCAGTGAGATGTGGCTCTCGCCCGTCACCGCCGGATTCGGGACGAAGAGCAGCTCGTCACCACCGGGTAGGACCGCCGCGCCGGCGGTCGAGAACCTCGACGTGCCGCGCACGTTCAACGCGATGCCGGTGGGCGTGTCCGACCGCGCTTCGACGCCGATGCCGCTCTGGGTCAGACCCTCCACCCCGGTACCGGACCCGCTTTGGCCCATGACGCCGTAGCCGGAGCCCCCGCCCCATGGATCTGCGCCGCTGAGCCCCCTGACACCCACTCCTTCCGGGCCGTTCGCGATTCCCTCGACTGCGTGCGAGTCGCCGTGCGAGAGAGCGGAGATGGCGCCGCCGCCGCCAGTACCGTCCTGCTGGTTCTCGACGAAGAGCGTGTCGCCGTCGGCGGCAGCCACGCTGGCCGTGACGCTGGCGCGCCCGAAGACGGACAGGGCCTGGCCGGAGCCGCTCTCGAAGTGGCCTCCTGTCCCGGCGTCGCTGCTGCCTTGAACACCAACGCCGGCTTTGCTTCTGCCCGCGACACCGACGCCGGTGCCGCTTGTCCCGTCGACGCCGGTTCCGTGTCCCATACCGAAGTCTTCCGGCGCCGCAGAGAGGTGGCTGATGCCTTCGACGCCCGCGCGGCCGGAGGCGATCGCGTGGCCCTGAAAGGCTGGTTGCGACCCGCTGCTCGTGGCGCTGACACCGCCCTCGGCGTTCTTGATGTCGAGCGCGAAGCTTTCGGCATTCGCGTTCAGAATGGTCGTTCCAGCAAAGCTTCCTGCTGGAGCGTTGTTCGCCTCGCCGAGGTGCAGGACGTTCGTTCCGTCGTGGCCCGCCTGTGCCGCGTCCCGCGTGAAGAAGGTCGCGAACGCCGCCACGCCTCCGGCTCCGAGGAAGGCGAGCAGCCGACGACGGCTGGTCGCGCTCGTGGCAACCACAGGCGGTGCCGCAGGATCCCTACTCATGATCTCTCCCTTGATCGATGCAATCCGCACTTGAAGCTTAGGGCGGGCTCGGCGAACTTTCAAGACGCGATGTGATGCCTACTCATCGGCGCGGAGGATCAGTGCAGGGGCTCGTCCTTCGTGGGGCCGCGCAGGCCCCGCTCCTCCAGCGCGCGTAGGCCGGCGCTGAAGGTCTGCGGCTCGGCGTCCGGGCGCCTGTCGCCCTGCTCCAGCCGTCTGATCCGGGCCTCGAGCGCCTCCAGCTCGGGCGTGGGCGGGGACTCGACCGCCGCGACGGCGCGCTCGCGCGCCGCTACCGCCGCCTCCCGCTCCGCCAGCCAGTCGCTCCGCGCGGCGAGCTCGGCGTGCGTGCGGGCGAACGCCTGCTCCGCCTCGCGGAGCTCCGCCAGCTTCGCCTCGATCGCGGCCAGCTCGTCCGGCTGCGCCGGCGCGGGCTCAGGCGAGGGAGCTTGTGACACTGTGTCACTTGCCCGCTCGCGCTCGTCGAGCTCCGCGGCACGGTCGCCGAGCTCCTGCTCGCGCGCGTCCAGGCCGGCGGCGCGCTCGGTCAGGGCGTCCTCGCGTTCGGTCAGGCCCTGCCCCCGTTCGGCCACGTCCGTTTCGCCCTCTGCGAGCGCCACCTCCCGCTCGGCGGCCGCGCTCTCGCGCTCCGCGAGCGCGGTTGCGAGCGCGTCGAGCTCCGTGGAGCGCTCGGTGAGCGCCGCCTCCCGGGCGTCGAGCTTCCCGGCCCGCGCGTCGAGCTTCTTCGAGCGGGCTTCCAGCTTCTTCGCCGCTGCGGCGGGCGCCTTGGGAGCTTGTGACACAGTGTCACTTGCCCTCTTCGGCGCGATGGGCGCGGCCTCGCGCTCCGCGAGCTCCCGCTCGCGCGCGTCGAGGTCGGCCGTGCGCGCGTCGAGCTCGGCGCGGCGGGCGTCGAGGGCCGCGCGGGCCTCCCTCGCCTCGGCCAGCCGGAGCCGCACGGACTCGAGCCGCGAGCCGCGTGCGTCGGCGGTGTCCAGCTTCTGCTCGCGCTTCTCGACGCGAGCGAGCGCGGCGTCCAGCTCGCGCTCCTTCAGCTGCACCTGGGCGACCCGCTCCGAGAGCGTCCGCTTCAGCGCCTCCAGCTCCGCCGCGGCTTCGGCGCGCTGCCGGCGCAGGGCCTCCCGCTCCGACTCCTCGCCGGACGGCTCCTCGTTGCGGTCGAGCAACCCCTTCAGGCCCATGCGGCCCGATGGTACTACGCGGCTCTCTCGAGCCTTTCCTCCTGGCGGGCGCGGCGCACGATCTCGTCGCGCTCGCCGAAGCGGATGCGGGCGCGCTCGGCGCGGTGCTCGTCCCAGAGGGCGACGAGCTGCTCGTCGATTCGCTTGATCTCGTCCACGACCGCCTGCTCGCGGCCGCGCGAGAGCGTCTGCCACAGCTCCCCGCGCACCTCGCTCAGGCGCTCGATCTCCGCGTGAATCTCGGGAATCGTCTTCATGCTCCGTTCAAACGCACGAGGCCACCGCCGGATTCCGGCCCCTCCATCCCTGAACACAAACGCAACAGAGCGTTGACCTCGCAGCCCGGCCGTCGTACGCTCGTGCGGACCAGGGGGATCTTTCCAGGAGGGCAGAGAAGTGATCAGGAAGACACTGCTCGCGCTCGTCGCCGCGCTGACGCTGGCCGTTCCGGCCGCGACCGCGGCGCCGACCGAGCTGACCGGAGAGCTGAACGGCGCGCCGTACCGCGTGGTCGTGCCGGAGAACTGGAACGGGACGCTCGTCGTCCACGCGCACGGGTACCGCGATCTCGCCGACCAGCCCGGCCAGGTCGACGACCGCTCCGCGCCCGCGGCGCCGAGCGGCGCGCTCGAGCCTTTCCTGCTCGGCATGGGCTACGCGATCGCCGGCTCGGCCTACAAGCGGAACGGCTGGGCCGTGCAGGAGGGCATCGACGACACGGTCGCGCTCACGAGCTGGTTCCGCGACAACGTCGGCAAGCCGAACCGGACACTGCTCTGGGGCTTCTCGATGGGCTCCGTGATCACGTTCAAGATCGCCGAGCGGACGGCGGGCCACTTCGACGGCTACCTCGCCGCCTGCGCGGTCGGAGCGGGCACGACGCGCGCCTGGGACGGCGCGGGTGTCCTGTCCGCGGCCTACGACGCCGTGTTCGGCTGGCCCGCGAGCTGGGGCACGACGGCCGACGTGAACGACAACCTCTGGTTCGGGGCGCAGGTCTTCCCGAAGATGCTCGCGGAGATCGGCAACCCGCTCAACTGGGGCAAGTTCGAGTTCATGCGCCTCGTCACCGGGGCGTCGCCGAGCGCGGTCCCGGCTCCGGCGCCGAACTGGATGTTCACGAACATGTTCTTCGCCACCGAGG
Organism: Gaiellaceae bacterium; assembly: GCA_035514455.1. Lineage (GTDB taxonomy): Bacteria > Actinomycetota > Thermoleophilia > Gaiellales > Gaiellaceae > Gaiellasilicea. The sequence continues at coordinate 815 of DATKBA010000222.1, read as the reverse complement.
CCCGCGCCGAGCTCGAGCGCCGCGCCGGCGGCCCGATCGTGCAGAACGTGACGCACGAGTACTCGCTCTCGGACGCCGACAAGGGGTACCTCGCGCTGCTCGGCGTGAACGCGGACGCGCTGCTCGCGGAGATGAACGCGGGTCGCACCGTCTCGGCACCGCCCTTCTCGCGGAACTACCTCAAGCACTGGGCGGACTACAGCGGCAAGATCAAGAAGCCGCTGCTGACGCTGCACACGCAGACGGACGCCCTCGTCCCGGCGTCGCACGAGTCGGCCTACGCGGCGACGGTCGCCGCAGCCGGCCGCAGCGGCCTGCTCGCGCAGACGTTCACGAGCGGCAACGGCCACTGCAACTTCAGCGGCGCGCAGCTGCTGACGGCGCTCGGCGCGCTCGACTCCTGGGCCGCCACGGGCCAGAAGCCGACCGCCGCGACGTTCCCGGCGGCGCTCGGGTTCATGCCCGGCTTCATTCCGCCCGACTGGCCCCAGCCCTAGACGGGCTCGATCGGATCGCCGGCCTCAGTCGTAGCCGAGGCCGGCGATCTGATCCTCGTCCATCCCGAAGTAGTGGCCGAGCTCGTGGAGCACGGTGACTCGGATCTCCTGCTCGAGCTCGGCCGGGTCGTCGAAGTCCTCGACGAGCGGGCGGCGGTAGATCGAGATCGTCGCAGGCAGGTACTCCGGCTGGTCGAAGAGCCCGTAGAGGTCGGGCTCGTCGGGGTTCTCCTCCTCGATCACGACGGCGACGTTCTCGAGCGCGCGCGCGAGCTCCGGCGGGAGCGAGTCGAGCGCGGCGCGGACGTGCTCCTCGAA
>DATKBA010000221.1:0-7709 GCA_035514455.1 Gaiellaceae bacterium | reverse complement strand
CGGGCGACCATCGTGCTGCGCTGGTGCGTGCTCGGCGTCCTTGCGCTCGTCGGCGTCCTCTACTACCAGCCGCTGTCGAGCTACGTGGAGACGCGGTCCGCGCTGAACGAGCGCGCCGCCGAGGTCGAGGAGCTCCGCCAGGAGCGCAGCCGCCTCCAGGCCCGGCTGGCGGACTCGTCGACGGTCGAGGCGCTCTCGCGCGAGGCGCGGCGCATGAGCCTCGTGCGGCCGGGGGAGAAGCTCTTCATCGTCAAGGGCGTCCAGGAGTGGCGGCGGGCGCACGCGCAGGGCGGGGCTACGATCGGGCGGGATGGATGACCGCGCGCTCGTCGAACGGCAGCTCGGCCGGCAGCCGCGGGCATTCCGGCGCGTCGTAGCGCGCTGTCCGTACGGCGCTCCCGCCGTGACCGAGCAGGAGCCCTACGACGCGTCGGGCGACCCCTTTCCGACGACCTACTACCTCACGTGCCCCCAGCTCGTGGCGGCGGTCGCGCGGCTCGAGGCCGCGGGCGGCGTCGAGCGCTGGAGCGGCGAGGTGGAGCGCGACCCGGCCCTCGCCGCCGACCTCGACCGTGCGACCGAGGAGCAGCGCCGGATCCGGCGTGCCCTCGCGGCCGGGCAGACCGGCCGGGACGGGGGCGCCTCGCTCGACCTCGGCATCGCCGGGAGCGCGAACCCGCGGCGGCTCAAGTGCCTGCACGCGCACGCCGCCTACGCGCTGGCCCGTCGGGGCTACGCGCTCGGCGAGCGCGTGCTCGCCGAGGTCGATCCGCTCTGGCCGCCCGAGCGCTGCTGCACGCAGCTCGACGACGCAGGCCTCTAGCATCCCGCGCGTGGTCACCGAGGCCGAGCTCGAGAGCGCCCGCCGCGAGTGGGCGGAGGGGCACCGGCGCCTGCACGAGGAGGCGCCGGAGCCCGGCGAGCGCGAGCGGCTGCTCGCGCAGGTCGACGCGGTCGCGGCCGAGCTGCGCCGGCGCGTCGGCGGCACGTTCACGCTGCGGGAGCTCGTCGAGGCCTACGCCGGCGCGGAGCGGTGGAGCCGAGCGGTCGTCGCCGAGCGCGCACCCGCGCCCGGCTGGTCGCGGACGCTCTCGCTCGTCGAGGCGGCGGCGTTCCACCACTACGCCCGCGGCGCGCAGGACTACGAGCCGTGACCGGCCCGGCCCGCCGGCCGCCGCAGCGCCGCCGCCCCCTCTGGCGGCCGGTCCTCTGGGCGCTCGCGCTGCTGGCGGTGCTCCTGCTCGGGATCTCGATCGGGCGCGCACTCGAGGAGGGCCCGAGCCCGGGAGGCACGGAGACCAGGGTGCGCACGCTCGAGCCGCAGCCGCTGCCGCCGGCGCCCCGGACGACGGTGACGGTGACCGCCGGCTGACCGGAGCCGGGTTTCAGGGTTCATGAGGTTTGGGTAGGTTCACTCCGCCATGGCCTACTCGGGGAACAGGAACGCCGCCACGCCGCCGCCCGAGTGGCTGACGCTCGGCCAGGCGGCGAAGTACCTCGGCGTCGCGCAGAGCACGATGCGCAAGTGGTCCGACCTGGGCCGCGTGTCGGCCTTCTACACGCCCGGCGGGCACCGCCGCTACCGCCGCTCCGACCTCGACCAGTTCCTCGACCGCTCCGGGCCTGCCTCCGCCGCCGCGCCGTCCGCCGGCCCGCTCGTCCTGATCGTGGACGACGACGCGCAGCTGCGCGAGTACGTCCGCGTCAACCTCGAGGCCGAGGGCTACGAGGTGCGCGAGGCCGGCGACGCCGACGAGGCGCTGGCGGCGCTCGGCGAGCGCTCGCCCGAGCTGATCCTGCTCGACGTGATGATGCCGCAGGTGGACGGCTGGGAGACGCTGCGCCGGATCCAGGAGCACACGGGGGTCGGCGCGATCCCGGTGATCATGTTCTCCGGCCAGGTGGACGAGCGCTCGGCGGGCGAGGCCGAGTCGCGCGGCGCGCAGGGATTCATCGGCAAGCCCTTCGACCCGCGCGCGCTGATCGAGTCCGCGAAGCAGCAACTGCCCGTCTAGCACCGCTGGCCGGGCTCGACCGATCGCTCCAGGCCTGGGTCGTCGACCACCGCGTCGGCGTGCTCGACCCCCTCTTCGAGGCGCTCTCCTACGCCGGTTCGTTCGGGTTCGTCTGGCTGGCGATCGCGGTCGCCGTCTCGGGCTTCTCCTGGAGCCGGCCGTGGCTGTGGACGCGCGTCGGCGTCGCGATCCTCTTCGCCGAGAGCATCTCCGGCGCGCTCAAGCTCGTCGTCGAGCGAGACCGGCCGCCGGTCTCCCGCCCCGTGCCGGAGACGCTGCTCGAAACGCCGGTCACGTACTCGTTTCCGTCCGGTCACGCCACGGTGGCTTTCGCCTGCGCGACTGTGCTCGCGCTCGCCGTGCCGCGGCTTGCCTGGTGGCTGCTCGGGCTCGCCGCGCTGATCGCGTGGTCGCGCGTCTACGTCGGCGTCCACTACCCCGGCGACGTGCTCGCCGGGGCGTTGATCGGGGTCGCAATCGCTAGAGCTCTTCGGATGCTTGCAGCAGCCCTGCGCCGATCAGGCCCACCGACGCGAGCAGGCTGATCCACAGCCCGATGCCGCGCCCGGCGAAGAAGAACTCGTCCGGGATCGAGATCGTCCGGACGAGCACGAAGATGGTCGAGAGCGCCCCGAGGCCCATCACGACGAGGCTCTCCGGGACGGCCGCGGGCAGGTCGAGGCCCCAGCGGCGGAGCGCCACGACGAGGATCGCCGCGATCCCGATGAAGAGCACGAGCTTGCCGAGCAGGCCGGTGTGCCAGCCGATCACGCTCACGTCCACGCCCTCGCCGGTGCCCGCGTACCAGCCCGTCAGCGCGGAGAGCGCGAGCACGAGCCCGGCCACCCAGGTCGCTTGCTCCCCCATCCCCCAGAGCGACGGCGCGCGCCGGCGGGAGACGGCCGCGGGCTCGGCGACGGCGTCCCAGCTCGGGTCGTTCTGGAGGGGCTCCGGAGCGTCCACGGGGGAGAGTATGGCCACAAACCGGCCGGGAAGTCACGTGGAACCGCCGCCCGGGACGGCTGTGCGCGAGGCGACTACACTCAGGGGATGGCCGAGCCTGCGACTCGCCCCCCGGCAGGCGACGACGCGCCGCCGTTCGACCCGGTCGCGGTCGACCGCGCGTACCTCCAGGAGCGCGCGCGCCGCCGCGCGCGGATCGAGCGCTCCCGCGCCCGCCGTCGCGCCGGCCTCCGCTTCTGGGTCGTGCTCGCCTGCCTGGTCGCAGTCAGCCTGCTGCTCACGCTGACCGTCTGGCGCGAGGTCGAGCGGCTCTTTGGGTTGTAGGCCTCGTGGCGAGCACCCACACCCGTCCCGACCTCGGGGAGGCGCTCGCCGCCCTCTCGCACGCCGCGCGCGCGCTCGCGGCCGGCGCGACGCTCGAGCCGGCGCTGGTCGAGCTCGTCGCCGCCGCGGCTCGGGGCACCGGCGCGGACGTGGCCGTCCTGTGGTTGCCGGAGCACGAGGGCGGTCTCGCCGCCCGCGCCGTCTGGTCGACCTCCGCCGGCCTTGTCGCGGAGATCGAAGGGTTGAGGGAAGCCTCGGTCGAGAGCGCCGTCGAGCGCGTGCGCGGCCGGCTCGACCCCGACGCGGAGGCGCTTGCCATCCCCTGCGAGGTCGCGCTCGGCACGGGCGCCTTGACGGTCGTCCGCCGGGGCGCGCCCTTCGAGTGGGAGGAGGAGCGGCTCGCCACGCTCGCTGCGGATCTCGCCGGCCTCGCCTCGGCGCTCGGCGCCCACGGCCTCGCGTCCGCCGGCGACGCGGCCGGCGCCCTCGATGTGGCCGGCGACGCGCTCGCGGCGACGGCCGACGACGAGGGCGCTCCCGGGCGGGTCGCGCGCCTGTCGGCGCTCGCCTCGGGCGCGGAGGCCGCGCTGGTCTGGCGGCTGCGCGACGACGCGCTCGAGGTCGACGGCTCCTACGGGACGATCCAGGCGGATGCTGCGCTCGGGCGCGCCGCGGCGTCGATCCTGCTCGAGTCCCGGGCCGCGGCGGTGCACGGCGACTCGAGCTCGGGCGAGATCGTGACGCTCCAGCTCGGCCAGCCCGCGCTCGGCGCCCTGCAGCTTCGGTTCGCGCCCGGCGGCCTCCCGGACGAGCTCGAGCTCGGGCGGCTGGCGAGCTTCGCCGTCCGGGCGGCACATGCGCTCCGCTCGTCCGAGCGCGCGCGCGAGGCCCGCTTCGAGCTCGAGCGGAGCCGGGCGCTGCTCTCGGTCGTGAGCGAGGCGATCTCCCGGCTCTCGCTCACACACACGCTCGACACCGTGAACGAGCGCGTCGCCGAGCTGCTCGGCACCGACCGGGTCGCCGTCTACCTCCGCGAGGAGCAGCGGCTCGCGGTCGCCGCGAGCCGCGGCATCGACGGGCCGCACGAGGCCGTCGCCGAAGCGCTGCTCGAGGTCGCGCTCGGCCTCCGCAGGCGCGGCGCGATCGTCGAGATCGCGGACGTGTCGGCCGACGGGCGTCTCGAGCCGGCCCGCTCCCAGCTGCAGGAGTCGGAAATCCGGTCTGCCCTCGCCCTCCCGCTGATCGTGGGCGACGAGCCGATCGGCCTGCTCGCCGCCTATCCCCGCGGGCCGCGGCCGCTGACGCCGAACGAGAGCGCGCTGCTCTCCGCACTGGCCGCCCAGCTCGCCGTCGTCGTCCAGAACGCGCGGCTGCACGAGCGCGCGACCGCGCTCGGCAGCGAGCTCGAGGACGCGCTCCGGTCCGAGCGGGACGCAGCGAAGCGGCTGCAGGCGCAGTACGCGATCTCGCGCTCGTTCGCGCAGAGCCTCTCGCTGGAGCGGACGCTGGAGGTGCTCGCGGAGTCGGTCGTGACGCTGCTCGGCGTCGACGCGGCCGTGATCCGGATGCCGGACGAGCGCGGCGTCGAGCTGACGCCGCGTGCGGTCTTCGTCAACGACGAGCGCGTCGACGCGGCCGCCCGGGCGCTGCTCTCGCGGCCGCAGCCGCTCGCGCGGGGGGAGCTGCTCGACCTGGTCGCGCTGAGCGAGCCCCTGGTGGTCGACGCCGAGGCCGCCGAGGAGCTGGGCGGCGCGCTCGCGCTGCTCGCGCCGTTCCTGCGCAAGGGCTCGAGCGTCGCCGTGATCCCGATCGCGACTTCCGGGGAGCTGCTCGCGACGCTGACGATCGTCTCGCTCCACCCCGGCCGCCCGGTCGCGGGCGAGATCGCGCAGACGGCGCTGTCGATCGCCGGCCAGGCGGCGCTCGCGATCGACAACGCGCGCCTGTACGGCCAGCAGAAGGCCTTCGCCGACACGATGCAGCGCTCGTTGCTGCCGCGCGAGGCCCCCGAGCTGGCGGGGCTCGAGCTCGGCGACGTCTACGAGTCGGCGGCCCGCCTCGAGGTCGGCGGGGACGTCTACGACTACCTCACGCTCGGCGACGGGCGGCTCGCGGTCGTGCTCGGGGACGTCACCGGCCACGGAGTCGACGCGACGGCGGACATGGCGATGGCCAAGTACGTCTTCCGCTCGCTCGCACGCGAGCACCCGGACCCCGGCGCCTTCCTCGCGGCCGCGAACGACGTCGTCTCGTCCGAGATCGCGCCCGGCCGCTTCATCACGATGGTCGAGCTCGTCTTCGACGCGGTCGCCGGACGCGTCTCCTGCGCGAGCGGCGGCCATCCGCCGCCGCGGCTCGTGCTGCCGGACGGAGCCGTCGAGGGCATTTCCGCGCAGGGGCTCGCGCTCGGGATCGACGCGCCGCAGGACTACCCCGTCGTCACGGTCGACTTCCTGCCGGGGGCGATCGTCGTCGCCTACACGGACGGCGTCGTCGAGGCGCGCCGGCGCGGCGAGCAGTTCGGGCTCGAGCGGCTGGACGCGCTGCTCGCGGAGAGCCGCGCGCTGCCGCCGCAGGAGATCGCCGAGGCCGCGCTCGCCGCCTGCCGCGAGTGGACCGAGGGCGAGCTCACCGACGACTTCGCCGTCGTCGTGATCAAGCGGGCCCCCGCGGCGTGAACCGCTCCGGAGCTGCACTCGCCGCGCTCGTCTTCGGCGCGGGAACCGGCTCGCTCGCGACCGAGATCGCGGCGTCCCGCATGCTCGCGCCGTACTTCGGCTCGTCGACGATCGTGTGGGCGAACCTGATCGGGATCGTCCTCGCCGGACTCGCGCTCGGCTACTGGCTCGGCGGGAAGCTGGCCGACCGCCGCCCCGAGCGGCGCCTGCTCGGGCTGATCGTCGTCGTCGCGGCGCTCTGGGTGGCGATGACCCCCTTCGTCGCGCGGCCGTTCCTGGACGCCGCCGTCGGCAACCTCGACGACGCGTCCGCGGGGGCGGTGATCGGCTCGTTCTTCGCGGTGCTGCTCCTGTTCTCGCCGGCCGTCGTCTTGCTCGGGATGGTCTCGCCGTTCGCGATCCGGCTCGCGATCTCGGACGTGGCGACGGCGGGCGCGGTCGCGGGCCGCTTCTATGCGCTCTCCACGGCCGGCTCGCTGCTCGGCACGTTCGTGCCGGCGCTCGTCGCGATCCCGCTCGCCGGGACCCAGCGGACGCTCCTCGGCACCGCGGCGCTGCTGGCCGTCTCCGCAGCGTTCCTGCTCGGGCGCCGCGCGCTCCTCCTCGCAGCGGCGATCGCCGCCCTCGCCGCGCTGCCGCCGGGCGCGATCAAGTCGGAGGCCGGCCTGCTGCACGAGGAGGACTCGCTCTACCAATTCATCCAGGTGCTCGAGGCGCCGGACGGGCACCGGCTGCTGCGGCTGAACGAGGGCGTCGCCGTGCATTCGGTCTGGCGGGAGGACACCGTGCTCACGGGCGGCGTGTGGGACGCCTTCCTCGCGCTGCCCGCGCTGCTCGACCGGCCGCTGCGCTCGGTGGCGATCCTCGGCAACGCGGGCGGGACGACCGCGCGGGCGCTCGGCCGCTTCTACCCGGACGCGCGCGTCGACGGCGTCGAGCTCGACCCCGCGGTCAGCCGCGCCGGCCGCGAGTGGTTCGGGATGGAGGACAACCCGCGCCTGCGCGTGCACGACGCCGACGCGCGGCCGTTCCTGCGGCGGACGAGGGAGCGCTACGACCTGATCGTGGTCGACGCCTACCACCAGCCCTACGTGCCCTTCTACCTCGCCACGCGGGAGTTCTTCCGCCTCGCCCGAGAGCGGCTCGAGCCCGGTGGGATCCTCGCGCTCAACGTCGCCTCGGTCCCGGGCGACGAGAGCCTGCTCGACGGGATCGCGGGGACGCTCACGCACGAGTTCGAGTCGGTCGCCGTCTGGCCCGCGCTGCGTTTCAACAAGCTCCTGCTCGCCTTCGATCGCCCGAGCTCGCTGCGCGCCTTCCAGGTGATCGCGAACGGACCGGAGGAGCTCCAGCCGCTGCGGGAGCTGCTCCTGCGCGACCTGCGCGCCGTGACCGAGCAGGCGAAGCGGCCGTGGACGGACGACCGTGCTCCGGTCGAGTGGGTGACCGACCGGATGATCATCGAGTACGCGGCCCGCGGCGGCGAGCTCGACGAGGACTTCCTGCCCACCGCGCCCCCGTGAGACTGCTGCGAGGGGACGGACCGCTGATCCGTGTCGGGCACCGCGGGGCGGCCGCGCTCGCGCCCGAGAACACGCTCCCCTCCTTCGAGGCGGCGCTCGCGCACGGCGTCGACGCGATCGAGTTCGACGTGCTCGATCTCGGTCCCGGGCCGCTCGCGGTTGCCCACTCCCGCGAGGAGGCCGGGCCCGGCCGGCCGACGCTCGAG
>DATKBA010000220.1:0-6409 GCA_035514455.1 Gaiellaceae bacterium | reverse complement strand
GAAGATCCTCACGCTCGACGGTCACGAGCGCACGCTTGCCGCCACCGATCTCGTGATCGCGGACGCGCGGCGGCCGGTCGCGGTCGCCGGAATCATGGGCGGCGAGGACAGCGAGGTCCGTGAGACGACCACGGACCTGCTCCTCGAGGCGGCGAACTTCGACGCGCTGACCGTATTGCGCACGTCCCGGCACCTGCGCCTGCGCAGCGAGTCGTCGACGCGCTGGGAGAAGGGAGTCGACCCGTACGCCGCCGAGCAGGCTGCGGTCTACGCGAGCGAGCTCCTCGTGTCGCTCACCGGCGCCCGCCTGACGGGGCGCACCGACGTGCAGGGGACGCCGCCACCGCGGCCGGTGGTCCGGCTGCGGCCCGAGCTCACCGACCGGCTGAGCGGGATGTCGTTCCCGGAGGCGGAGCAGCGCGAGACGCTCACGCGGCTGGGCTTCGAGCTCGACGGCGACGAGGTGACCGTGCCGACGTGGCGGGCGCTCGACGTGACCCGGCCGGTCGACCTCGTCGAGGAGGTCGTCCGCTTCCGGATCGAGGAGGTGCCGTCGACGCTGCCCGCGCGGTCCGCGGTCTCCGTGCAGTTGTCGAAGGAGCAGCGCCTGCGCCGCCTCGTCGAGGACGTCCTCGCCGGGGCCGGCTTCTCGGAGGCGTACACGTGGAGCCTCGTGCCCGCGGAGCCCGGGCTCGTCCCGCTCGAGGAGCCCTACACGGTCAACATGGCGGCGCTCCGCGCGGACCTGCGCCTCGGGCTGCTCGAGTCGGCCGAGCGGAACCGCAACGCCGGTGTCGAGGACATCGCGCTGTTCGAGCTCGCCCGCGTCTACCGCCCCTCCGGAGAGCAGCTGCCCGAGGAGAGCTGGCACGTGGCCGCCGTCACCGAAGGGGGGTTCTTCCGCGCGAAGGGAGCCGCGGAGGTGGTGCACCGGGCCGTGGGCGTACCGCTCGTCGTGCTCGAGCGCGGACCCGGGAGGTCGGCGCGGACGGCCCACGGGGAGCTGGCGGAGCTTCCGGGCGGCTGGGGCTACGTCGAGCTCGACCTGGACTCGCTCTTCGCGGCGGCCCCGGAGCTGGCCGTCTACGCCGACGTGATCACGTACCCGGCCGTCAAGCAGGATCTGGCGTTCGTCGTCGACGAGGGCGTCGCCGCCGGCGACCTGATCGCGGCGGCGCGCGAGGCGGCGGGACCGGAGCTGCGCGACCTGCGCGTCTTCGACGTCTACCGCGGCGAGCAGGTCGGTGCGGGCAAGAAGTCGGTCGCGCTCGCGGCGTCGTTCCAGTCGCCGGAGCGCACGCTGTCGGACGAGGACGCGGCGGCGCTGCGCGGTCGGATCGTCGCCGCCCTCGCGGAGCGGTTCGGCGCCGAGCTCCGCGCGTAGCCTCGTGCTCATGAAATCCGATCGCCCGTTCCTGCCGTAGGATCGGGTGATGCGTCTTCGGGGTCCAGTTCTCCTCGCCGCGGCGGTGGCGGTCGTCCTCGCCCCGGCCACGCTCGGCGCGGCCGTGCCGCAGCTCTTCGGCACCGTCGGCCCAGGCTTCACGATCGACCTCGAGGACACGGGCGGAGTGCGGGTGACGAAGCTCGACCCTGGCACCTACCAGGTGCAGGTCCGGGATCTCTCGGACGAGCACAACTTCCACCTGTTCGGGCCGGGAGTCAACGAGTCGACGCAGGTCGACGGCACGGGCAGCGTCACGTGGACGGTGACGCTCCGGGACGGCAACTACACGCTTCTCTGTGACCCCCATCCGAGCGAGATGCGGCGCACGTTCGTCGTGGGTACGCCGCCGCCGCCCGCACCGGTCCCGCCTCCGACCACGACGGCCCCGCCGAGGCTGCTCGCGACCGTCGGCCCGAGGAACACGATCTCGCTGCGGAACGCGAAGGGGGTCGTGCTGAAGCGCGTCAAGCCGGGCGTGTACAGGATCGTCGTCCGCGACCGCACGAAGGCGCACAACTTCCACCTTGTCGGCAAGGGCGTCAACCGCAAGTCGGGGATCGCCTTCGTGGGCACGACGACGTGGAAGGTGAAGCTCTCGGCGGGCACGCTCCGCTTCTTCTCCGACCGCGCCCCGAAGACCGTCAAGGGCTCGGTCGTCGTTCGCTAGGACCGCCGGCTGGGCTTGACGAGCCCCGCGCCCTCGCCGCCCGCGGCGTCGACCTCCGCCTGCTTGTCGAGCTCGGAGTTGAGCTCGGCGCCGAAGAGGAGCGCGAACGCCGAGTAGTTGAGCCAGAGCAGCAGCACGATCCCGCTCGCGAGCGCGCCGTAGGTCTTGGAGTAGGAGTCGGAGAAGCTCGTGTAGAGCGCGAACAGCCCCGAGAGCGCGAGCCAGCCGACGCTGCCGGTGAGCGAGCCGGGGGAGATCCACTTCCAGCTGCGGACGTCCACGTTCGGCGCCAGGTAGTAGACGAGCGAGAAGAAGAGCAGGATCGCGACGAACGCGAGCGGCCAGCGCAAGACGGTCCAGAGCAGGTCGAACGCGCCGCCGAGGCCCGCCTTCGCCGCGATCGCGTTGCCGAGCGGGCCGCCGAAGACGATCAGGAGCAGCAGCCCGGCGAGCACGACGCCCATCAGCACGACGAGGACGACCGCAATCAGCCGGGTGCGCCAGAAGGGCCGCGTCTCGACCCGGTCATAGGCGCGGTTCACGGCCTTGATCACGGCGTTCATCGCGCCGCTGGCGGCCCAGATCGCGCCGGTTGCGCCGACGAAGAACGCGACCACGGACGTGCCCTTCGACGTGTCGGCCTGCAGCGTCTCGATCGTCTTCAGCACGTCGCCGGGCGCGATCGGCGCGAGGAACTCCGCGAGCGTGTCGTAGGCGCCGACCAGGTCGAGCAGGCCGACGAGGAAGACCATCGCCGGGAAGAAGGCGAGCAGCGAGCTGAACGCGACCTGCGCCGACATGCCCATCGCGTCGTCGCCGAGAAAGCTCCTGAACGCGCGCTTGAAGACGGCCGGCCACTCGCGCGCGGAGAGGCGCCACGGGCTCGGCGGCACCCGGCCGACCTCGATCGTCGAGCCTGACACCCGGTTCAGCGTTCGCGGCCCTTGCGGGCGAGGAAGCGCATCGTCGCGCCGACCCCGCCGGCGAGGAAGAAGCCGGCGCCGAGCGCGCCTGCGGCGACGACCGGCAGTCGCCGGCGGAGCTTCGCCGCCACGTCGGTGGCGGAGCCCAGCCCCTCGCGCAGCTGCTCGACCGCCTCGGCCAGCTCGCGCCGCTCCGCCTCGATCTCGCGGCGGACGGTCTCGGGTGTGCGCCCGTTCAGGCTAGTGGTGGCCATTCGCCTTCAGCGCCTCGGTGGTCAGCTTCGCCTCCCGGATCGCCTGCTCCGGGACCGGCGGCGTGCCGCGCCTGATCTGGGCTCGCGCGAGCAGTCCGAGCAGGCCGGCGAGCGCGAACAGGCCGGCGGTGACGAGCAGGAGCGCGAGCCAGGCGTCGAGCACGAGCGCGAGCGCGACGGCGATCGTCGCGAAGAGGAAGCCGAGGCCGTAGAGCGCGAGCAGCGCAGCGCCGATCCCGAGCCCGGCTCCGGCGCCGAGGGCGCCGGCCTTGCGCTTCAGCTCGAGGCCGGCGAGCTCCAGCTCGAGCTTCGCGAGCGTGCTCGCGTGCTCGGCGACCTGCTTGGCCGCCGTCCCGACGCCGCTCCCCTCAGCGGCGCGGGTGGGCATGACCCCTCCAGTCGATCAGCTTCGCGAGCAGCGTCCCCGCGCCGAACGCGGCGCCGGCGACGAGGAAGGGGTTCGGCCCGCCCTCGCTCTGGGGCGCGTGCTGGGGGCCCGAGGGTGCGGCGGGGCGGCGAGCAGTTGCCGTGCCGGGCTCCTGGTCCTTCGTCGCGGCGGCGCCGAGCGCGTCGTAGAGGCCGGTCCAGAGAACTTTCCGGAACATGCGTTCAGGGTTGCCTCGCCGGATCGGCGGCAAACCTGGATAGTGGCCGCATGCACGCGGATGCCCGCCCCTACCGCAAGGACGAGCGCCAGCGCCTGATCGCGAGCGTGATCGGCCGCCGCCGCGTCGGCACCCAGCAGGAGCTGCGCGAGGCGCTCGCCGCCGCCGGCTGCGCGGTCACGCAGGCGACGCTCTCCCGCGACCTCCGTGAGCTTCGGATCGAGAAGGCCCAGGACGAGCTCGGCCGCACGCGCTACGCCGTCCCCGGCCGCCGCTCCGATCCGGGAGCGGCGCTGGCGGCGATCCTGGAGCAGTTCGGCCGCCGGGTCACGGCCGCCGGGAATCTCGTCGTCGTCCGCTCCGAGATCGGCGCCGCCCCGGCGATCGCGCGTGCCCTCGACCGGCTCGAGCACCCGCTCGTCGTCGGCACGGTCGCCGGCGACGACACCTGCCTCGTCGTCGCCCGCACAGCCGCCGACGCGCAGAAGCTCGCGCGCGAGCTCGGCTAGAGAAGCCGGATCTCGCCCTCGCGGATCTCGGCGACCCGCTCGGCGAGGATCTCCTCGCCGTCGACGAGCAGGCCGTGGAAGATGTCCGTCTGCTCGTCGCCGAGCACCTCGTCCACCTTGCCGATCGTGTCGCCCTTCGCGTCGACCACGGTCCAGCCCCGCTCGACCAGGAACCACGAGAGGGGATCGCCGCCCATCGCTAGACCGCCTTGCCGCCGACGCGCCAGACCGGCCCCTGGGTGTCGACGTTGTGCGTGTCCGAGAGCACGCGCAGGATCTCGATCCCGCCCGTGATCCCGTCCTCGTCGAGGCGGGCGAAGCAGCGCGCGGCCATCTCGGCGGACGTCCCGTAGCCGAAGGAGTGGGCGACGCGGAAGCGGAACGCGCTGCGGCCGGGGACGCGCGCCGGGTTGAGCGGCGCGAGCAGGAGGGCGCCGCGGTCGAGATGGTCGCTGGAGGCGAGCGAGACCTCGCAGTAGAGGTCGCTCCAGTCGGCGGGGAGCGTCGCGAGCGCGCGGGCCCAGGCGTCTGCGAGGCCGGTCCTCGCGACGGCGGCGGGAACAGGGCGCTCGCCGGCCGAGACGAGCGTGAGCGTGCCGCGGATCCGCTCCGCGTCCAGCTTGCGCAGCAACTTGCCGAGCTGGTCGGGGCCGACCGCGCCGCCGCCGCGACCGACGGAGACGCGCAGGTCGTCGCCCATCCGGCCCGGGCCGGCCGACGCGAGCAGCGCGGCGGCGCGGGCGCGCTGGTCGGAGCGCGGCAGGGTCAGCGTGAGCTTCGCGTCCGCCCAGTCCTCGGGAAGGTCCGAGTGGACGTGACGCCACTGGTCGGCGAGCCTCATGGGGTCGTCAGCATAATGAGGCACGATGGCCAAGGTCGAGCACAAGCCACAGAGGAAGCGCGCGCTGTCCGACGAGCGGCTCCACGAGCTCTTCCGCGAGATGCTGCTGATCCGCCGCTTCGAGGAGAAGGTGGAGGAGCGCTTCCGCGCGGGCGAGCTGCCCGGATTCCTGCACGTCGCGATCGGGCAGGAGGCCGTCGCCTCCGGCGTGATGGCCGCGCTCGAGCCGGACGACGTGATCGCCTCGACCCACCGCGCGCACGGGCACACGATCGCCAAGGGCACGCACGTGAACGCGGTCATGGCGGAGTTGTACGGCAAGGTGGAGGGCTGCTCGGGCGGCTACGGCGGCTCGATGCACCTCTACGACGTCGAGAAGGGGAACCTCGGCGCGAACGCCGTGGTCGGCGGCGGCTTCCCGGCGATCGTCGGTGCGGCGCTCACCTTCCAGTTCCGCAAGCAGCCGCGGATCGGGGTCGCGTTCTTCGGCGACGGCGCCACCAACACGGGCACGTTCCACGAGTCGCTCAACCTCGCGCAGCTGTGGAAGGTGCCGGCCGTGTTCGTGCTCGAGATGAACGGCTGGGCGGAGTCGACGCCGATCTCGCAGCACTCGCCGATCACGGACTTCTCGCAGCGGGCGGTCGCCTTCGGGATGAAGTCGATCGACGCCGACGGCCAGGACGTCGAGGCCGTCCACGCGGCGATGACGGAGGCGCGCGAGCACGCGGTCTCAGGCAAGGGGCCTGTCTTCCTGAACGTCCGCACCTACCGGCTCGTCGGTCACTACATCGGCGACCCGCAGGTCTACCGCGAGAAGGCAGAGATCGAGGAGCTGCGCGAGACGAAGGACCCGATCGAGCTGCTGCGCGCGCGCCTCGAGCTCTCCGACGAGGACTTCGAGGGCCTGGACACCGAGGTCACCGCGATCGTGGAGGCGTCGGTCGAGTTCGCCAAGGCCGGCACCGACCCGAAGCCGGAAGACGCTCTGAAGTACGTCTATGCCTGAGCTGACCTACCGGGAGGCGGTCCGCGACGCGCTCTCGAGCGCGATGCGCGAGGACGAGGACGTCTTCATCATGGGCGAGGACATCGCCGAGATGGGCGGCTCGATGGGCGTCACCCAGGGGATGCTCGACGAGTTCGGCCCCGAGCGCGTCCGC
>DATKBA010000219.1:0-10001 GCA_035514455.1 Gaiellaceae bacterium | reverse complement strand
CTAGACTGGCGGCGTGGATCTCGACGTCGTCTTCCTGGGCACCGCCGGCTCGATGCCGACGGCACGCCGCGGCCCGTCGGCGACGCTCGTGCGCCGCGGCGGCGAGCGCCTCCTCTTCGACTGCGGCGAGGGCACGCAGCGCCAGCTGCTGCGCTCGGACGTCGGCCTCGTCGACCTGCACGAGGTCTTCCTGACCCACTTCCACGCCGACCACTTCCTCGGGCTGCCCGGGATGCTGAAGACGTTCGCCCTCCGCGGGCGCGAGGTGCCGCTCACGATCTACGGCCCGCGCGGGCTCGCGGAGCTGCTGCAGGCGCTGCGGCGGATCTTCGGGCGGCTCACCTACGAGGTCGCCGTCGTCGAGCTCGCCGCCGGCGCCGCGCTGCCGCGCGACGGCTACGAGCTGCGCACCTTCGCGGCCCGCCACGGCCGCGACGCGCTCGGCTACGCGCTCGTCGAGGAGGAACGGCCGGGCCGGTTCGACGTCGCGATCGCGGACGCGCTGGGCGTCCCGTTCGGGCCGGAGCGGGGGGCGCTCCAGGACGGCGAGGCCGTCAAGCTCCCCGACGGCCGGGTGGTCACGCCCGAGCAGGTGCTCGGCGAGGCCCGGCCGGGCCGGAAGCTCGTGCTCACCGGCGACACCGCGCCCTCCGACACGACCGTCGAGGTCGCCTTCGAGGCCGACCTGCTCGTGCACGAGGCGACCTTCTGCGACGACGAAGCCGACCGCGCAGGGGAGACCGAGCACTCGACCGCGCTCGAGGCCGCCCGGGTCGCCCGCGACGCCCAGGTGCGGCTCCTCGCTCTCACGCACCTCTCCAGCCGCTACGGCGCCGGTGAGGTCGAGCGCGAGGCGCGCACGGTCTTCCCAGAGACGGTCGTCCCGCGCGACTTCGACCTGATCGAGGTCCCGTTCGCGGAGCGGGGCAGCCCCGAGCTCGTGAAGAGCGGCGCACGCCTGCCGCGGGGTCAAGTACCCTCCGGCGCATGAGCGGCATGGTGCAGGCGACCGTCGCGGGCGACGTCGCGGATGCCGAGGAGATCCAGGCGCTGCTGACCGCGGCCGGGATCGAGTCCGAGGTGAGGCCCGAGGACGAGGCCGACGCGCTCGCCGTGCTCGTGCCCGAGTCGTCCCTCGAGGCCGCGCTCGACGCGATCGAGGCGATGACCGAGCCCGACGAGCTGACCTCCGGGCCGTAGCGGCAGCCGTCCGCCGCACGCGCTAGAGTGCGCCCGACCCTTTAACCCGGTCCTGTGAGGCCGGAAAGGATGGGAGTGACCAGGGGAATGAGCACGCACGTCCCGGACCGCCATGCGGTCAAGACACTGCTGGACGCCGAGGGCCTCGGCCGCACCCTCTCGCGGATCGCGCACGAGATCATCGAGCGCAACGACGACCTCACCCGGCTCGCACTCGTCGGGATCCACACGCGCGGCGTCCCGCTCGCCGAGCGGCTGGCCGGCCTGATCGAGGAGCGGAGCGGCGACGAGATCGCGCTCGGCGCCGTCGACATCACCTTCCACCGCGACGACGCCGTCCCCGGGCAGGAGCAGCCCGTCGTCCACGCGACGAGCCTCGACTTCGACCTGAAGGGGACGACGGTCGTGCTCGTCGACGACGTCCTCTACACGGGCCGCACGATCCGGGCTGCGATCGAGACGCTGTTCGAGCGCGGCCGGCCCGCGCGCGTCCAGCTGGCCGTCCTCGTCGACCGCGGCCACCGCGAGCTGCCGATCCGGCCCGACTACGTGGGCAAGAACCTGCCGACCGCGCGCAGCGAGCGGATCCAGGTCGAGCTCGAGGAGACCGACGGCGCCGACCGGATCCTGCTCGTCGGCGCGCCGGAGGAAGCGCGATGAGGCACCTGATCTCGATCGCCGACCTCAGCCGGGACGAAGTCGAGGGGCTGCTCGAGAGCGCCGCCCGGCTCGCCCGGACGGAGGAGCGGCTGCCGACGCTCCAGGGGAAGCTCGTGCTCAGCCTCTTCTTCGAGTCCTCGACGCGCACGTCCTCGAGCTTCGAGCTCGCCGCGAAGCGGCTCTCAGCCGACGTGATGTCCTTGAAGGCCTCCGGATCGTCGGTCGACAAGGGCGAGTCGCTCAAGGACACCGTGCTCACGCTGACGCAGTACGCGCCGGCCGCGATCGTCGTCCGCCACCCGCACATCGGCGCGCCCGAGCTCGTCGCGCGCCACTCGGGCGCCGCCGTCGTCAACGCCGGGGACGGGAAGCGCCAGCACCCGACCCAGGCGCTGCTCGACCTCTTCACGATCCGCGAGTCGCTCGGCCGGCTCGACGGCCTCCACGTCGCGATCGTCGGCGACGTGCTCCACAGCCGCGTCGCCCGCTCGCTCGTCCAGGCGCTCGGGCTCGTCGGCGCGCGCACGACGCTCGTCGGCCCGCCGACCCTGCTGCCGCGCGGGATCGAGGCGCTCGGCTGCGAGACCTCCACGGAGATCGGGACGATCGCCGACGCCGATGTCGTCTACGTCCTGCGCATGCAGCGCGAGCGGATGGAGTCCGCCTTCGTGCCCAGCCTGCGCGAGTACGCGGCCCGCTGGGGCGTCACGCCGGAGCGGCTGCGGCCCGGCCAGAAGGTGATGCACCCAGGCCCGATCAACCGCGGCGTCGAGATCGACGCCCGCGTCGCCGACTCGCCGGACTCGCTGATCCTGGAGCAGGTCCGCGCCGGCGTCGCCGTCCGGATGGCCGTGCTCCAGGAGCTGCTCGCCGCGAGGCCGGCGCTCGAGGTGGTCGCATGACCCTCTTCTGCCGGAACGGCCGCTCGGACAGCCTCGTCCTCGAGGGCCGGCTTGCCGGCGGCGAGTGCGTCGCCGTCACGATCACCGACGGCGTGATCGCGGCGATCGAGCCCGCGCCCGCGACCGCCCGCGTGCTCGCGCCCGCGTTCGTCGACCCGCACGTCCACCTCCGCTCGCCGGGGCGGGAGGACGAGGAGACGATCGCCAGTGGCACCGCCGCGGCCGCCGCCGGCGGCTACTGCGAGATCCTTGCGATGCCGAACACCGACCCGGTCGTCGACTCCGCCGCGGTGCTCGGCTCGCTCGTGGAGACGGCGCGGCGAGAGGCGCTCGTCCCGACCGGCTTCATGGCCGCGATCTCGAAGCGGCTCGGCGGCGAGGAGCTGACCGAGATGGCCGAGCTCGCCGACGCAGGCGCGGCCGCCTTCACCGACGACGGCCGCCCTGTCACCTCCGCCGGCCTGATGCGCCGGGCGCTCCAGTACGGCGCGATCACGGGCCGCCCGCTCGCGCTCCACTGCGAGGAGCCGACGCTCTCCCGCGACGGCCAGGTGCACGAGGGCACGGTCTGCGCCGAGCTCGGCTTCGCGCCCTACCCCTCGGTCGCCGAGAGCGCGATGGTCGAGCGCGACCTCTCGCTCGCCGCCCACGAGGGCCGCCCGCTACACCTGATGCACCTCTCGGCTCGGGAGTCGGTCGAGGCTCTGCGCGCGGCGCACGCGCGCGGCGTCCGCGCGACGGCCGAGGTGACGCCGCACCACCTCGTCCTGACCGACGAGGCGGTCCGCTCGCTCGACCCGAACGTGAAGATGAACCCGCCCCTGCGCGCGGACGCGGATCGTGCGGCGCTCCTCGAGGCGCTCCGCGACGGCACGATCGCGTGCGTCGCGACCGACCACGCGCCGCACGCGCGCGAGGAGAAGGAGGGGACGTTCGAGGAGGCGCCGTTCGGCGTCACCGGGCTCGAGACCGCCTTCGCGGCCCTGCTCACGCACCTCGTCGAGCCGGGCCTGCTCCCGCTCGAGACGCTGCTCGAACGCATGTCGGCCGGCCCGGCGCGCGCGCTCGGCTTGCCCGAGCCGCGCGTCGAGGTCGGTGCCCGGGCGAACCTCGTCCTGCTCGACCTCGCGGCGGAGTGGACGGTGGAGGAGAGCGGCTTTCGCTCCCGCTCCGCGAACTCGTGGCTGCTGGGCGAGCGGCTGCGCGGCGCGGTGCTGAAGACGATCGCCGACGGCCGCGTGGTGCACGGGTGAGCGCCTTCCTCGCGCTCGAGGACGGGACGGTCTTCCGCGGGGAGTCCGTCGGCGCCGAGGGAGTCGCCTTCGGCGAGGCGGTCTTCACGACCGCGATGACGGGCTACCAGGAGACCGTCACGGACCCGAGCTTCGCCGAGCAGCTCGTCTGCTTCACGGCGCCGATGGTCGGCAACTACGGCGTCGCGGACGGCCGCGCCGAGTCGACGGGCGCGCACGCGAAGGCGGTCGTCATGCGGGAGGCGCGCGGGCCCGAGTGGACGGACTGGCTCGCCGAGCGCGGCCTCGTCGCGCTGACCGGGATCGACACCCGCTCGCTCGTGCTGCGCCTGCGCGAGGGCGGCGCGATGCGCGCGGCCGCGGTCGCGGGCGACGTGGGGGAGGCGGAGGCCGTCGAGGCTGTGCGGGACCGGCCGTCGATGGCCGGCGCGGCGCTCGTCGCCCAGGTCTCTACGCGGGAGCCGTACGCCTACTGCGACGCCGGCGCGATCGACGTCGCCGTCGTCGACTACGGCTGCAAGCGCTCGATCCTGCGCCGGCTCGCCGGCGCCGGCGCGCGGGTCACGGTCTACCCGCACACCGCTGATGCCCGGGATCTGGCTCGCCACGACGCCGTCCTGCTCTCGAACGGCCCCGGCGACCCCGAGCCGCTGCACGACGAGGTAGCAGTGATCCACGAGCTGCTCGGCCGCGTCCCCGTGCTCGGGATCTGCCTCGGCCACCAGCTGCTCGGCCTCGCCACCGGCCACACCACCTTCAAGCTCCCGTTCGGCCACCGCGGCGCGAACCACCCGGTGCTCGAGCGGAAGTCTGGCCGCGTGCTCGTGACGAGCCAAAACCACGGCTTCGCGGTCGCGCCCGCCGACGACGCCGAGGCGACGCACGTCTCGCTCTACGACGGCACGGTCGAGGGCTTCGACTTCCCGGAGCTGCGCGCCCGCTCGGTGCAGTTCCACCCCGAAGCCGGGCCTGGCCCGCACGACGCCTGGCCGATCCTCGAGCACTGGGTTGAGCAAGTTCGTGTCGAGGAGGTGCGGGATGCCGCGGCGTAACGACATCCGCTCGATCTGCCTGATCGGCTCCGGCCCGATCGTGATCGGGCAGGCGTGCGAGTTCGACTATGCGGGCTGCCAGGCGCTGAAGGTGCTGCGCGAGGATGGCTACCGGACGATCGTGGTCAACTCGAACCCGGCCACGATCATGACCGACCCCGGCTTCGCCGACGCGACCTATCTCGAGCCGCTCGACCTCGAAGGGGTCGCCGACGTGCTCGGCCGCGAGCGCCCGGACGCGCTGCTGCCGACGCTCGGGGGGCAGACGGCGCTCAACCTCGCGATCGAGCTCGCCGACGCCGGCATCCTCGACAGTCTCGGCGTCGAGCTGCTCGGCGCGCCGGTCGACGTGATCCGCCGCGCCGAGGACCGCGAGCTCTTCCGGGAGGCCGTGCAGAGCTGCGGGCTCACCGTCCCGAGCTCGCGGATCGTCACGTCGCTCGACGACCTCGCCGGGATCGCCGTGCCCGCGGTGGTGCGGCCCGCGTTCACACTCGGCGGCCACGGCGGCGGCTTCGTCTCGACCGCGGCCGAGCTCCGCGCCCAGGTCGAGCGCGGCCTGCGCGAGAGCCCGATCGGGCAGGTGCTCGTGGAGGAGTCGGTCAAGGGCTGGGACGAGTTCGAGCTCGAGGTGATCCGCGACCGGCGCGACAACGTCGTGATCGTCTGCTCGATCGAGAACCTCGACCCGATGGGCGTGCACACCGGCGACTCGGTCACGGTTGCGCCGCAGCTGACGCTCCCCGACGAGGCCTACCAGGAGCTGCGCGACGCGGCGATCGCCGTGATCAGGGCCGTCGGCGTCGAGACGGGAGGCTCGAACATCCAGTTCGCGCGCGACCGCGAGAGCGGCGACCTCCGCGTGATCGAGATGAACCCACGCGTCTCCCGCTCCTCCGCGCTCGCGTCGAAGGCGACCGGCTACCCGATCGCGAAGGTCGCCGCCAAGCTCGCGGTCGGCTACACGCTCGACGAGATCCCGAACGACCTGACGAAGACGACGCCCGCCAGCTTCGAGCCCACGCTCGACTACGTCGTCGTCAAGTTCCCGCGCTTCGCCTTCGAGAAGTTCCCGGGCGCGGACACGACCCTCGGCACGCAGATGAAGAGCGTGGGCGAGGCGATGGGGATCGGCCGCACCTTCCAGGAGGCCTTCTGGAAGGCGTGGTGCTCCCGCGAGCTCGATGCCGGCGCGGTGACGCCGTGGGCCTCGCTCGACGACCTGCCGGAGGACATCCACCCGTGGTTCCGGCGCGAGCTCGAGCAGCTCCGCGACGAGGGCCTGCCGCAAGGCGAGCGGGCCTACCGCCGCGTCGACTCCTGCGCCGGCGAGGTCGCCGCGGACTCGAACTACTACTACTCGACCCGCGGCGAGGCTGACGAGCCCATTCCGGAGAGCGGTAAGCCCCGCGTCGTCATCCTCGGCTCCGGCCCGAACCGGATCGGGCAGGGGATCGAGTTCGACTACTGCTGCGTCCACGCCGCGCAGAGCTTCCGCGCGCTCGGCTACGAGGCGATCATGGTCAACTGCAACCCGGAGACGGTTTCGACCGACTACGACACCTCGGACCGGCTCTACTTCGAGCCGCTCGACGTCGAGTCGGTGCTGGCGGTCTGCGAGCGCGAGCGGCCCGAGGGCGTCGTGATCCAGTTCGGCGGCCAGACGCCGCTGAAGCTCGCGAGCGCAATCGAGGCGGCCGGCTTCAAGGTGCTCGGAACGCCGTACGAGGCGGTCGACCTCGCCGAGGATCGCGAGCGCTTCGGCCGCCTGCTGGCCGAGCTCGACGTCCGCTGCCCGGAGTGGGGGATCGCCGACGAGCCCGACGCGGCCGTCGCGATCGCCGCGCGGGTGGGCTACCCGGTGCTCGTCCGTCCCTCCTACGTGCTCGGCGGGCGCGCGATGCGGGTCTGCTACGACGAGGGGCAGGTGCGCGCCGCGATGGCGGGCGTCACCGGCTGCGTCCTCGTCGACCGCTTCCTCGAAGGCGCGCTCGAGATCGACGTCGACGCGCTCTGCGACGGTGTCTCCGTCCACGTCGCCGCGGTGATGGAGCACGTCGAGGAGGCGGGTGTCCACTCCGGCGACTCGTCGTGCGTGCTGCCGGCGCCCTCCCTCGACGACGACGCCTACGAGGAGGTCTGCCGCGTCGTCCGGCGGCTGGGGCCGGCGCTCGGCGTCGTCGGCCTGCTCAACGTCCAGCTCGCGCTCGTGGACGGCGAGGTCTCGGTGCTCGAGGTCAACCCGCGCGCCTCGCGGACGGTTCCCTTCGCGAGCAAGGCCACCGGCGTCAACCTGGTCGACGCCGCCGTGCGGCTCGCCGCGGGGGCGCGGCTGCACGAGCTCGGCCTCGCCGCCGAGCGGCGCCCCGAGCTCGTGAGCGTGAAGGCGGCGGTGCTGCCATTCGCCCGCTTCCCCGGCGCCGACCCGGTGCTCGGCCCGGAGATGCGCTCGACCGGTGAGGTGATGGCGAGCGCCGCCGACCTGCCGACGGCCTTCGCGAAGGCCGAGCGCGCCGCAGGGAGGCCGCTCCCGACCGCAGGCACGGCGTTCCTCTCCGTCCGCGACGCCGACAAGCCGGCGATCGCTCCCGTCGCGGAGGCGCTCGCCCTACTCGGGTTCGCCCTGCTCGCGACCGCCGGCACCGCGGCCGTCCTCGGCGACCTCGAGGTGACGGTCGTCGACAAGGGAGACGCGGTCGTCGACGCGATTCGCGCCGGCCGCTGCGACCTCGTCGTCAACACGCCGCAGGGGTCCGGCGCCCGCCGCGACGGCGCCCGGATCCGCCAGGCGGCGCTGTCGGCACGCGTGCCGTGCATCACGACCCTGGCGGGCGCGCGGCTCGCAGCCGACGCGATCGCGAACGCGCGGGCGGAGATCGCACGTTCGCTCCAGGAGCGGATCGAGCAGGAGACGCAGGCGGCATGAGACGGGAGCTGTGCAGCGTCGCCGGCTCCGAGCAGCTCGGCCCGTACACGCTCCTGCGTGTCGCCCGAGGCTCTCTCGACCCCGGGGAGCCGGGCCAGTTCTTCATGCTCGAGGCGCCGGGACGCGTGCTCCCGCGCCCGATGAGCGTCTGCCTGGCCCCGGCCGGCGAGCTCGGGTTCCTGATCGACCCGGTCGGGCCCGGCACGCGGGCGCTCTGCGCCCTCGAGGCGGGCGACGAGCTGCATGTGCTCGGCCCGCTCGGCAACGGCTTCGACCTCGCCGTCGAGCGGCCGCTCCTCGTCGGCGGCGGGATCGGGATCGCGCCGCTGCCGTATCTCTCGCGGCGGCTGGGCGGCCCACCTGCGATTCTCGGCTTCCGCAGCGACTGGCACGCCGAGGCGGCGGCGCTGCTCCCGGGCGCGGAGGTCTGCATCGAGCCGGCGTACGTGACCGCGCTGCTGCCGGACGAGCCGCACGACGTGCTCGCCTGCGGACCCGAGCCGATGCTCGCGGCGCTGCGGGCGCTCGTGCCGGAGGCCCAGCTCGCCTGGGAGGCGCCGATGGCCTGCGGCTACGGGGCCTGCTACGGCTGCGCCGTCGAGATCGAGGGCGAACTGAGGCGCCTCTGCGTCGAGGGCCCGGTCCTGGCCGCGCGAAAGGAGCTAGTTGCTGTCAGCAACTAAGTCTTCCGTGCTGCTCAACGCGCCCGCGCGACTCGACGCCCTGACCGTGCTGGAGGAGCTAGTTGCTGTCAGCAACTAAGTCCACCGTGCTGCTCAACGCCTCCGGGTGCCTCGACGCCCTGACCGCGCCCGAGGTGGCGCGCTCGCTGGACGCCTTCGTCACGAAGACGATCACCCCGGAGCCGCGCGGGGGCAACCCGCCCGTGCGGATCGCCGAGACGGAGGCGGGGATGCTGAACGCGATCGGGCTCGCGAACCCCGGTCGCGAGCGTTTCCTCGCCGAGACGCTGCCGCGCCTGCGCGGGCTCGCCGTCCCGGTCTGGGTGTCGGTCGGCGGCTTCTCGGCCGCCGAGTACGCGGAGACGTGCGCAGCCCTCGACGGCGTCGCCGCGATCGAGCTCAACCTCTCCTGCCCGAACGTCGACGAGGCGCCCGAGAGCGCGGCCGCGATCGTCGCCGCGTGCCGGGCGGCGACGACCCTGCCGCTCTACGCGAAGCTCTCGCCTGCGGCGTGGGACATCGCCGAGGGGGCGCGCGCCGTCGAGGCCGCCGGCGCCGACGGGCTCTCGCTCGTGAACACGCTCCGGGGGCTCGCGCTCGACGCCCGCACGCTGCGCCCGACGCTCGCGCGCGGCACCGGCGGCTACTCAGGCCCGGCGCTGAAGCCGGTGGCGCTGGCGGCCGTCTACGCCTGCGCGGAGGCGGTCGAGCTGCCGATCGTGGGCATGGGCGGAGTGCGCACCGGGCTGGACGCGCTCGAGCTGCTCGCGGCCGGGGCGAGCGCCGTCGCGCTGGGGACGATCCTCTTCTCCGACCCCTCCGCGCCCGAGCGGATCCGCTCCGAGCTGGCCGCCGAAGCCGCCGCCCGAGGGCACTCGGATCCCCTCGAGGCGAGGGGTCTGGCCCATTCGTCCCTGCAAATGGGCGTTTCCCATCTTGGCAACGGGGTGCAAAAAGTGCCTGGAAACGGGCGGAAAGTGACTGCTTGACCGAGTCGGGAAGGATGCTAGTATCCCGCGCTCATGGTGTCGTCGAAGACGCAAGCACAGGCTCCGCTGCGGTCGTTGGATCAGAGGATGGAAGCGCTGAAGCGGGCCAACGACATCCGCGTCCGGCGTGCCCAGCTGAAGAAGGACCTCAAGGACGGCCGCGTTCAGATCGAGGGGATCCTGCTCGATCCGCCGGAGTACGTCTCGACCGCGAAGGTGTTCGACATGCTGATGGCGGTGCCGAAGTTCGGGCGCGTGAAGGCCGCGCGGCTGCTCAACCAGTGCCGGATCAGCCAGTCGAAGACGGTCGGCGGCCTCTCCGAGCGGCAGCGGGCC
>DATKBA010000218.1:0-14442 GCA_035514455.1 Gaiellaceae bacterium | reverse complement strand
GATGCTGCCGTTCTACCCCGCGGGCGGCGCCGCGGCGGTCGGGGTCGCGGCGGGAGTCGTGGCGCTCCGCAGCCCGCGCGCCGGGCTTGCGCTCGCGCTCGCCGCGCCGGTGCTGCCGCTCGGGAACGTCGCGCTCGGCCTCGCGCTCGCGTACGGCGCGCTCGCGCTGGCGTGGCTCGTGCTCTTCTGGCGGGAGAGCCGCTTCGGGCTCGCGTTCCTGGCCGGGCCGCTGCTCGCCCCGGCCGGCCTGCTCGCGCTGGCGCCGCTCGCCTTCCTCGCCGTCCGCGCCCCCGCCCGCCGCGCGGCGCTCGCCGCCGCAGCCGTCGCCGTCGCCGCCGTCACCGCGGGGCTGCGGGGGTCCGCCCTTCCGTTCGGCCTCGGAGCACCGCCCGCACTCGACGTCGCAGGCACCGAGAGCGCGCTCGGCGCCGCCCGCGAGCTCGCCGGGGCCGTCCCGCCGGGCCTCACGCTCGTGGCGCTCGCGCTCGCCGCGGTCGCCGTCGCACTCCCCTACGCCCGCACGCCGTGGCGGATCGCCGGGGTCGGGGCCGGAATGCTCGCGGCGACGCTGCTCGCCGTCCCGGCCGCACCCGCGCTGCCGCTCGTCGCGGCCGCGTGGCTCACCTGCCTCGGGCTCGCGGTGCGGGCAGAGCATTAGAGTTGCGGCCGCGGGGAACGTGTTCCCCCGACCGCATGAGCTTCCTCCGCAGCATCGAGCAGAAGATCGAGGGCCTCTTCGAGGGGATGTTCGGCCGTGCCTTCCGCACGCACGTGCAGCCGGTCGAGCTCGCGCGCAAGCTCGCCAAGGAGATGGACGAGCACCGCACGATCTCGGTCTCGCGCGTCTACGTCCCGAACGAGTACTCCGTCTACCTCTCCGAGGCCGACCGGGAGCAGTTCACCGGCTACGAGGGCTCGCTGATCGGCGAGCTCCAGGACTACCTGGTCGAGCACGCCCGCCGCGAGAGCTATGCGATGCTGACGCCGCCGAACGTGCTGATGCTCACCGACGCCGACCTCTCGATCGGCGAGTTCGGGATCGCCACGCGGATGGTGCAGCCGGAAGGCAAGCGCGGCCCGCAGCTCGACGAGCCCGCCTCCCAGGTCGAGCCGGGCGCGACGATGATCTACAAGGCGAAGGCGCCGCAGCCGACCGAGGCCGCGTCGGCCGCGGAGCTGGGGCTCGAGGACGAGAGCTTCGTCGTTACGATGAACGGCCGCACCCACCCGCTCGAGGGCGGGCGGATCGTGCTCGGCCGCTCGAAGGACTGCGACCTCCAGGTCGAGGACGCGAACGTGTCGCGAAGGCACGCCGAGCTCCGCCGGGAGGGGCCGAGCTGGTGGATCGTCGACCTCGACTCGACGAACGGCACCGAGCTGAACGGCAAGCGCGTGAGCAAGTCGAAGCTGAACGACGGCGACACGATCACGCTCGGCGGCACGGAGCTCGCTTTCGCGAAGCGGGCGGCCTCGTGAACATCGCGGTGGATGAAGCCCTGCTGGCGCTGAAGGTCGCGTTCGTCGTCCTCCTCTACCTCTTCATCTGGCGGATCGTCCGCAGCGCCAGCCGCGACTTTCGCTCCGGCTCGGCCCGCGAGAGCGTGATCATCTCGCCGACCGACGCCGCCGGGCTCGGGATGGCCCCCGTGACGCGGGCGAAGCTCGTCGTGCTGAAGAGCCCCGCGCTCGAGGCGGGTGAGGAGGTCCCGGTCGACTCGATGCCGGTCGCAATCGGGCGCGGCGGGCAGAACGAGGTGCCGTTGGACGGGGACGAGTTCGCCTCGGCCCAGCACGCCCGCTTCGAGTCGAAGCGGGACGGGCTCTGGGTCGAGGACGTCGGCTCGACGAACGGCACGTTCGTCAACGGCGCGCGCGTGACCACCCCGCGCCGGCTGACGAAAGGCGACATCGTCCGCGTCGGCCAGACGGACTTCCGGGTGGAGGTCTGATGCGCTCCGCGGTCGCGACGGACCCGGGTCGCCGGCGCCGTCACAACGAGGACGCCTACGTCTGCGAGCCCCCGCTCTATGCGATCGCGGACGGGATGGGCGGCGCGCAGGCCGGCGAGGTGGCCTCCGGGCTCGCCGCGGCGGTGCTCAGCGAGGGGGGCGGAAGCGAGCAGGGCGAGGAGCGCGTGGGGTCACTGATCCAGGAGGCGAACCGCCGCGTCTTCCGGCGCTCGAGCGAGGACGCCGCCGCGTCGGGAATGGGAACGACGATGACCGTCGCGCTCGTCGACCGCGCGAGCGGCACGATCGCGCTCGGCCACGTCGGCGACTCCCGGGCCTACCGCGTCCGCGGCGGCGAGCTCGAGCAGCTGACCGACGACCACTCGCTCGTCGGCGAGCTCGTCCGCAGCGGCAAGCTCTCGGCCGAGGAGGCCGAGGTGCACCCGCAGCGCTCCGTGATCACCCGGGCCGTCGGCACCGAGCCGGAGGTCGACGTCGACACGTTCACCGTCGAGGCGGAGCCCGGCGATCTCTACCTGCTCTGCTCGGACGGCCTCACCGACATGGTCGCGGACCGCGAGATCCTCTCCGTGCTCGCGGATGCGGACGACCTCGACCGCGCCGCGCGGGCGCTCGTCGACGCCGCCAACGAGGGCGGCGGCGAGGACAACATCACGCTCGTCCTCTTCGCGGTCGACGAGGACGACCCCGCCGGCGACGCGGTGGGCGACACGGTGGGCGACACGGTGACGATGCCCGCGCTCGCCGAGCCGGAAGAGGACGACGAGGACACCCTCTCCGGCCTCGACCCCGTCCCCGCGGTCGACACGGCGGTCGTCCCGGCCGAGGCGATCCGCGAGCACCTGGAGCGGACGCAGCCCGAGGCCGCCGCACAGCCGCCGAGGCGGCGCCGGAGCGTCGTCCCGCTTGCCGTGCTCGTGCTCCTGCTCTTCGCCCTGATCCTGCTCGCGATCTGGGGGCTCTACCGCTGAGCCTCCGCAACCGTGAGCTCCTGAACCTGATCGCCGTGGGGCTCCTCACGGCGATCGGCTTTGCGAGCGTCTACATCGCCCGCTCGGAGAGCGTCGACACCGTCTCGCTGACCTACGCCGGGATCTTCTTCGGCCTCTACCTGACCGCGCACCTCGCGGCCCGGGCGACCGTGCCCGACGCCGACCCGGTGCTGCTGCCGCTCGCGGCGCTGCTGTCGGCGATCGGCGTCACGATCATCTACCGCCTCGAGCCCGACGACGCGTTCCGGCAGAGCCTGTGGGTCGTGATCGGCGTAGCCCTCTTCGCCTTGACGCTCGTGCTGCTCCGGCGCGACTACCGCGTGCTCGAGCAGTACAAGTACCTGTTCGGGATCACCGCGATCCTGCTCCTGATGCTGCCGGCGCTGCCGGGCCTCGGGCAGACGATCAACGGCGCGCGGCTCTGGGTGAAGGTCGGCTCCTTCCAGTTCCAGCCCGGCGAGCTCGCCAAGATCTTCCTGATCGTCTTCCTCGCCGGCTACCTGCGCGACAAGCGGGAGGTGCTGGCGCAGGGGCGGGTGAAGGACTTCGGGCCTCTCTTCGTGATCTGGGGCGCCGCGATGCTCGTGCTCGTGCAGACGAACGACCTCGGCAGCGCGCTGCTCCAGTTCGGGATCTTCCTCGCGATGCTCTACGTCGCGACCGGGCGCGCCGCCTACGCCGCGGCCGGTCTCGGCCTGTTCGTCGCCGGCGCCGCGTTCGTCTACCAGTTCGTCGGCCACGTCCAGGACCGCGTGACGATCTGGCTCTCGCCCTGGACCGAGGAGCCGGTCTTCTGCGCCCAGACCGGCGAGCTCGCGCTGCGCCAGGACTGCGGCTCGTTCCAGCTCGTGAAGAGCCTCTACTCGATCGGCAACGGCGGCTTCGGCGGCACGGGCCTCGGCAAGGGCACCTTCACGACCACGGCCGGCGACCCGATCATCCCCTTCCTCAACACGGACTTCATCTACTCCGCGGTCGCGCAGGAGCTCGGCCTCGTCGGCGCCGCCGGCCTCCTGCTCGTCTTCATGCTCTTCGTCGCGCGCGGGTTCCGCGTCGCCCTGGCGGCCGACGACGGCTTCTCGAAGCTGCTCGCCGCCGGGCTGACGTTCGGCTTCGCGCTGCAGACGTTCATCATCGTCGGCGGCGTGCTCCGCGTGATCCCGCTGACGGGAATCACGCTCCCGTTCGTCTCTTACGGCGGCTCGAGCGTGGTCGCCAACTTCGTCCTGCTGGCACTGCTCCTCCACGTCTCCAACCGCGCCAACCGGCTCGCATGAACCGCCAGATCACACGCCTCGCGCTGGCCGGCGTCGGCCTGATCGTCTCCCTCGTCGTCGCGACGACCTACTGGCAGGCCTGGGCGGCCGGCGACCTCGCCGACCGCCAGGACAACCAGATCCAGCGCGTCGCCCAGTTCACGATCGAGCGGGGCGCGATCGCGACCAAGGGGACCGGCCTCGCCCGCAACCGCGAGGAGAAGGTCGGCGGGCGCACGCTCTACTTCCGCGAGTACCCGCAGCGCGGGCTGGCCGCGCACGTGCACGGCTACTCGACCCAGTCGCGCTTCCGCACCGGGCTCGAGCGCTCGATGAACGACTACCTGACCGGCTCGAACGCGAACCTCTCGACCGTGCTGGACACCGCGGTCGACCGGCTCAAGGGCACGACGATCCGGGGGAACTCCCTCCTGCTGACGCTCGACCCGCGCGGGCAGCGGGCAGCGCAGAACGCGCTCGGGAGCCGCTGCGGCGCGGTCGTCGCGCTCGAGCCGTCGACGGGCAAGGTGCTGGTGATGGCTTCCTCGCCCACCTACGACCCGAACCTCGTCGAGGAGGCATTCGACCGCGTGACCGGCGTCAAGGCCGACTGCAAGCGCCCCGACGCGCTCCTCAACCGCGCCACCGCCGGCCTCTACGCGCCGGGCTCGACGTTCAAGGTCGTGACGGCGGCGGCAGCACTCGACTCCGGCAAGTTCCGGCCCGACTCCAGCTTCGTCGACCCGGGCTACTGCGAGGTCTACGGCAAGCGGGTGAACAACTACGACACGAACCGGCCCTTCGGGCGACTCGATCTGCGCACCGCCCTGCGGCACTCCGTCAACTCCGTCTTCTGCAACATCGGCAAGGAGTTGGGCTCGAAGGCGATCGTCGAGGCCTCGAAGAAGTTCGGCTTCTACGAGACGCCGCCGCTGGAGACGCCGTCCGGCGAGCGCTCGCCGAGCGGCCTCTTCCAGGACGGCGGGCTCTTCGACCCCAGGGAGGACACGGACGTCGACCCGGGCCGGTTCGCGTTCGGCCAGGAACGCCTGCTGGTGACGCCCCTCCAGATGGCGATGGTCGCCGCCGCGATCGCGAACAACGGCGTCCTCATGCGCCCGCACGTGATCGACCGGATCGTCGCCCCCGACGGGGCGATCGTGCAGCGGACGAAGCCCGACGAGCTCGGCCGCGCCGTGAAGCCGGAGACCGCGCAGGCGGTCGCCGCGATGATGCGCGAGGCGGTCGAGGGCGGCACCGGCACGGCCGCACGCCTCCCGGGCTTCGTCGTCGGGGGCAAGACGGGCACCGCGGAGACGGGGATCGAGGGGCTGAATACGACCTGGTTCATCAGCTATGCGGGGAAGGACCGCGCGCAGGTCGCGATCGCCGTCGTCGTCGAGCAGCAGAACTCGACCGGCGGCGAGACGGCGGCTCCGGTCGCCCGCAGCGTCTTGCAGGCACTCCTCGGGGCCGCGGCGAACTCCTAACCTGTCTCCCTATGCCTTCCGGCGACCACCTCATCGGCACGCTCTTCGACGGCCGCTACCAGATCGTCCGCAAGCTCGGCTCGGGCGGGATGGCGAACGTCTACCTCGCCGAGGACCAGGAGCTCGGCCGGCGCGTCGCGATCAAGATCCTCGACGACCGCCACGCGCGCGACTCCCAGTTCGTCGAGCGCTTCCGCCGCGAGGCGCAGAACGCGGCGGGCCTCTCGCACCCGAACATCGTCTCGATCTACGACCGCGGCGAGGCCGAGGGCACCTACTACATCGCGATGGAGTACGTCGAGGGGCGCACGCTGAAGGAGCTGATCGTCGCCCGCGGCCCCTCGCCGCTCGGGATCGCGATCGACTACACGCGCCAGATCCTCTCCGCGCTCCGCTTCGCGCACCGAAACGGGATCGTCCACCGCGACATCAAGCCGCACAACGTGATCGTCGACGGCGAGGGGCGCGTCAAGGTGATGGACTTCGGGATCGCCCGCGCGGGCGCCGCCAGCCAGATGACCGAGGCGGGGTCGATCATCGGCACCGCCCAGTACCTCTCCCCCGAGCAGGCGCGCGGCGCGCCGGTCGACCAGACCTCCGACCTCTACTCCACGGGGATCGTGCTCTACGAGCTGCTGACGGGCACGGTGCCGTTCACCGGCGAGACGCCCGTCGAGATCGCGATGAAGCATCTCTCGCAGGTGCCGGCGCCGCCTTCCACGCACCGCGCCGAAATCCCGCGCGACCTCGACTACGTGACGCTGCGCGCGCTCGCAAAGGATGCCGCCGACCGCTACCACTCCGCCGAGGAGATGGACTCGGACCTCGAGCGGATCGCCCGCGGCATCGGCGTCTCCGCCGAGACCGCCGAGGCCGCGACGACGGTGCTCTCGCGTACGGAGGTGGCCGAGGCCGCGACGACGATCGGCCCGGCCGCAGCGAGCACGACCTACACGCCGGGCCGCTACTACGAGTACGACGAGCCGCCGCGGCGCCGCGCCTTCTGGCCGTGGCTGCTGGCCCTGCTGCTGATCGGCGGCGCGCTCGTCGGCGGCTTCTTCGTCTGGCAGGAGCTGCAGTCGCAGCTGAGCGCGACGGAGCCGGTGGCCGTGCCCGACGTCGAGGGCAGCGTCGAGCGGCTCGCCGTGCGGCAGATCCGCGACGCCGGCCTGAAGGAGTTGATCCTGCGCGAGGCCCACGAAGAGGCGCAGGCGGGCATCGTCTTCGAGCAGGACCCGCAGCCCGGTGACCGGATCGAGCGCGGCAACTTCGTCACGATCAAGGTC
The DNA here is from genome assembly GCA_035514455.1 of Gaiellaceae bacterium. Lineage (GTDB taxonomy): Bacteria > Actinomycetota > Thermoleophilia > Gaiellales > Gaiellaceae > Gaiellasilicea. The sequence goes on along the minus strand of DATKBA010000218.1, from coordinate 7,448 downwards.
TCGACGGGGAAGCCGAAGACGCGCGTCCCCGACGTCGTCGGCCAGAGCCGCGACGACGCGGTCGCGGCGCTCACGGCCGCGGGACTGGAGGCGAACGTCGTCTCGGTCAACTCGCTCGAGCCGGTGGACACCGTCACGGCGACCGCGCCGAAGGCGGGCACCGAGCTCGTCCAGGGCTCGACCGTGCGCGTCAACATCTCGAAGGGCCCGCGGCCGATCACGGTCCCGAACGTGATCGGAAGCCCGTACGAGAGCGCGGAGTCGCAGCTCCAAGGGCTCGGCTTCGCGGTCGCGCGCGAGGACGTCGAGGACGAGGCGGCGGCGGGCGTCGTCGTCGGTCAGAACCCCGCGGCAGGCACGCAGCAGGGCCGGGGCTCCGTGATCACCCTGCAGGTGTCCGAGGGCCCGCAGACGTCGCAGGTGCCCGACGTGACGAGCCAGCTCGAGTCGGACGCCCGCCAGCAGCTGGAGACCTCCGGCTTCCAGGTGCAGGCAGTGGAGGAGATCGTCGAGGACGAGAACCTCGACGGGCGCGTGCTCTCGCAGGATCCCGAGGGCGGCAGCGAGGCGGAGCAGGGCACGACCGTGGTGATCGTCGTCGGCCGCTTCGAGGAGCCCTCAGGCCCGCCGGGGCCGCCGTCCCCGTGAGCGGGAAGCTCCGCGTCGCCGTGCTCGCGGGCGGACGCTCGAGCGAGCACGACATCTCGCTCGCCTCCGCGCGCTCGGTGCTGGCGGCGCTCGACCCGGACCGGTACGAGACGACGACGATCGCGATCGGCCGCGACGGGCGGTGGGAGCTCGAGGCGCCTGGTGACACAGTGTCACTAGCTCCCGGCGGCGTCGCCGAGACGCTGCCGGTGCTCGCCGACTCGCGGCCGGCCGAGGCGCTCGGCGCGGTCGACGTCGTCATCCCCGTCCTCCACGGGCCCTTCGGCGAGGACGGGACGGTGCAGGGGCTGCTCGAGCTCGCCGGCGTGCCCTACGTCGGCGCGGGCGTCGCGGCGTCGGCACTCTGCATGGACAAGGACCTCTTCAAGGCCGTGCTCCGCGACCGCGGCATCCCCGTCGCCCGCAACGTGACCCTGCGCCTGGGCGACGAGATCGAGAACCCGTTCGGCTTCCCGGTCTTCGTCAAGCCGGCCCGGCTGGGCTCGTCGGTCGGGATCACGAAGGCCCACGACGAGGCCGAGCTCGTCGAGGCCGTCGCGCTCGCGCGCCGCCACGACGAGAAGGTGCTCGTCGAGGAGCTGCTCGACGGCGTCGAGGTCGAGTGCGGCGTGCTCGGCAACCTGCGCCCGCCGCCGCTCGCCTCGGTCGTGGGCGAGATCGTCCCGCACGCCGAGTGGTACGACTACGCGGCGAAGTACGACGAGGGCGGCTCGGACATCATCGTTCCGGCCCGGATCCCCGACGAGACGGCCGCCCGGGTACAGGAACTGGCGGTGGACTCGTTCGTGGCGACCGAGTGCGAGGGGATGGCGCGCGTCGACTTCTTCGTCCGCGAGAGCGGAGAGGTGGTCGTCAACGAGCTGAACACGATTCCCGGCTTCACCGCGACGAGCGTCTACGCGCGCCTCTTCGAGGCGTCCGGGATCCCGTACGCCGAGCTGCTCGACCGGCTGATCCGGCTCGCGCTCGAGCGGCACGAGCGCCGCTCGGGCCTCGTGTACTAGCGCTACGAGGCCGTGGCCTCGTTGACGTGCGCGACGCGGTCGAGCTCGGTGATCCAGACGACGTAGTAGCGCGCGTCCGCGTCCTCGAGGTCCCAGACCGTGCTCGGGCCGACGGTCTGCGAGGCGCCGACGACCTGCTCGAAGGGGCCCTCGGGAGAGTCGCCGGCCCGGATCTCGGCGGTGAAGCCGGGAGTGTCGGTCGAGACCGCCAGCTGGGAGAGCTGCGTCTGCTCGCCCGCGTCGAGGACGAGCCCGACGCCGGACTTGCCGATCGCCTCGAGGCTCGCGCGGTAGGTCGACGTCGGCCAGTAGGTGGACGCGTCCCCGTCGGTCGCGAGCGGCGCCTCCTCGTCGTGCTCGCCGTCCCCGCCGTCCGGGTCGTACGCGCCGACGCCCGCGAGCTGCACGGCCTCACCGCCCTGGGCGCCGGCCAGCGGACCACCGCCGCCGTCGCCGCCGCCGAGGAAGAGCACGCCGCCGATCAGAGCCGCGAGCGTCAGGGCGGCCACGAGAAACGGCCAGAGCGGGACCGCAGGCCGGGAGGGGCGAGGCGTCCGCGCCGGCCGCGCCTTGCGCGCCGGAGCGACCGGGGTGCGCACGATCATCGTCGATTCGCCGCCGTCCTTCGCGTCGAGATCGTTGAGACAGGCCTGGAGCTCGGCGACAAGGTCGTCCATCGACGCCGGGCGCTCGGACGGCTGCTTGGCGAGGCTGCGCTCGACGAGCGACGCGAGGCGCAGCGGCGTGTCGGGCCTACGCTCGAGCACGCCGGGCACGGGGTCGTTGACGTGCTTCATCGCGACCGTGAGGAAGCTGTCGCCCGGGTAGGGGACGTCCCCCGTGAGCAGCTCGAAGAGGACGACGCCGAACGAGTAGACATCGGTCTGCGCGTCGACGCGCTCGCCGCGTGCCTGCTCGGGCGCGATGTAGTGGCTCGTCCCGAGCACGGTGCCCGTCTCGGTGTGCCCGACCGCGTCGAGCGAGTGCACGATCCCGAAGTCGGTCACCTTGGCCACGCCGTCCTCGCTCAGGAGGACGTTCTGCGGCTTCACGTCCCGGTGCACGAGCCCCTGCGCGTGCGCGAAGGCGAGCGCGCGGCCGATCTCGAGGCCGAGCTCGAGCACGCGCCGCACGGGCAACGGCCCGCCGCGCTCGACGAGCTCCTTCAGGTTCTCGCCGTCGATCAGCTCGAAGACGATGAACTGCCTGCCGTCCTCCTCGCCCCGGTCGATCACGGTGACGATGTTCGGGTGCGAGAGCTGGGCGACCGCCCGCGCCTCGCGGCGAAACCGCTCCACGTGGTCGTCGTCGCCGCCGAACTGCTCGTGCAGGATCTTCAGCGCGACGTGACGCTCGAGCAGCGTGTCGAGCGCCCGGTAGACGCTCGACATGCCGCCGCTGCCGACCATCTCCTTGAGCTCGTATCGGTCCGCGATCGTCTGCTGGCGCACTTGCACGAGCCTACTGATACCTCTTTCCTGCGCAGGCTAAGCATCCGCAGGCGCGGATGCTCAGCGCGCGAGAACCCTGAAGGAGCCGCTTCGCGGCTCGCGCGTTCGACTAACCCAACACGTCCACAAGCGCGTCTTCCCACGCCGCGAGCGCTTCGTCGAGCTCGGCGTCGGTGATCACGAGCGGGCAGAGGACGCGGATCGCGTTGCCGTGCACGCCGGCCTTGAGCAGGAGCAGGCCGCGCTGCAGCGCCGCCTCGGTGACCGCCTGGGCGAGCGCCGGCGCGGGCTGCTTCGTCGCGCGGTCGGCGACGAGCTCGATCGCGAGCATCGCGGCGACGCCGCGCACGTCGCCGATTGCCGGAAAGCGCTCCTGCCAGGCGAGCATCCGGGCCCGCATCGTCTCGCCGATCGCGTTCGCGCGGTCGACCAGCCCCTCCTCGTCGATCACCTCGAGCACGGCGAGCGCGGCCGCCTGCGCGACCGGGTTGCCGACGTAGGTTCCGCCGACGGCGCCGTCGTGGGCCGCGTCGAGGATCTCCGCCTTCCCGAGCACGCCCGAGAGCGGCAGGCCGGCGGCGATCGACTTCGCGAGCGTGATCAGGTCGGGCTCGATCCCGTAGTGCTCGATCGCGAACAGCTTCCCGGTGCGCGCGAAGCCCGTCTGCACCTCGTCGACGATCAGGCAGATGCCGTGCTCGTCGCAGATCGAGCGCAACCCCTCCATGAACGCCTGCGGCGCGGGCAGGAAGCCACCCTCGCCCTGGACGGGCTCGACGATGATCGCGGCCACCTGCTCGGCGGCGACGTGGGTCGAGAACATCCCCCGCAACTCGGCCAGCGCGGTCTCGGCGTCTGGACCGCGGTAGTCGGTCGGGAAGGAAGCGCGGTAGACCTCGGGCGCGAGCGGGCCCATCCCGAGCTTGTACGGGTACGGCCGCGACGTGAGCGTCAGCGCGAGCAGGGTGCGGCCGTGGAAGGCGCCCTCGAACGCGATCACCGCAGGACGCCGCGTGTAGAGGCGCGCGAACTTGACGGCGTTCTCGACGGCCTCGGTGCCGGCGTTGAAGAACGCGGCCTTCGCGGGGCCGCGGAACGGCGCCCGCTCGAGCAGGCGCTCGGCGAGCTCGACGTACGGCTCGTACGGGACGACGGTGAAGTCGGTGTGCGCGAAGCGCGCCAGCTGCTCCGTGGCGGCCTCCACGACCCGGGGGTGCGCGTGCCCGGTGTTGAGGCAGCCGACTCCGCCGGTGAAGTCGATGAAGGTGTTGCCGTCGACGTCCGTGAGCGTCGCGCCGCGGCCCTCGTGCGCGACGATCGGGAGCAGGATCGACTTCGCGTTCGCGATCACGCGGTCCTTCCGATCGAGGATCGCCTGCGAGCGCGGGCCGGGGATCGCGGTGCGGATGTCGATCGTCCTCGTCGTCGCCATGGCCGGCGCAGCCTAGCTCACCGGGCGGCCGTACTGCATACGTGAATACTGTTCATGCATGGACGCGCGCGACCTCGATCCCGACCCGCTGCGCCAGTTCGAGCGCTGGTTCGCGGAGGCGCGCGAGGCCGGCCTGCCGGTGCCCGAGGCGATGACCCTGGCCACGTCCACGCCCGGCGGCAGGCCGTCTGCGCGGACCGTGCTGCTGAAGGCGGCGGACGAGCGCGGCTTCGGCTTCCACACGAACTACGAGAGCAGAAAGGGGGACGAGCTCACGGCCAACCCGTGGGCGGCGCTCCTCTTCTGGTGGCAGCCGCTCGGTCGGCAGGTGCGCGTCGAGGGAGCGGTCGAGCGCGTGCCCGACGCGGAGTCGGAGTCGTACTTCCATACACGGCCGCTCGGCAGCCGCGTCGCCGCCTGGGCCTCGCCGCAGAGCCGCCCCCTCGCTGACCGCAGCGAGCTCGACCGGCTCTACGCGGACGCGCTCGCGCGCTTCCCCGGCGAGGACGTGCCTCGGCCGCCGCACTGGGGCGGGCTGCGGCTCGTCCCCGACGCATACGAGTTCTGGCAGCACGGGGACGACCGGCTGCACGACCGCGTCCGCTACGAGCGCGACAGCGCAGGCTGGTCGCGTACCCGCCTGGCTCCGTAGCCTCTAGGTGCGGTCGCGGAAGAGAGCGCGCGCGGTGTCGTGCGCGTCCTCGTCGTGCGCCTGCCACGCGCGCTCGACGAGACTGCCGAGCACGTCGCGGATGCCGATCATCCCGAGCAGGTGGCCGCCCTGGACGACGGGCAGGTGGCGGACCTTCCGCTCCGCCATCAGGCGCGCGGCGTCGAGCACGGGGACGTCGGCGTCGACCGTGTACGGGTCGCGGGTCATCACGTCCTCGATCAGGACGGCGTCGAGGTCGGTCTGCTCGCCGGCGAGGGCGAGCACGTCGCGCTCGGTGAAGATGCCGACGAGCGTGTCGCCGTCGCAGACCGCGACCGAGCCGACCCCTTCCTCCAGCATCCGCAGGACGGCGATCCGGGCCGAGTCGCCCGTGTTGACGCTCACCACGCGCGTCCTCATCACGTCGCCGATCGCCACGCGGCGATCGTAACAAGGTCTAGGAGGGTGGCGCGAGGGCGCCGGGGGTGTAGACGCCGAGCGGGTTCCAGAGCAGGTAGCCGCGGGCGCCCATCAGCCGCGCGGCCTCGATCTGCTCCCGGACGTCGGCGAGCCCATACGTGCGCCCGTAGGAGAAGTCCTGGAGCCAGGGGATCAGCTCGGCCTTGCCGCCCCGGAGCTCGCGGCGGAAGTGCGAGAGCGACCACTCGACGGTGTCCCCGGGAGCGGCGTTCGGGTCCTCGAGCCCGTACTCGCCCGGGCCGTAGTGCGAGGGATAGACCATCGGATAGATCACGTCGACGTACTTCGCGAGCCGGCGCGGGATCTGGCCGATGCCGAGGTCGCGCGTCGCGGCGAGCCCGAACACATCCGCGGAGACCCGGACGCCGAGCGGCTTCAGCCGCTTGCTGGCGTAGTGGACGAACTCCGCGATCACCCAGCCGGGCGGAGTCGCGGTCTTGTTCGGGTAGACGATCGAATCGATGTCCCCGTCGGTGGGGAAGCGGACGTAGTCGAACTGGATCTCGTCGAAGCCGGCGCGGGCGGCGACCTCGGCGATCGCGATGTTGTAGTCCCACACGCGCCGGTCGTAGGGGTTCGTCCAGCCGAGGCCGGCGTGGTTGCGCCAGATCGACCCGTCCGGGTTCTTGATCGCGAGCTCGGGCCGGCCGGCCGAGAGCATCGGGTCCTCGAACGTGACGACTCGTCCGATCAGGTAGACGCCCTTGGCGTGGACGAGCTTCGCGGCCTCACGCGGGCGGTAGTACGGCTTCGCGGCGCCGACCTCCAGCGCCAGCGGGACGGCGGACGGGACGAACCCGACCTCGCCGTTCTCGTCCTTGACGTCGAGCTGGAGCGTGTTCATGCCCTCGTCGACGAGCTCCAGGTACTCCTCCAGCTTCCCGTCGAGCGAGGCGAGCGCCATCGTCACGTGGATGCCGCGCACCTCCTCGGGCAGCGCGCGCGGCTGCTTGACCGCCGGCTTGGGCGCGGGTGTGGCCTCCTTCGCGGCGGGCTTCGCGGCGGGCTTCGCGCCGGCGGCGACGGTGCCCTCGTCGTCCATGACGAAGCTCGCGCCGGCGGCGAGGGTCGCGGTGATGCCGAGCAGCAGCCCGACGAGCACGGCGCGACGGCGCTTGCGGCGTCGGCGTGCGTCATCACGCCGCGCGCGAAAGCGCTCGTTCGGCTCCATCGGCTCGAACAACATCGACACGGGCCGGGGAACGGTATGCGGAATCCGGCGTTTTCGCAACCGCAACGTAGAATCCCGCGGTGGTCCTCTCCGACGTCACGATCCGCCGCATGCTGGACGAAGGCCGGATCGAGGTCGACCCGTACGACGATTCGCTGATGCAACCGTCCAGTCTCGACGTGCGCGTCGACCGCTGGTTTCGCGTCTTCCGCAACTCCCGCTACCCCTACATCGACGTCAAGCAGGAGCAGGAGGAGCTGACCGAGCTCGTCGAGATCGACGACGAGACGCCGTTCATCCTCCACCCGGGCGAGTTCGTGCTGGGCTCGACGCTGGAGCGCGTCCGGCTGCCGGACGACCTCGTCGCAAGGCTCGAGGGCAAGAGCTCACTCGGCCGGCTCGGGCTGCTGATCCACTCGACCGCCGGCTTCATCGATCCCGGCTGGGACGGGCACGTGACGCTCGAGCTCTCGAACGTCGCCAACCTGCCGATCACGATCTACTTCGGGATGAAGATCGGCCAGCTCTCGTTCGTGCAGCTGACCGAGCCGGCCGAGCATCCCTACGGCTCCGGCGGGCTCGGCTCCAA
>DATKBA010000217.1:0-3766 GCA_035514455.1 Gaiellaceae bacterium | reverse complement strand
GGAGCGAGAGGGGCAGCGGTGCCAGGAACCCCTCCTCCGTGCCGGCCGACACGACGAGTGCCTGCCCGGGACGCGCGACGCTCGCCGCCGCGAGGGCGGCGAACCGGCGCTCGGCAGCGCCCGCGCGTGGGTCCCAGGCAGCTCCGACGGAGGCGAGCGCGCGCGCGAGCGCCGCCTCCAGTCCTCCGTACAGCCGCTCGACGCCCTTCGTCTCGAAGAAGACGCGGCCCAGCTCCTCCGGCTGGACGGCGAAGCCCGAGTCCTCGAGCCGGCGCAGCACCGCCTCCCACTCGCGCTCGACCGCGGCCGGATCGGGCTCGACGAGCACGAGCTGCGGGCAGGTCGCGAGCGCCTCCCCCAGGCGCATCCCCGGCTGCACGCCCGCGAGCTCGGCCGCGGCGGTGACGGGGCCGACGAGCGCCTCCTCGCCCGCCCCGGGCGCGAGCGCCGCCGGCTCGAGCGCGAGCCGCGGCCGCTCCCGCAGCGCCGCGCGCAACTCGAAGCCGGGGATGAGGAGACAGGCGATCACGAACATGTGTTCTATACCCGAACAGGTGTTCCTGTCAAACCCCACCGGCCCCGGCCGATCACGGCCGTGTGACTACTGTCCTCACCGACCGCTCCCAGCCTCACCCGGACTCGGACGCGACCTTCGACCGGCTCGCCCAGCTGACCGCGAAAGCCGTCGGCGCGTCGGCCGCGTTCGTCTCGCTCGCCGACTGCGCCGAGGACGAGATCGTCTTCGCCGGGATCACCGGCCTGCCCGAGGTCGTGCCCGGACAGCGGAAGACGCTCTCGCAGACGATCTGCCGCCACGTCGTCGCGTCCGGCGCGCCGCTCGCGGTCGGCGACACGGTTTCCGATCCGCTCGCCCGCGACGAGGCCGGCCTCCACGAGCTCGGGATCGGCGCGTATCTCGGCGTCCCCCTCCGGACCGCGTCGGGCGAGGTGATCGGGGCGCTCTGCGCCGTCGAGCGCACCGCGCGCCCGTGGAGTGACGCCGAGGTGGAGATCGCCGAGGGCCTGGCCGCGGCCGTGACGACCGAGCTGGAGCTCCGCGCGGCCGCCGCGGAGGCATGCCGGCAGGCGGACGAACGCCGCGCGATCGTCGAGGCCGCGCTCGACTGCGTCGTGACGATGGACGAGCACGGGCTCGTCCGCGAGTTCAATCCGGCCGCCGAGCGCACGTTCGGCTACGCACGCGAGGACGCGATCGGCCGCAGCCTCGCCGACCTGATCGTCCCACCTGAGTTTCGCGACGCGCACGAGGCCGGCCTGCGGCGGTACCTGGCGACGGGAGAGAGCTCCGTCCTCGGCAGGCGCATCGAGCTCACGGCGATGCGGGCCGACGGCTCCGTCTTCCCGGTCGAGCTCAGCGTCGCCCGGCTCGAGATCGGCGGCGAGGCGATGTTCGTCGGCTTCATCCGCGACCTCAGCGAGCTGCACGCCGCCGAGGACCGCTATCGCAACCTGATCGAGAAGATGCCGCTCGTCACCTACATGAACAGCGTCGAGGACCACTTCGAGGCCCTGTACATGAGCCCGCAGCTGGAGGGCCTGCTCGGCTACTCGGCGGAGGAGTGGCAGGCGAGCCCGGAGCTGGCGAGAACCTGCATCCATCCCGACGACCGCGAGCGCGTCGACGAGATCGCGCGAGTCGCGCGGGCCGAAGGCACGCCCACTCGCGCCGAGTTCCGGTTCATCGCGCGCGACGGCCGGGTGGTGTGGGTGCTCGACCACACGATCCCCGTCTACGACGCCGCCGGGGCGATCGTCTGCCACCAGGGCTTCCTGCTCGACATCACCGAGCGCAAGCAGCTGGAGGAGCAGCTGCGCCAGTCGCAGAAGATGGACGCCGTCGGCCAGCTCGCGGGCGGGATCGCGCACGACTTCAACAACATGCTGACCGCGATCGGCGGCTACGCGGACCTGCTCGCCGCCTCGTTCGAGGCCGGCGACCTGCGCGCCGACGACGTCGAGCAGATCCGGAAGGCGGCAGGCCATGCGGCCGTGCTGACGCGGCAGCTCCTCAGCTTCAGCCGCAAGCAGATGCTGCTGCCCCAGCGGCTCGACGTGAACCAGGTCGTGCGCGACCTCGAGGCGATGCTGGCGCGCACCCTCGGCGGCGACGTACGGCTCGTGACCGAGCTCGACTGCGGCGTCGCCGAGGTCGAGGCCGATCCGGACCAGCTCGTGCAGGTCGTCCTCAACATTGCGTTGAACGGGCGCGACGCGATGCCCGACGGCGGCAGCCTGACGATCGCGACGCACGCGGTCGAGCGCGAGAGTCGGCCGTTCGTCGCCGTCGAGGTGAGCGACACCGGCTCGGGCATGGACGAGGAGACACGCGCCCGGGTCTTCGAGCCGTTCTTCACGACGAAGGAGAAGGGCAAGGGAACCGGGCTCGGGCTGGCGACGGCGTACGGCGTCGTCGACCAGAGCGGCGGCCGGATCGAGGTCGAGAGCGAGCCTGGCTCAGGCTCGACGTTCCGCGTGCTCCTCCCCGCCGCGGCCTAGACTCGGGACGTGGCAGTTCGGATCGACGACTCGCTCGACGGCGTCGACTGGGTCCAGGCGAAGGCCGACCTCCTCGCCGACGACTTCGACAACGGACGGTCACCTGAGGCGCTCCGGCGCTCGTTCGAGCAGTCGCAGCACGTTGCGCTCGCACGCGACGGCGACTGCGTCGTCGGCATGGCCCGCCTTCTCTCCGACGGCGTCTGCAACGCATACCTCGTCGACGTGTGGACCGCGTCGTCCCACCGCAGGCAGGGAATCGCGTCACGGCTGATCCAGCAGCTGATCGAGGCGGTTCCCGGTCAACACGTCGGGCTCCAGACGAGCGACGCCCAGGCGCTCTACGAATCGCTCGGCTTCAAGCGGCAACCGGAGTTCTGGTCGGTCGTCTCCGGGACCTGGCTCGACAACGACGCCAACCGCTAGAGGACGATCTCGGCAGCCGGACCGCGCATCCCGGCAAGGCGCGGGACGATGTCCAGAACGCTCTCCCGCGCGCAGAAGGCGATGTCCTCTTCGAGCCCCGGAGGCCCGTAGGTGCGCGCATTCAGGCCCGCGAGCGCGTTCGGGTAGGCGCGGGCGAGCGTCTCCGCCGCGACCGCGGCATCCGTCGGCTCGCCGTCGAGCAGCTGTACGATCCGGCCGGCGCAGTAGGCGTCGTCGAGCGCGAACGCGCCCTTGTAGCCAGCGCAGATCACGGCGACGTCCTCCCCGCGCGCGGCCGCGGCGCGCGCGACGGCGTCGAGATTGAGGAGGCTGCCGACGAGCACCTCGTCGGAGCGCTCGGCGGCCGTGACGATCGAGCGCGTCCCGTTCGTCGTCGAGAGGATCAGCGTCGCCGCCCGCCGCTCGAGGAACTCGCGCGGCGAGGCCCCGACGTCGAAGCCCTCGATCCGGATCGCGTCGCGCTCGCCGCCGACGAGGGAGTCCGGCAGCTCGGAGCGGAGCGCCCGCGCCTGCTCGATCTCGGCGACGCAGAGGACGCGCTCGTAGCCCGCCGCGAGCGCCTGCGCGATCGTCGAGGTCGCCCGGATCACGTCGACGACGATCCCGGTCGGGGCGGACGCGGCCTCGTCCGGAGTGAAGGCGACGTGGACCTGCATCCGGTTAGGCTAATCCGGATGGCGGAGCTGCTCAGGTGCTACCGGCACCCCGACCGCGAGACGGGCGTCTCCTGCTCCGAGTGCGGGCGCGGCATCTGCCCCGACTGCATGACCTTCGGCCCCGTCGGGATCCGCTGCCCGGACCA
>DATKBA010000216.1:0-3373 GCA_035514455.1 Gaiellaceae bacterium | reverse complement strand
CTGCTCAGCCCGGTCGAGGCGTCGCAGCGCGCCGTCGCGCGGCGCCGCGAGGCGGTCGAGGCGGCGGCGCAGGACGCGCTCGCCCGCTGGCGCGACGGCCGCTCGCCCGACGGGCGCGTCAAGCTCGACCCCGATGTGTACCGCCGGCTCTTCGCGCTCTCGTCGGAGGCCTACTACGGCACCGGCCACTGGTCGCGCCGCGTGCGCGCGCAGCTCGCGTTCGCGGCCGCGTGCGAGGTCGAGGCGTGCCGTACAGCCGAGGGCGTCGAGGCACACCACCTGAGCCACGATGCGCTCGGCGCTGAACACCCCGGTCGGGACCTGATCACGCTGTGCGAGGGCTGCCACCGCCGCGCGCGCAAGCTGGGCCAGGACCTGGCCCGGGTCCCGGCTCGCGAGGAGCTGCTCGCGCTCGACCCGGCGGCGCCGCTCTACGACTCCTCGTCGATCGCCGCCCTGAAGCAGAAGTACGGCAGCTAGCTAGGCTCCTCGGCGGAGCGGCACGGGCCCGGTGGCCCAGCCGGTCTTCAAAATCGGCCCGGTCGTGCAACCCACGGCTTGCTCGGTTCGACTCCGGGGCCGCTCCGCTTCATTCTCCGCGAAGACCCCTGAAGGGAGCCGCTTCGCGGCTCCGGCATCCCTGAGGAGCGTCGGCGGAGGCGACTGCGCGTAGCACGAATGTTGTTCGGGAATCAGAAAAGGCGTTTCGCGGGTCCCCCTTCGTGACAGAAGAGGCAACGAGAAGACTTGTCTAGGTAGGGGGGAACACGTACATGTCACGTACACCAAAAGTAATCGGGCTTCTGCTCGTAGGCGCGCTGCTGCTGGTCGCGGGCGTCGCGGGATTCACCGAGGGGAGCGGCGCGGCCACGGTGGTTGCGCCGAAGAACACCGTGCCGCCGACGATCTCGGGGACGCCCGAAGAGGGCAAGACGCTCACGGCGACCACGGGGACCTGGACCGGTACGGCGCCGATCACCTACGCCTACAGGTGGCTGCGCTGCGACACGAACGGCGGCGCGTGCTCCAATATCGGTGGGGCCACGGCGAGCACGTACCAGCTGCGCAAAGTCGACGTGGGCAACACGCTCCGCGTGCGCGTCACCGCGACGAACAGCGCCGGGTCTGCGAACGCCTCTTCCGTGCCGACCGCGGTGATCCGCGCGGCTGCCACGCCGCCGCCTGCAGGCTGCGGCGGGAACGCGCCGATCCAGATCGCGAGCGTGGGCTCGCCCGAGCGGCTGCTCGTCGCCGCGCAGAGCATCAGCCCGTCGGTCGTCGGTCGGTCCACGCAGAGGGTGACGCTGCGCTTCCAGGTCACCTGCCGCGGCAAGGCGGTGCAGGGTGCGCTCGTCTACGCCACCGCGGTGCCGTTCAACCAGTTCACGGTCCCGGCCGAGCAGGCCACGGGAGCGGACGGCTGGGCGCAGATGACGATGACCCAGCTGAGCGGCTTCCCCGCAGCGACGCAGCAGCAGCTGCTCGTCGTCTTCGTGCGGGCCCGCAAGGGCGGCGAGGACCTGCTCGGCGGCGTCTCGTCGCGGCGGCTCGTGTCGTTCCCCGTCGACCTGCGGCGGTAACGGCACACGGCGCGGGTGGGGGATCCGGCGATCCCCCACCCGGCGCCCGTCGTGCGAAGATCCGCCGGTGCCGCACATCGCGCTGATCGACCCGAAGGACGCGACCGGGCTCCTGCAGGAGGAGTACGAGGCGGCGCTCGCGCGGGCGGGGAAGGTCTTCAACATCGTCAAGGCGATGAGCCCGAACCCGCGGGCGCTGCGGGCGTCGATGGAGCTGTACAAGCAGCTGATGTTCGGGCCCTCGCCGCTCGCGCGGCAGGAGCGGGAGCTGCTCGCGACCGTCGTCTCGCGGGAGAACGACTGCCATTACTGAACGCGCTGCCACGCAGACGACCTCCGTGCAGAGGGCGCAGACGAGGAGCTCGTGCGGTGCGCCGCCCACGACTATCGCGGCGCGGAGCTGCCCGCGCCGGTCCGCGCGCTCTGCGACTATGCCGTCACGCTCACGCGCGCTCCGGGGTCGGTCGGAGCGGCGGATGCGGACGCGTTGCGCGCGCACGGCTGGGACGACGTGGCCATCCACGACGCGATCCAGGTGATCGCCTACTTCAACTACATCAACCGCATCGCCGAGGGCGTGGGGGTCGGCCCGGAGCCTGACTGGGAGGAGACATAGATGCCCGGCTTCACGATCGTGCACATGGACGACCTCGAGCGGCCCTTCCCGAAATGGGCGCTCGCGCGAAAGACGCTCGGCCTGCAGGCGTTCGGGATGAACGTCTGCGAGCTGAAGCCGGGCGAGTCGATCCCGGAGCACGACGAGACGGGGCGCGACCAGGAGGAGGTGTTCGTCACGCTCGCCGGCGATGCGACGATGGTGATCGACGGCGAGGAGCACGCGGCGCCGGCCGGGACGTTCGTCCGGCTCGACCCCGGGCCGCAGCGGACGGTCGTCAACAAGGGCGACGCCGTCGCGACCGTCCTGATCGTCTCCGCCCCGCGGACGAGCGGGTACGAGCCGCTGGAGTGGGCGTGAAGGCTCCCGTCACCGTCGCGTGCGTCCAGGTCGAGCCGGCGATCCTCGACCGGGCGCGCACGCTCGACCGCGTCGAGGAGCGGACGGCCGAGGCGGCAGGCGCGGGGGCGGGCCTCGTCGTCTTTCCGGAGACGTTCGTACCTTGCTACCCGTCCTCGGTCTGGGCGAAGGCGCTCGCCGGCTGGGGCGAGCCGGGCGCGAAGGAGGCGTTCGCGCTGCTCCATCGCGAGTCGCTCGAGTTGCCGGGCCCGGACGCCGACCGGCTCGCGGCGACCGCACGCGAGCACGGCGTCTGGCTCGTGATCGGCGTCAACGAGCTCGACCCGGCGCGGCCCGGCACGCTCTACAACTCGCTGCTCTACTACTCGCCCGCGGGCGAGCTCGCCCTGCACCACCGCAAGCTCGTGCCGACAAACCACGAGCGGCTCGTCTGGGGACCGGGCGACGGGCGCGGCCTGCGCGCGATCGAGACGCCGCTCGGCCGGGTCGGCGGGCTGATCTGCTGGGAGAACTACATGCCGCTCGCCCGCTTCTCGCTCTACGAGTCGGGCGTCGAGATCTACATCGCCTCGACGGCCGACGACGGCGACGCCTGGCAGGCCACGCTCAGGCACATCGCGCTCGAGTCGCGCGCGTTCGTCGTCGCCCCCTGCCACTTCCAGCGGGCCGGCTCCTATCCGGACGACTTCCCGCTGCGGGCGCTGCTGGAGGGCCGCGACCTGCTCGGCCGCGGGGGCTCGGCGATCCTCGGGCCGGACGGGTCCTACCTCGCCGGCCCGCTCTACGGCGAGGAGGGGATCCTCTACGCCGAGCTCGA
>DATKBA010000215.1:0-3007 GCA_035514455.1 Gaiellaceae bacterium | reverse complement strand
GTACACATCGGGGTCGAGCTTGACGCGCCCGTCGGGCGAGCGGCCGTCGCGCCAGCGGGCGAGCGCGTCCTGCGCCGCCGCCTCGACCGCCTCGCGGCGCCGCGCGACGGCGCGCTGCGACGCCTCGACCGGGCTGAGCAGCCGCGTCGAGCCGCGCCGCTCGCGCAGCACGTCCTGGAGACTCTTCTTGCCGCCGTTCGCGCTCATCTCCCTGACGGTACTGATTAGGCTGCGGCGATGGAAGTCCGCCGCCTCGGCACGTCCGCGCTCGACGTCACCGTCGTCGGCCTCGGCTGCAACAACTTCGGCGGCCGGATCGACGAGGACGCCTCTCGCGCGGTGATCGACGCGGCGCTCGACGCGGGCGTCACCTTCTTCGACACCGCCGACGTCTACGGCAACCGCGGCGGCAGCGAGGAGGTCATCGGCCGCGCGCTCGAGGGGCGGCGCGACCAGGTCGTGCTCGCGACCAAGTTCGGCCACGACCTCGGCGACGGCGAGACCGCGCGCGGGGCGCGGCCGTACATCCGCAAGGCGCTCGAGGCGTCGCTGCGCCGGCTCCGCACCGACCGAATCGACCTCTACCAGTACCACCGCCCCGACGGCGTCACACCGCTCGAGGAGACGCTCGAGGCGCTGCACGAGCTGGTGCAGGAGGGCACGGTGCGCGCGATCGGCTCCTCCAACTTCACCGCGCAGATGGTCGAGGAGGCGCATGCGATCGCCGCCGAGCGCGGCCTGACCCCGTTCGCCTCCGAGCAGAGCGAGTACTCCTGGCTGAAGCGCGGGGCCGAGGACGAGCTGCTGCCCGCGTGCGAGCGGCTCGGCGTCGGCTTCATCCCCTACTTCCCGCTCGCGAGCGGGATCCTCACCGGCAAGTACGACCGCGGCGCGCCCGCGCCGGAGGGGACGCGCCTGCACGGGCGCGAGATCGAGGAGCAGCACTTCGAAGCGGTCGAGCGACTAGAGGCCTTCGCACGCGAGCAGGGCGTCTCGCTCCTCGACGTCGCGATCGGCGGGCTCGCCGCCGTTCCGGGCGTGGCCTCGGTGATCGCCGGGGCGACGAAGCCCGAACAGGTGCGCGCGAACGCGGCCGCGGGAGCGTGGGAGCCGGACGCTGACGCGCTGGCCGAGCTGCTCGCACTGCCGCGGTGATCGCCGAGGTCGCCGCCGCCGCGCTGATCTGCCTCGACCCGGGCCACGGCACCGCGCCCGAGGTCGGACGGCAGCTCGAGCCGATCGGGCCCGGCTCGCGCGAGCTGAAAGTCAAGGACCCGGGCGGGGCGGCCGGGGAGGCGCCCGTCGCGCTCGCGATCGCGCGGCGCGCCCGGGCGGAGCTGGTCGCCCGCGGCTACCGCGTCGTGCTCACGCGAGAGGGCACGGGCTACCGCGGCGGCAACCGCGAGCGCGCCCGCTTCTGCAACGCGCGCGGCGCCGCGCTGATGATCCGCATCCACGCGGACGGGTCGACCGACCCCTCCGTGCGCGGGATCTCGACGCTCGTGCCTGCGCTGCGCCGAGGCTGGACGGACGACGTGCACGCGCCCAGCCGGCGGGCGGGGAGGTTGCTGCAGGCGGAGCTCGTGCGGGCGACCGGCGCCCGCGACCGCGGAGTCGTCGAGCGCCGCGACCTGACCGGGTTCAACTGGGCCGACGTGCCGGTCGTGCTCGTCGAGACCGGCTTCATGTCGAACAGGCGCGAGGCTGCGCTGCTCCGTTCGGCCGCCTACCAGCAGCGGCTCGCCCGCGCACTTGCGCGCGCGACGGAGCGCTTCGTCCGGCCCTAGAGGCTAGGCCTCCCAGGGATCGGCCGCCGCGGGCTCGGCGCGGCGGGGCCGCCTCAGGCCGAACCACCGCCGCGGCTGCTCGCCCGCCGCCGGCTCCTCCGCCGGCTGCTCGGGCTCCTCGGCGGGGAGCTTCGCCACGATCGTCGCCGACTCCGGGTCGGGGCCCTCGTCGACGACCGTCGCCTCAACGACCGGCATCGCCCAGGGCCCGGTCGTCTCCGCGGCGCCCTCGGCAGGCGCCAGCGGCGGGGCGATCTCGTCGAGCCGCCAGCGCGCCCGCTTCGCGGCAGCGGCCCACTCGGCGAGGGCGACGAGGCCCCAGGCGACCGCCATCACGAGCACGATCCACGCGGCCGACAGGTCGGCCAGGCCGGCCAGCGTGGCGACGGCGAGCAGGAAGACGGCCTCGAGCGCCAGGCGCGGCACGGTCACGCCGCGGGCGAACGGCGGCGGCACCGCGGCGACCCAGTCGGGCGAGGGATGTGCGACCGGGTCGACCGGCCAGCGCTCGTCGTCGAGGAGCGCCGGGGCGCGCCGCTCGGCGCGGAGCGCGCGCAGCTCGTCGCGCAGCTCGCCCGCGACCGCCTCGAGCTCGCGCACCCGCTCGGCGAAGGCGGCGAACGCCTCCTCGACCCGCGCGGGGTCGTAGCCCTCGTCGGACTGCGGGAGATCGCGCGTCTGCGGCAGCTTGCTCATCGCCTCAAAGTATGCCGCCGGGCCGAAGAAGCCTGCTCAACAGGGTTTCCGGGTCGCTACTCGCCGGGAGGGCGGTGCATCTCGCCGAGCGCCTGCTGCGCCTTCTCGTGGATCGCGCGGCGGCGCTCCTCGATCGAGCGGGGCGGCTCCGCCGCCTCGAGCGGCTGCCCCTCGGCGGCGTCGAACTCGTCCCGGTCGTCGATCGCGCGCGCCTCTTCGAGCCGCGCGCGCAGCTCCGCCGCGGGATCGAGAGAGCCGCTCGGGGCAACGTGCCCGCGGCGGCGCAGGCGCAGCCAGGCGAGCAGGCCGAGCGCGCCGCCGAGCCATGCGAGTCCGCGCTTCATCCCGCCGATGCTACTCTAGGCCCGCTTCCTGCCTCGTCTTCGCGTGCGCCGTTCCCGCGCCCGCTCGCCGTCGAGGCCGCCTAAGACCAGAGGAAGCCCTGACGGAAGGAGACCGGGAACGTGATCGACTACGAGATTCTGCTCATGCTGGACCCCGACCTGCCCGAGGAGCGGCAGGAG
>DATKBA010000214.1:0-31613 GCA_035514455.1 Gaiellaceae bacterium | reverse complement strand
ACGGCCGCCTGCAACTCGTACGGCGGACCGGTCGAGATCGAGGGCGACCGCATCGTGCTGGGCGGCCTCGCGGTGACGGAGATGGCCTGCGAGCCGCCGCGGGTCATGGCGGCGGAGGCCGCCTACCTCGACGCCCTCGGGGTGACCGACACGATCCGGCGGGAAGGCCGCATGCTCGTGCTCACCGGTCCCTCGGCCGAGCTGCGGTTCGAGCCGCTGCAACCGGTCGACCAGGCGCCGTAGCGGCCCGGAGCCCGTCGGGCCGCCGCAAACCCCGAAAGGGGTAACTGTGGCTGCTCGGGGTGGACAAGTGGGGGAGTGTGGTTTACAGTGGGGCGAAGTGGGAGACCCTGATCGGCGTGAAACCATGTTCTTCGGCGAATACGAGCACACCATCGACGACAAGAACCGGCTCACGCTCCCGGCTCGTTTCCGGGACGCGCTGGCCGGAGGCGTCGTCCTCACGCGCGGCCTCGACGCATGCCTCGACGTCTACGCCCGGGGCGACTGGAACGCCGTGGTGGAGGCCCGCCTCGCCCCGCTCGATCCGTTCTCCAAGGAGGCGAGGGAGCTGAAGCGGTTCTTCTTCGCCGCCGCCTCCGACGCGGAGCTCGACAAGCAGGGCCGCGTGCTCGTGCCGCCGGCGCTGAACCGGCACGCGAAGCTCGGGCGTGAGGTCGTCGTGGCGGGCGTCCACGACCACCTCGAAATCTGGGATCGCGCCGCCTGGGCGGACCACGTCACCAAGGTCGAAGGGAGCGCAGACGATGTTGCCGAACGTCTTGCAGAGAAGCGCGTCTGATCACGTCCCGGTGCTCGCCGAGGAGGTGCGCGAGCTGCTCGCGGTGCGGCCCGGCGAGACGGTCGTCGACGCCACCTTCGGCGCGGGCGGCCACTCCCGCCTGCTCGCCGACGACCTGCACGGCGAGGGCAAGCTGATCGCGATCGACCGCGACGCGAGCGCGCGCGCCTACTTCGACCGCTTCAAGGCGGCGAGCGGCGGCGTGCAGGCCCGCTTCCTCCGCGGCGAGTTCTCGCTCGTCCTCAACCAGCTCGCAGCGAACGACGTCCAGGCCGACGCGATCCTGCTCGACCTCGGCGTCTCGTCGATGCAGCTCGACCGGCCCGAGCGCGGCTTCTCGTACGCGGCCGACGCGCCGCTCGACATGCGCATGGACGAGTCCGCGGAGCTGTCTGCCCGCGAGCTCGTCAACGAGGCCGACGAGCGCGAGCTGGCGCTGATCTTCAAGCGCTTCGGCGAGGAGCGCTACGCGCGCCAGATCGCCCGCGCGATCGTCCGCCGCCGCGCCGAGCGGCCGTACGAGCGCACCTCCGACCTCGCGGACACGATCAAGCAGGCGATCCCGACGCCCGCGCGCTTCGGCGACGGGCACCCGGCCAGGCGCGTCTTCCAGGCTCTCCGGATCGCCGTCAACGACGAGCTCGGCGCGCTCGAGGCCGCGCTCCCGGCGGCGCTGCGGATGCTCCGCCCCGGCGGCCGCATCGCCGTGATCAGCTTCCACTCGCTCGAGGACCGGATCGTGAAGCGGTTCGTCCGCGAGCAGGCGCGTGGCTGCACCTGCCCGCCGGAGTTCCCGATCTGCGCCTGCGGCAACGAGCCCGTGCTGCGCGACCTGACGCGCAAGCCCGTCCGCCCGGGCGCTCGCGAGGTCGAGCAGAACCCGCGCGCCGCTTCCGCGAAGCTGCGCGCGGCGGTGAAGGTCTGATGGCGTCCTGGGCCGGGACTGCACGGGTCGAGGCGCCGTCGGTCGCACGCCCACGGGCGCGTGCCCACCCGGCGGCACGCGCGAAGGCGAAGGCGCGCCCGTTCGGCGGCGTCGTCTGGATCGTCGTGCTCGCGGCCCTGCTCGCGGGGGTCGTCGCCGTCAACGTCGCGGTGCTCCAGCTGAACGTCCGGCTCGACGAGCTCGGCCGGGAGCGCGTCCAGCTCCGCGCCGAGGCGAAGCGGCTCAGCTCGCAGCTCTCGAGCGCGTCGGCGAACGCCCGGATCGAGTCCCAGGCCCGGTCGCAGCTCGGCCTCGTGCAGGCCGACCCCGACCTGACCTACCACGTGCAGCTGGCGCCTCCACGGCAGTGACCGAGCGGGCGTCCAACCGGCGCATCCGCCTGCTGCTCTGCGTGTTCGTGCTCGTCTTCGCGGGCACGCTCGGGCGCGCCGTCTGGCTCCAGGGCGTCCATGCCTCGACGCTCGAGGAGATGGCGTCGCGGCAGCACGAGACGACGACGGAGATCCCGGCCGGGCGCGGCACGATCTTCGACCGCACCGGCGAGCCGCTCGCGATCGGCGAGCAGGCGACGACGGTCTACGCCGACCCGCGGCAGGTGCGGAACCCTCGCAAGGTGGCGCTCGCCGCCGCGAGCGCGCTCGGCGTCGACGCCGAGGAGCTCTACCCGCAGCTCGCCGACCGCTCGCGCCACTTCGTCTACGTCAAGCGGAAGGCCGACCCCGGCAAGGCGGCGTCCCTCGAGCAGCAGAACCTGCGCGGCCTCGGCTTCTATCCGGAGGAGCTGCGCTTCTACCCGCAGCGTGGCGTCGCCGCGCACGTGCTCGGCTTCGCGGGCGTCGACAACGAGGGTCTCGACGGCCTCGAGCGCTCGCTCGACCGCACGCTCGTCGGTAAGCCCGGCCGCCAGACGACGATCACCGACCCCGCCGGGCGGGTGATCGACGTGATCGAGGCGAAGCCCGAGCGCGCCGGCGACGACGTCTTCCTGACGATCGACCACCGCATCCAGGCCAAGGCGGAGAGCGTGCTACGCGAGACGGTGAAGCGGTGGGGCGCGAAGGGCGGCACGGCGGTCGTGCTCGACCCGCGGACGGGCGCCGTGCTCGCGATGGCGGTCGCACCCGGCTTCGACGCGAACAGGTTCGGCGTCACCCCGCCCGCGCGCCGCCGCAACCGCGCGGTCACCGACCTTTACGAGCCGGGCTCGACGTTCAAGGTCGTGACCGTAGCCGCCGCGCTCTCGGAGAAGCTCGTGGCGCCGTCGACGGAGTTCACGCTGGAGAGCTCGATCCGCGTCGCCGACCGGATCATCCACGAGCACGAGCCGCGCCCGACGCAGCGGATGACGGTCGCGCAGATCCTGTCCCAGTCGTCCAACATCGGCACGATCACGCTCGCGCAGGTCCTCGGCCGCCCGCGCGTGGAGAGCTGGATCGAGCGCTTCGGCTTCGGCAAGCCGACCGGGCTCGACGTTCCCGGCGAGTCCGGCGGCCTGCTCCCCTCCTACTGGTCCGGCTCGACGATCGGCAACGTGCCGATCGGGCAGGGCATCGGCGTCACCGCGATCCAGATGGCCGCGGCCTACGGCGCGATCGCGAACGACGGCGTGTACCGCCACCCGTACCTGATCGACCGCGTCGGCACGACGTGGCGCAAGCGGGACCTGGGCCGCCGCGTCCTGTCGCAGACCGTGTCCGCGCAGATGATGGCGATGCTCCGCGACGTCGTCTCGGCCGAGGGCGGCACGGGCGCCGCCGCCGCCGTGCCCGGCTACACCGTCGCCGGCAAGACCGGAACCGCTGCCAAGCCGATCCCCGGCGGCTACTCCGACACCCGCTACGTCGCCTCCTTCGTCGGCGTCGTGCCGGCCAAGGACCCGCGCCTCGTCGTCGCGATCTCGATCGACGAGCCGTCGGGCGCGATTTGGGGCGGCGTCGTCGCCGCGCCCGCGTTCTCCGAGATCGCGCGTTCGAGCCTCGTCGAGCTGGAGGTCCCGCCCGACGCGGCCGACGCTCGGTAGCGTTCCGGTGCATGGAGCTCGAGCGCCTCGTCGCCGCGCTCGCACCGGAGGCGGTCCTCGGCAGCCCCGATCCGGTCGAGGTGCGCGATCTCGCCTACGACGCACGCGCCGTCACCCCCGGCGCGGCCTTCTTCGCGGTCCCCGGCGAGGTCGCCGACGGACACGACTTCGCCGTCCAGGCGGTCGAGAACGGGGCGTCGGTGCTCGTGGTGGAGCGCGCGGTCGAGCCCGAGGTGCCGCAACTGGTCGTCCCCTCGACGCGGCGCGCGATGGCGACCGCGGCCGACGTCTTCTTCGGCGAGCCGACGCGCGAGCTCGAGGTCGCCGGCGTGACCGGCACGAACGGCAAGACGACGACGGCGTTCCTGCTCTACGCGATCCTCGCCGCCGCGGGCCGGCGGCCGGGGCTGCTCGGCACCGTCGAGAGCCGCGTCGGCGGTCAGCCGCGGCCGGTCGTGCGGACGACGCCCGAGGCGATCGACCTCCAGCGCACCTTCCGCGAGATGCTCGACGCCGGCGACCGCAGCGTCGCGCTCGAGGCCTCCTCGCACGCGGCTGTCCTGCACCGGCTCGACCGCGTCCGCTTCGATGTACTCGTGTTCACCAACCTGACGCAGGACCACCTCGACTTCCACGGCACGATGGAGGCGTACTTCGAGGCGAAGCGGAAGCTCTTCACGGGCGTCGCTCCGCCGCCGGCGGCGGTGAACGTCGGCGACTCCTGGGGCCGCAAGCTCGCCGAGGAGCTCGAGCACGGCGGCCGCGCGCCGCTCCTCACGTTCGGTTTCGCCGAGGACGCCGAGCTCCGGCCGGACGGGCTCGTCCTGGACGGGAGCGGCGCCCGCTTCACCGCCGGCGGGATCGAGCTGGAGACGTCCCTGCGCGGCCGCTTCAACGTCGAGAACGTCCTCGGCGCCGTGGCGGCCGGGATCCTGCTCGGGCTCGACGAGGAGGAGATCGCCGCGGGCGTGAAGGCCCTCGAGGGAGTGCCCGGGCGGTTTGAGGCCGTGGACGAAGGGCAGCCGTTCACGGTGCTCGTCGACTACGCCCACACGCCCGACTCGCTCGACAACGTCCTCCGGGCGGCGCGCGACATCGCGACGGGCCGCGTCCTCGTCGTCTTCGGCGCGGGCGGCGACCGCGACCGCGGCAAGCGGCCGCTGATGGGGAAGATCGCGGCGGACCTCGCCGATGTCGTCGTCGTCACGTCCGACAACCCGCGCAGCGAGGAGCCGGTCGCGATCATCCAGGACATCCTCCAGGGTGCGGGGATGGGCGTCGAGATCGATCCCGACCGGAGCTCGGCGATCGCGAGGGCGATCGGGCTGGCCGAGGAAGGCGACGTGGTCGTGATCGCCGGCAAGGGGCACGAGCAGGGGCAGGAGATCGGCGGCGAGAAGCTGCCCTTCGACGACCGGCTCGTCGCCCGTGAGGCGCTGCGGGCGTGATCGCGCTTCCACTCGACGAGCTGGAGGGCCTGGGCGAGCTCGCCGGCGACGGCCACGTGACCGGTCTCCACATCGACTCGCGCCGAGCCGGTCCGGGAGACCTCTTCGTCGCGATCCGCGGCGGGCGCGAGTTCGTGGCCGACGCGCGCGCCCGCGGCGCCGCCACGCTCGTCCCCGACGACGAGTTCGGCGCGATGGCGGCGATCGGGAGGCTGCTCCGAGAGCGGACGGCGGCGCGGATCGTCGGCATCACCGGCTCGACGGGAAAGACCTCGACGAAGGACATCCTCGCCGCGCTCTGCGCGCCGGTCGTCCGCACCGTCGCCACCGAGGGCAGCTACAACGCGGAGCTCGGCGTTCCGCTGACGCTCGGCCGGCTCGAGCCCGACACCGAGCTCTGCATCGTCGAGATGGGGATGCGCGGCGCCGGCCAGATCGCCGAGCTGTGCGAGATCGCGCGGCCCGACGCCGGCGTGATCACCGCGGTCGGGCCGGTCCACCTCGAGCTGGTCGGCTCGGTCGAGGCGGTCGCCCGCACGAAGGCCGAGCTGGTCGCGTCGCTGCCGCCGGGCGGCGTCGCGGTCGTGCCCGACGCGCGCGACCTCGACCCCTACCTCCGCGACGACCTCGACCTCCGCCGCGTCGGCCCCGTCGATGTCGAGCTGCGCGACGACGGCGCCCACGTCGCGTACGCGGGCCGGCGGATCCGCTTCCCGCTCGGCTCGCGTCACCAGGCCCAGAACGCGCTCACCGCGCTGACCGCGTACGAGGCGCTCGGCCTGCCGCTCGACCGGCTCGAGGAGAGCGCCGCCTCCGTCCGGCTCTCGCCGTGGCGCGGCGAGGAGCTCGGGCTTCCCGGCGGCGGCTTCGTCGTCAACGACGCCTACAACGCGAATCCGACCTCGATGGAGGCCGCGTTGCGCCACCTGGCCGAGCGCGGTGGCGGACGCCGGCGCGTCGCCGTGCTCGGCGGCATGGCCGAGCTCGGCGCGCACGGGGAGCGCCACCACCGGGAGATCGCCGAGCTCGCGGCCGAGCTCGGGATCGAGGTGCTCGCGGTCGGGGAGCTCGCCCGCGCCTACGGCGGCGACGCCTGGGTGCCCGACGCCGAGGCGGCGCTCGCGGCCGCGCGCGAGCTCGTCCGCCCCGGCGACGCGGTGCTCGTGAAGGCGTCGCGTGCCGTTGCCCTCGAAGGCATCGCGCCCGCGCTGGCGAACGGTCCTGCCTGATGGTCAGCGTCTTCATCGCCGGTCTGGTCGCGATGGTCTGCTCGGTCGTGATCGGCCCCAAGTTCATCGCGTTCCTGCGCCGGAACGAGCTCGGCCAGCCGATCCGCGAGGAGGGGCCCGCCGGCCACGTCGTCAAGCAGGGCACCCCGGTGATGGGCGGCCTGCTGATCCTCCTCTGCGCGCTGCTGCCCTTCCTCGCGCTCTCGAAGTTCACCCTGCCCGCGCTGACCGTGCTCTTCCTCACCGTCTCCTGCGGCGCGATCGGCTTCACCGACGACTTCATCAAGGTCCGCCACCGCCGCTCGCTCGGCCTCGCCGGGCGCTGGAAGCTGCTCCTGCTCGCCGGGATCACCGTCGTCGTCGGCTTCGCCGTGCACGACCAGACCCAGCTCGACACCGCGATCTACGTCCCGCTTGCCGACGTGAACGTGGCGCTCTCGTACTTCTACTACCCGTTCCTCTTCCTCGTGATCGCGGGCGCGGCGAACGGCGCCAACCTGACCGACGGCCTCGACGGGCTGGCTGCGGGGACGGGGATCATCGCGCTCCTGACCTTCCTCTCGATCACCGTGATCGGGTACATCCGCTCGGGCGACGTGGGCGCCCGCTCCGAGTTCCAGCTCGACCTCGCGATCCTCGCGGCGGCGCTCGTGGGGGCCGCGATCGGGTTCCTCTGGTACAACGCCTTCCCGGCCGAGCTCTTCATGGGCGACACCGGCTCGATGGCGTTCGGCGGCGCGCTCGCCGGCTTCGCGATCGTCACCGGCACCGAGGCGCTGCTCCTGCTGATCGCGGGGATCTACGTCGTCGAGGCGCTCTCGGTGATGATCCAGACGGTCAGCTTCAAGTACTGGGGCCGCCGCGTCTTCCTGATGGCGCCGATCCACCACCACTTCGAGATGAAGGCGTGGTCGGAGACGAAGATCATGGTCCGCTTCTGGATCATCGCTGCGATCCTCGCTGCCTGCGGCTTCGTTCTCTACTACCGCTACTTCCTCCAGTTCCAGCTCACGTGAGGAAGGTGCTCGTGCTCGGGCTGGCTCGCTCCGGCCGGGCGGCGCAGGCGGCCCTCGAGGCGGCCGGGACCGAGGTCGTCGCCGCCGACCGGACGCTCGGCAACGACACCGACCTCGCGCTCCTGGACGGCGTCGACGTGCTCGTCAAGAGCCCCGGCGTGCCCGGCGAGGCGGCGCTCGTCGAGGCGGCGCGCGCGCGCGGCGTGCCGGTGTGGAGCGAGATCGAGCTCGCATCGCGCTTGCTGCCGAACCCGCTCGTCGGGGTCACGGGCACGAACGGTAAGACCACGACGACGGAGCTGCTCGGGGCGATGCTCGGCGCGCGCACGGCCGGCAACGTCGGCACGGCGCTCTCCGAGCTTGTCGGTGCCGTGCCCGCCGGCGAGTGGATCGTCTGCGAGCTCTCGAGCTTCCAGCTCGAGGACGTCGAGCGCTTCCGCCCGCGCATCGCCGTCCTGCTCAACCTCGAGCCCGACCACCTCGACCGCCACGGCACCTTCGAGCGCTATCGCGCGGCGAAGCTGCGGATCTTTGAGAACCAGGCGCCCGAGGACGTCGCGGTCGTGCCGCGCGGGTTCGGCCCGGTCCCGGGAGAGGGGCGCCGGGTGGAGTTCGCCGCCGGCGACGAGCTGCCGGCGGAGCCGCTGATCCCGGGCGCGCACAACCGCGAGAACGCCGCCGCCGCCGCCGCGGCCGCGCGTGCCGCCGGGCTCGGGGAGGAGGCGATCGCGCACGCGCTGCGGACCTTCCCGGGCGTCGAGCACCGGCTCGAGCCGGTCGCCGAGCGCGGCGGCGTCCGCTTCGTCAACGACTCCAAGGCGACCAACACCGCCGCCGCCCGCCGCGCGCTCACCGCCTACGACGTGCCGCTGCACGTGATCCTCGGCGGCTCGCTCAAGGGCGAGTCGTTCGACGCGTTCGCCCACGACGTCGCGGCGGCGAACGTCGCCTGCGCGTACCTGGTCGGCGAGGCGGCCGAGCCGCTCGCGGCCGCGCTCGCCGGCGCGGGCGTCCCCTTCCTCCTCGCGACCACGCTCGACCGCGCCGTCGCGGAGGCCGCGAGCGTGGCGCGCCCGGGGGAGATCGTGCTGCTCTCGCCGGCATGCGCGAGCTACGACCAGTTCCGCGACTACGAGCAGCGCGGAGAGGAGTTCAGGAGGCTGGTAGAGAACCTCGAGGGGTGAAGGCTTCGAAGAGCCAGCTCGAGCAGCGCCTGCTCGTCCTCGTGACGCTCGCGCTGGTCGCGTTCGGGCTGGTGATGGTCTACAGCGCGACCTCCGCCGCGGCCGCGCTCGGGAAGGGTGACCCGATCACCTTCTTGAAGCGCCAGGGCATCTACGCGCTCGTCGGCGTCGCGCTCCTGCTGGCCGCCAGCCGCTTCGACCACCGGCGGCTGCGGCTGCTCGCGCCGCCGCTCGTGCTCGCCGCGCTCGGGCTCTGCGCGGCGGTGCTCGTGGTCGCGCCGGAGATCAACGGAGCGAAGCGCTGGCTCGATCTCGGCCCGGCGTCCTTCCAGCCCTCGGAGCTCGCCAAGCTCGCCTTGCTCGTCTGGGCCGCCGCGTACCTCGCCCGCAACGGGCCGCCGCAGAGCCTTGCCGAGCTGTGGCGTCCGATCGGGATGCTGACGGCGCTCTTCGCCGTCCTGATCATGCTCGAGCCCGACCTCGGCACGACCGTCGCGCTGATGCTGATGCTGGCCGGGATGCTCGTCGTCGCGGGCGTGCCGTCGCGCGTGCTTGCCGGCGCCGGCACGATCGCCGTCGTGGCCGGCCTGGGGGCGATCTGGGTCGAGCCGTACCGGCGCGCCCGCGTCTTCAGCTTTCTCGACCCGTGGGCGGACCCGGAGAACACGGGCTTCCAGACCGTGCAGGCGCTGATCGGGATCGGCTCGGGCGGGCTCACCGGCAAGGGCCTCGGCGAGGGCGTCCAGAAGATCAACTACGTGCCCGAGCAGCAGACCGACATGATCCTCGCCGTGATCGGCGAGGAGCTCGGGCTGATCGGGACGACCGCCGTGATCGCGGCCTTCGCGGCCTTCGCGTTCGCGGGCTTCACCGTCGCGCTCCGCTGCCGCGACCCCTTCGGGAAGCTGCTCGCGGCCGGGGTCACCTCGCTCGTCTGCGGGCAGGCGGCGGTCAACCTCGCCGCGGTGCTGGGGATCGCGCCGCTGACCGGGATTCCGCTGCCGTTCGTCTCCTACGGCGGCTCGAGCCTCGTCGTACTGCTCGCGAGCGTGGGGATCCTCCTTAACATCGCCTCGGATGAGCGAGCGCCCCAGCGAGTTGCGAGCCCTGATCGCCGCCGGCGGAACAGCCGGCCACGTCCTGCCGTCGCTCGCGATCGCGGCGGCGCTGCGCGAGCGCGGCGTCACGGTGACGTTCGCCGGGTCGCCGGATCGCGTCGAGGCTAGGCTCGTCCCCGAGGCCGGCTACGAGCTCGACACGTTCGAGATCTCGGGCTTTCCCCGCAGCCCCTCGGTCGCGCTCCTGCGCGCGCTCGTGCGCGCCGGGCGCGCGCCCCGCGCCTGCGCCGCGATCCTGAAGCGCCGGCGCCCGCACGTCGTCCTCGGCGGCGGCGGCTACGTCGCCGGGCCGATGGTCTACGCCGCCTGGCGGCGGCGCCTGCCCGCCGCGCTCACCGAGGCCGACGCGCACCTCGGCCTCGCGAACCGGCTGGCCGCCCCCTTCGCCCGCCGCGTCTTCCTCGCCTACGACATCCCCGGCCGGAACGGGGCCAAGTACCGGGTGACGGGCCGGCCCGTGCCGGCAGCCCACCGCGGCGTCTCGCAGGAGGAGGGCCGCCGCCGCTTCGGGCTGCCCGCCGACCGGCCGGTGATCGCCTTCTTCGGCGCGCTCGCGGGCGCCCGCAGCCTGAACGACTTCGCGGTCGAGACGTACGGCGACGGCGGCCCCACCGTCCTCCACGTCTCGGGCGAGCGCGACTACGACCGGCTCCGCGCGCGCGTCCACCGCGACGACTACGTGCTCGTAGCCTCGACCGACGAGTTCGGCGCGGCGCTCGCCGCCGCCGACCTGGCGGTCTCGCGCGCCGGTGGGACGGTCTGGGAGCTCGCCGCCGCCGGGACGCCGTCGCTCCTCGTCCCATACCCGCACGCGACCTCGGACCACCAGACGCTCAACGCCCGTCACTTCGAGCGCGGCGGCGGCGCGGTTGTCGTGCCCGAGGCCGAGCTCGACCGCGTCCCCGAGCTCGTCGAGGAGATGCTCGCGGACCGGCCGCGGCTGGAGGGGATGCGCGCGGCGATGCTCGCGATGGCGCGGCCGCACGCGGCGGACGAGATCGCGGAGGAGCTGATCACCCTTGCGGCCGCTGGCAGGTAGGCGGCTCTGGTTCGTCGGGATCGGCGGCGCCGGCCTCTCCTCCTACGCGGTCCTCGCCCGCGCCTGGGGCGCGGAGGTCGGCGGCTGGGACCGCGTCGAGACGCCCTACCTGCGCTCGCTCGAGGGCGTCGAGCTCGTGCTCGCCGACGACCCGGTCGTGCCGGAGGGCTGGGAGGCCGTTGTCTCGAGCGCGTACCCGGCGGTGCCGGGCACGCGGCGCGCGGACTTCCTGGCCGAGCTCGTCTCGCTCCGCCGCGCGATCGTCGTCGCCGGAGCGCACGGGAAGACGACGACGACCGGGATGATCGCGTTCGTGCTCTCCGAGCTGGGGCTCGACCCGGCCTGGCTGATCGGCGGCGAGGTCGCGCAGCTCGGCGGCAACGCGGGCGCGGGCGAGGGGTGGCTCGTCGTCGAGGGCGACGAGTCGGACCGGACCGTCGAGCGGCTGCGCCCCGAGATCGGGGTCGTGACGAACGTCGAGCTCGACCACCACGCCACGTTCTCCTCCGAGGCGGAGGTCGAGGAGCTGTTCGAGCGCTGGCTCGCCGGAGTGCCGCAGGCCGTCCGCGGCTGGGAGCTCGAGCCGGTCGGCTTCGAGCTGGCCCTCCCCGGGGAGCACAACCGCCGCAACGCGGCCGCCGCGCTCGCCGCGCTCGATCTGGCGGGAGTCGCGCGGGCCGACGCCGAGCCCGTGCTCGCCCGCTTCACCGGCGCCGGCCGCCGCTTCGAGCCGGCCGGGGAGCATGGGGGTGTCTCCGTCGTCGACGACTACGCCCATCACCCCTCCGAGATCGCGGCCACGATCGCCGCGGCGCGCGAGCGCACGGACGGCCGCGTGCTCGTCCTCTTCCAGCCGCACCTCTACTCCCGCACGCGCCACCTCGCGCAGGAGCTCGGCGAGGCGCTCTCGGCGGCGGACGCCGTCTGCGTGACGGAGATCTATCGCGCGCGAGAGGAGCCCGTCGAGGGCGTGACCGGCAAGCTCGTCGTCGACGCGCTGCGGCCGGGCCTGCGCGCCGGCTGGGCGCCGCTCGTGGAGGACGGGGCGAGGATCGTCGCGTCGTGGGCGCGCCCGGGCGACCTCGTGCTCACGGTCGGCGCCGGCGACGTCGAGCGCGCTGGGCCGCTCGTGCTGGAGGCGCTGGCATGAAGATCGAAGAGGGAGTGACGCTCGCGAAGCTGACGACGATCGGCACGGGCGGGCCGGCGCGCGCGTTCGCGAAGCCGGCGTCGCTCGGCGAGCTCGAGCAGGCGCTGGCGTGGGCGGCCGAGCGCGAGGTCGCGGTCGCCACCGTCGGCCTCGGCTCGAACCTGCTCGCCGCCGACGCGGGCGTGGAGGCGCTCGTGCTCCGGCTCGCCGGCGAGCTCGCCGCGGTGAGGGTCGAGGGCGAGTCGCTCGTCGTGGGCGGCGGGGCCACGAACGCCGTCTGTCTCCACCAGGCGCGGGCGGCCGGCCTCGGCGGGTTCGAGTTCGCGTGCGCGATCCCGGGCACCGCCGGCGGGGGCGTCTGGATGAACGCCGGCGCGTACGGCAGCGACTGGGCCGAGATCCTCGTGCGGGCGCTCGTCGTCACCGCCGAGGGCGCAGGCTGGCTCACGCCTGCCGAGCTCGGGCTCTCCTACCGCCACTCGGACCTCCGCCACGGCCAGGTCGTCGCGGAGGTCGAGTACCGGCTCGTCCCGCGACCCGTCGAGGAGATCAGGGCGCGCGTCGCGGAGCTCGTCGCGCAGCGGAAGGCGACCCAGCCGACGAACAAGCGCACGTTCGGCAGCGTCTTCAAGAACCCCGACCACGAGCTCGGCGCGGGACGGATGCTCGAGCAGTGCGCCCTGAAGGGCCACACGATCGGCGGCGCCGTGATCTCGCCGATGCACGCGAACTTCATCGAGAACGCCGGTGGCGCGACGACCGCCGACGCGCTCGCGCTGATGGCCGAGGCGCGCCGCCGCTCGCGCGAGCAGTTCGGCGTCGACCTCCGCCACGAGGTCGAGCTGCTCGGCGAGATCGCCGTCGCATGACGCGCGTCGGCTCTCGTCTGCGCGGGCCGCTTTGGCGAAATCCCGACTTCATGTGGCTCTGGGCCGCTCAAACGGTCAGTCAGTTCGGCAGCCAGATCAGTGGCCTTGCGATCCCGCTGTTGGCGATCCTGGTGCTCGACGCGAGCACATTCGAGGTTGCGGTGCTGACGGTGGTCGGTTGGGCGCCGTTCTTCTTTGTCAGCCTCCCGGCGGGTGCCTGGATCGACCGGCTGCCCCGCCGCCCGATCCTGATTACCGCGGACTGGGGCAGAGCGATCGCTCTCGCGTCGCTGCCGCTTGCCTATCTCTTCGACGGGATCACGCTGGCGCAGCTCTACGTCGTGGAGCTCGTCGTCGGGACGTTCACCGTCTTCTTCGACCTCTCTTACCAGTCCTACCTTCCGTCTGTCATCGAGGAGGAGGAGCTCGGCGAGGGAAACACGAAGCTGGAGATCAGCCGTTCTGCGGCCCAGGTGGCGGGGCCGGGGATAGCCGGCCTGCTCGTGAGGGCATTGACGGCGCCGTACGCGATCCTCGCCGACGCAGCGAGCTTCGTCGCCTCCGCGCTGTTCCTATCCCGCATTCGGCGGCCGGAACGAGAGCAGGACCGGGCCGAGGGGGCGCGCACCGGTCTCCGCAGGGAGATCGGCGAGGGACTCCGGTTCGTTCTTCGACATCCGCTGATCCGAGCGATCGTGATCTTCGTCGCCCTCAGCAACGTGTTCGTCAACATGCTGTTTGCGATCCTGCTCGTGTTCATGGTCCGCGAGCTCGACCTCTCGGCTCTGACGATCGGCGTGATCTTTTCGCTCGGAAACGTTGGCTCTCTCGTAGGAGCGCTCACCGCGACGCGTCTCGCCCGAAGGGTAGGGATCGGACCGGCCTTGATCGGAGTCGCGTCGGCCGGGGCGCTCGGTCTCTTACTCGTGCCCCTTGCCTCCGGGCGGGCTGCGATCCCGTTCCTGGTGATCGCGAATCTGCTCTGGGGCTTCTTCGTTCTGAACTACTTCGTCACCGCGATCAGCCTCATTCAGGCGATCACGCCCGACCGCTTGCTCGGTCGGACCAACGCATCCCGACGTTTTCTCGTTCAAGGTGTCATCCCGCTAGGTGCGCTTCTCGGCGGCGCCCTCGGCACGTGGCTCGGGCTCCGCACGACGGTCGCGATCGGCGCGGTGGGAGCCTGCGCGGCGGTCCTTCCGCTCCTGTTCTCGCCGCTGGCACGGGTAAAGACCACCGGCGAGGCGCAAGAGCTCGTGCGCACCTACAACGAGACGTTCGTGGGCGCGAGAACCGGCATCGTGTAGGAAGCCCCGGCGGGGCGGCGAATCACGCCCGGTGGCCGGAGGGAGAGGATCTCGGAACCGCTCGCGTCCGCGGGCGCGCGCGGCAAGCGCCGCCGTCCCGTTTCCACGCAGCGCGGCGGGCGGTCGCCTCGAGCTGTCCGGGCTCGTCCCCTCCGGCCGTTCGCTCCTGACCGGCCTCTTGATCCTGCTCACCGCGCTCGGCCTCTACGCCGCGGCGCGGACGACCTCGATGTTCGCGATCGAGCGGATCGCCGTCGCCGGTGCGTCGCCCGAGGTCGAAGCGCAGGTACGTGAAGCGCTCGCGCCCGCGCTCGGCGAGAGCCTCGTCGGGCTCGACGTCGCCGAGCTCGCGCAGCGCGCCTCGAGCGTGCCCATGGTCTCGCGTGCCCACTTCGACCGTGGCTTCCCGCACACCCTGCGCGTGGCCGTCGTCCCCGAAGTGCCGGTCGCCGTCCTCCGCCAGGGCGCGTCGTCGTGGCTCGCCGCGTCGGGCGGCAGGGTCGTCGTCGAGCTGCCGACGGGCCAACGGCCCGGGCTGCCGCGGATCTGGCTCGCGCGTGACGTCGAGGTGCGCGTGGGCGAGTCGCTGCAGGGACTCCAGCTGACCGCCGTGACCACGATCGCGCCCCTCGTCCGCAAGCCGCTCCCGCGGCGGGTCGCGTCCGTCGTCGCGACTCGTGGCGAGCTGACGCTCGTGCTCCGCCAAGGTGTCGAGCTCCGCCTCGGGGACGCGTCCGACCTGCCGCTGAAGCTCGAGGTCGCGCGCCGCATCCTGCCGCAGCTCGGGGCGTCGGACGCCTATCTCGACGTCAGCGTTCCCAATCGGCCGGTCGCGGGAGCGACCCTAGACTCTCAGGTAGAGGTAGAGGGTTCAGCCTCGACGATCCCTTGAGCGTCGGATTGACAGTGGCCGGAAGGAGACGTACCCTGCACGCGGAAAGGAACGCCGTCACCCCGATGCTCAACTCGAGCTTCAGGTCGAAGGGTGGCGTGACCCCAAGCCCATGAGAGACTCCTCAGGCAACTACCTCGCGGTGATCAAAGTCGTCGGCGTCGGCGGCGGCGGTACGAACGCGGTCAATCGCATGGTCGACGCGGGCCTGGCTGGGGTCGAGTTCATCGCCGTGAACACCGACGCTCAGGCGCTCCTGATGGCCGACGCGGACGTGAAGATCCACATCGGCTCGACGGCGACGCGCGGCCTCGGCGCCGGCGCGGACCCCGCCGTCGGCCACGCCGCCGCGCAGGAGAGCCGCGACGAGCTGAAGGAGGCGCTCAAGGGCGCGGACATGATCTTCGTCACCGCCGGCGAGGGCGGCGGCACCGGCACCGGCGGCGCGCCGATCGTCGCCGAGCTCGCCCGCGAGCTGGAGGCGCTCACCGTCGGCGTCGTCACGAAGCCGTTCGGCTTCGAGGGCCGCAAGCGCTCCGAGCAGGCAGACGTCGGGATCGAGAGCCTGCGCGACCGCGTCGACACGCTGATCGTGATCGAGAACGACCGCCTGCTCCAGGTGGTCGAGAAGAAGACGCCCGTGACCGAGGCCTTCCGGATCGCAGACGACATCCTCCGCCAGGGCGTGCAGGGGATCACCGACCTGATCACCGTGCCCGGGATCGTCAACCTCGACTTCGCCGACGTGCGCACGATCATGCGCGACGCCGGCTCCGCCCTGATGGGCATCGGCGTCGCATCGGGCGAGAACCGCGCCGCCGAGGCGGCCCGCACGGCCGTGTCCTCGCCGCTGCTCGAGCAGTCCGTCGACGGCGCGACGGGGATCCTGCTCAACGTCACCGGTGGCACCGACCTCGGCCTCTTCGAGGTGAACGAGGCCGCCGAGGTGGTCACCGGCGCCGCCGACCAGAACGCGAACGTGATCTTCGGCGCCGTGATCGACGAGTCGCTCCGCGACGAGGTGCGCGTGACCGTGATCGCGACCGGCTTCGGCTCGCCGCGCAGGCGCCGCCGCATCGAAGCTCCGGCCGCCGCGGTTGCGGGCGGCGAGGAGCGGCGGCACGAGCCGACCGACACCGAGCTCGAGATTCCGTCCTTCCTCCGCGAGGACTAGCCGCTTTCCACCGGCGCTGGACTCCATCGCCGGGAAGTGGTATTTCCTACTCGAGATGGCTGGGGTGCCCGTGATCGGCAGGAGCGCGTCTCGCCGTCGCGCGCTCGTCGCGTCCTCGTGCGTGCTGGTGGCCTTCGCGCTCGGCGCGTCTCCGATCGGCGATGCGGCGCAACGGCTCGTGCTGCCGCCGAACTCGGTGGGCACGGCGCAGCTCCGTGCGGGAGCTGTGACCGGCGCGAAGGTGAAGGATCGGTCGTTGACGGCGCGTAAATTCGCCGGTCGGCTGCCGGCGGGCCCGGCCGGCCCGGCGGGGCCGGCAGGCCCGGCGGGCCCGGCGGGCGTGCTCGGGCTCCAGTGGGTCGGTGGGGAGAGCGGCTATGACTCGATCTCCCCGAAGACGGCGAGCGTTTCCTGCCCTGTGGGCAAGCGCGCGATCTCCTGGAGCTGGCGGATCGAGCTGTCGTCGAGCCAGAGCCCGCTGACGGCCCCGGGCCTGACCGAGATGACGCCGAACGACGGCGACGTCTCGAGCGGCAGGATGCCCGGCGGCTATACCGCCAAGGCGGAGGAGTTCGGCACGTACAACGACGGCTGGAAGCTCTTCGTGTACGCCGCGTGCGTCACCGCCTGACCGATGTTTCGATTTCTCGCGGCGCGGTAGAGAGCGTCCATGCCCTCTTGGCCGACTGCCCGGTCGGTCTAGGAGACCCGGTCCGAGGCCCCGGTTCAACCGGGGCCTCGTGCTTTCTGCAGTCGCTAGAGTCAGCGCCGTGCAGACCCTTCTGCAGACGCCGCTGCACGCGCGCCACGTGGCGGCGGGGGCGCGGCTGGTGCCGTTCGCCGGCTGGGAGATGCCCGTCCAGTACGAGGGTGTGATCCCGGAGCACCGCGCCGTCCGCACCGATGCGGGGGTCTTCGACGTCTCGCACATGGGCGAGCTCCACGTCGAGGGCCCGAACGCGCACGCGCTGCTCCAGTCCCTGCTCTCGAACGACCTGGACAAGATCGGCGACGGGGAGGCGCAGTACACGCTGCTGACGAACGAGCGCGGCGGGATCGTCGACGACCTGATCGCCTACCGGATCACCCGTCACCACTACCTGCTCGTCGTCAACGCCGGCAACCGCGAGGCTGCCTACGCCTGGATCAAGGAGCGCGAGCTCCGCGGCTCCGAGGTCCGCGACGCATCGGAGGACTACGCGCTGCTCGCCGTCCAGGGCCCGCGCTCGCTGGAGCGGCTCGGCCTGCCCGAGGCGAAGCCCTTCACGCACGCGATGGGCGAGGTCGACGGCGTCGAGGTGATGGTCAACCGGACCGGGTACACCGGCGAGCCCGGCGTCGAGCTGGTGTGCCCGGCCGAAGACGCCGTCTCGCTTTGGGACGCGGTCGTCGCCCGCGGCGTCGTCCCTGCGGGGCTCGGCGCGCGCGACACGCTCCGGCTCGAGGTCTGCTACCCGCTGCACGGCAACGACATCACGGAGGACACCGACGCGATCTCGGCCGGCCTCGCCTGGACGTGCGCGCTCGGCAAGGACTTCACCGGGGCGGAGGAGCTGCGCCGGATCAAGGAGGCAGGCCCGGAGCGCAAGCTCGTCGCGTTCGTGATGGAGGAGAAGGCTGTCCCGCGACAGGGCATGCCGATCGCCGGGGGCGGCGAGGTCACGTCCGGCACGCACTCGCCGATGCTCGACAAGGGCATCGGGATGGGCTACGTCCCGGCCGCATCCGCCTCGCCGGGCACCGAGCTCGCGATCGACGTCCGCGGCAAGGAGCGGCGTGCGACGATCGTCCCGAAACCGATCTACAAGCGAGAGGAGCCGTAGTTGGCCGCGTCCGAGGAGTATCCCGAGGGGCTGAAGTACCACCGCGAGCACGACTGGGCGCGGGTCCAGGGCGACGAGGCGACGCTCGGGATCACGTGGTTCGCGCAGGACGCGCTCGGCGAGCTCGTCCACTTCGAGGCCCCGGCCGAGGGCAGCTCGACGACGCTCGGCTCCTCCTACGGCGAGGTCGAGTCGGTCAAGGCCGTCTCCGACGTGATCGCGCCGCTCTCGGGCGAGATCCTCGCGGTCAACCAGAAGGTCGTCGACGCGCCGGAGACCGTGAACGAGGATCCCTACGGCGAGGGCTGGCTCGTCCGGATCCGGATGAGCGACCCGGCCGAGGCCGACACCCTGCTGGACGCGGACGCATACAAGGCGTTCCTCGCCGAGCAGTAGCGCGTGGGCCAGCTGTCCCTCACGGACGCCGACCGCGAGGAGATGCTCGCGGCGATCGGGGTCGCCTCCGTCGACGAGCTCTTCCGCGACATCCCCGCCGGCGTCCGCTTCCGCGGCGAGCTCGACCTCGAGCCCGCGCTCTCCGAGCCCGAGCTCGTCCGGCACCTCGAGGAGTTGGCGGCGAGGAACGTGGACACGACGAGGGAGCTCTCCTTCCTCGGCGCCGGGATCTACGACCACTACGTGCCGGCCGTCGTCGACGCCGTGCTCCAGCGCGGCGAGTTCCTGACCGCGTACACGCCGTACCAGCCGGAGATGAGCCAGGGCGTGCTCCAGGCGATCTTCGAGTACCAGACCGCGATCTGCGAGCTGACCGGAATGGATGTGTCGAACGCCTCCGGCTACGACGGCACGACGGTCGCCGCGGACGCGTGCTTCGTCGCCAAGCACGCGACGGGCCGCTCGAAGATCGTGCTCGCGGAGACGCTCGCCCCGCAGGTGCGGCAGGTCGTGAAGACGTACGCCGTCGGCTTCGGGCTCGAGGTCGTCGAGGTGCCGCACTCGGGCGGGACGACCGACCCCGACCGCCTCGCGGCGGCGGCGAGCGACGCGGCGGCGGTGATCTTCCAGCAGCCGAACGTCTTCGGGATCCTCGAGGACGCACCCGCGCTCGCGGCGGCCGCGAACGGCGCGGGCGCGATGGCGATCGCCCACGTCGACCCCATCTCGCTCGGCGTGCTCGAGGCGCCCGGCAACTACGGCTGCGCGATGGCGATCGGCGAGGGGCAGAGCGCCGGCAACTATCAGTCCTACGCCGGGCCGCACTACGGCTTCCTCGCCGCCAAGGCCGAGTACACGCGCCGGCTGCCGGGGAGGATCATCGGCGAGACGACCGACCTGAACGGCGAGCGCGGGTACGTGCTCACGCTGCAGACGCGCGAGCAGCACATCCGCCGCGAGAAGGCGACCTCGAACATCACCACCAACCAGACGCTGCTCGCGCTCGCGGGGCTCGTCCATCTCTCCTGGCTCGGCCCGCAGGGGCTGCGCGAGGTCGGCGAGACGTGCATGAGCCTCGGGGCCTACGCGAGGGAGCGGCTCGGCCTCGCGCCCGCGTTCCCCGGCACGGCGACGTTCAAGGAGTTCGCGGTCCGCATTCGCAGGCCCGCCCGGGACGTGATCCGGGACGCGCGCGCGCACGGCGTCCATCCCGGCTACGCGATCGGCCGCGACTACGAGGGCATGGACGACGTGCTCCTGATCGCGGTCACCGAGAAGCGGACGCCCGCGGACGTCGACCAGCTCGCGCAGGTGCTGGCGGAGGTGCGGGCCTGATGGACCTCATCTACGAGAAGAGTCGGCCTGGACGGCGCGCGTCGACGCTGCCGCGCTACGACCTGCCGGCGGCCGAGGTGCCGGCGGAGCTGCGCCGGGCCGAGCCGCCGCGCCTGCCCGAGCTGGCCGAGCCGGAGATCGTCCGGCACTTCACGGAGCTCTCGACGCGCAACTTCGGGATCGATACCGGCTTCTACCCGCTCGGCAGCTGCACGATGAAGCACAACCCGCGGGTGAACGAGCGCCTCGTGATGCTACCCGGGTTCAAGGACCTCCATCCGTGCCAGGAGGAGGACGGCGCCCAGGGGGCCCTCGAGCTGATGTGGCGGCTGCAGGAGATCCTGCAGGAGGTCGCCGGCCTGCACGCCTGCTCGCTCCAGCCCGCCGCCGGGTCGCAGGGCGAGCTGACGGGGCTGATGCTGATGCGCGCGTACTTCGAGGACATCGGCGAGGGCGAGCAGCGCGACACGATCATCACCGTGGACACCGCTCACGGCACGAACCCGGCGAGCGTGACGATGTCCGGCTACAAGCTGGAGAAGGTCGCCACCGACGCCCGCGGCAACCTCGACGTCGACGACCTCCGCGCGAAGGTGAACGAGCGCACCGCGGGGCTGATGCTGACGAACCCGTCCACGCTCGGGCTCTTCGACGAGCACATCGAGGAGGTGGCGGCGATCTTCCACGACGCGGGCTCGCTCCTCTACTACGACGGGGCGAACCTGAACGCCGTCTGCGGGATCTCGCGGCCCGGCGACATGGGCTTCGACATCGTCCACATCAACCTGCACAAGACCTTCTCGCAGCCGCACGGCGGCGGCGGCCCCGGCGGCGGCCCGATCGTCGTGCGCGAGAAGCTGGAGCCGTTCCTGCCCGTGCCGGCCGTCGTCCGCGACGGCGACGAGTTCCGGCTCGACCACGACCGGCCGAAGTCGATCGGCAAGGTGCGCGGCTTCACGGGCCCGTTCGGCGTCTTCGTCCGCTCGTACGCGTACATCCGCGCCTACGGGCCGGCGCTGCGGGAGATGTCCGAGGTGGCCGTGCTGAACGCGAACTACCTGCTCGCGCGCCTGCGCGACGCGTACGACCTCCCGTACGACCGCCTCTGCATGCACGAGTTCGTCCTCAGCGCGCGCAGGCTCAAGCGGGAGCACGGCGTCTCGGCGCTGGACGTCGCCAAGCGGCTGATGGACTACGGCTACCACCCGCCGACGATCTACTTCCCGCTCGTCGTGCCCGAGGCGCTCATGATCGAGCCGACGGAAACGGAGCCGAAGGAGCGGCTCGACGGGTTCGTCGACGCGATGCTGGCGATCGCGCGGGAGGCGGCCGAGAGCCCCGAGCTGCTGCACGAGGCGCCGACGACGCGGCCGGTGCGCCGCCTGGACGAGGTGAAGGCGGCCAAGCGCGCCGTGGTCAAGTACGGCTTCGAGGAGCACCCGGATCTCTCCGGCGAGGCCGGGGAGGCGCGGCAGCTCGAGGCGCAGAAGGGCGCATGAGCTCACGGGCCGAGCTGGAGCGCCGGATCGACGAGCTGGCCGCGCAGCACAAGGGGCGGGCCTTCGCGGACGCCGTCAAGGCCCTGGCGGCCGAGCTCGGCGACGAAGACGAGGAGCTGCTGAAGGACATCCTCGTCCGGCGGGCGGCGAACCTCGACCAGGCCGTGATGGACCGCGTCGACGCCCGCGGCTGGATCCGGCGCCAGTGGGACCGGGCCGGCGGGAAGTGACGGACGGCTACGCGGCCGCCGACTTCGACCGCGCAGTCGCCCTCGTCGGCGCCGAGCCGTCGCCACGGGTGCTCGTGGAGCGGCTCGGGCTCGACTGGGACGAGCTCGCCGAGCTCGCCCGCGAGGCGGCCGAGGCCGTGCTCGGCGGCACCACGGCGCTTGTCGTCTCCTACGGCGGCGAGGCGTTCACCGCCGGTTTCCTGATCGGCGCCCACCTGCCCGAACGAACGGAAGCTTGTGTCTATCAGACACAAAGTCCCCTCGCCGCCGCGGCGGGTGCGGTGCAGGAGCGCGGGCGGCACGCCGTGATCGCCGACCACTGCGACCTCGAGAGCGTCGCCCGGCTCGAGACGGTCTACGCGGGCCAGCTCGTCGAGTCGATGGACGTGGCCGCGGACGGGCGCGAGCCGCTGCGCGCGCCGCTGACGCGGATCTTCGAGGCCGGGCTCGCGGTCGGGCTCGCCGTGAGCTCAGGCGGCGACGGCGAGTAGCCGGCCGAGAACGTCCTCGACCGCGTGCGCGAGCGGGGCGAAGTCCCGCTCCGGCCAGACGAAGGCGTCGCCGGCGGCCTGCAGGCTCGCGAGCTCGGCGAGCAGCGCGGGGTCGCCGGAGCGGGCGAGCACGGTCTGCGCGTACGCGCGCGCCCACACCTCCCGGGGCGAGTCGAAGTAGCGGCGGCGCGAGCGTCCGGACCCGGCGGGCGCGCGCGAGGGCACGACCGCTCGCGCGCGCAGCTCAGGCCCGAGCTCCCAGCCGTGCTGGTGGTCGACGAGGTGGCCGAGCTCGTGCAGGAAGCTGAGCGCGACGCGGCCGTGCAACCGCGAGACGCGCAGGTCGACCGGGTCTCCCTCGCGGGAGCGGTAGCACCCGCTCTGGCGCGTCGTGGCGGTCGCGCGGACGGGCACGGGCTCGAGGTCCGAGCGGAGCGCATGGAGGCGGCCGGCGGCCGCGAGCGCGCGGGCGAGCTCCGGGTAGAGGGGGCTGCGGCGCGGCAGCCGCACGACCTCGGCGAGCGCGCGCGGACGGGGCTCGCCGCTCC
The DNA here is from genome assembly GCA_035514455.1 of Gaiellaceae bacterium. Taxonomy (GTDB): domain Bacteria; phylum Actinomycetota; class Thermoleophilia; order Gaiellales; family Gaiellaceae; genus Gaiellasilicea. The sequence continues at coordinate 9,097 of DATKBA010000214.1, read as the reverse complement.
GCGGCACGGCCGGCGGGGGCGTGCGGAGACGGCGTCGGCGGCGCATCCACGCAACCTACGGCCGGGGCCGGACGCGGCCGATAACGGGAGGGTGCTGAAGGTCGCCCTCGTCCTGCTCGTCCCCCTCATGCTCGTCTCCGCGTGGCAGTACACCCGCCGCGAGGAGAACGAGAACCGGCTCGCGCTCGCCGCGAGCGCCGTCGCGATGCGGGACGTCGACGTCAGCTGCCCCGGCTTCTGGACGCGCCTCGTCGAGATCACCCCGAATGCCGGCTGGGTCGACTTCGACGAGCACGGGCGGCCCGGCGACGAGACGAGCCTCTCTGCCTCGACGTGCGGCAGCCTGGAGCGCGTCTGGCGCGGCAAGCAAGGCTCGTTCGCGTGCCTGCTCGGCGGCGGCTGCGACTCGAAGACGCTCGCCGCGGTGAGCGGGATCGTCACGCTGGCGCACGAGTCGTGGCACCTGCGCGGGGTCGTGAACGAGGCCCGGACGCAGTGCTACGCCGTCCAGACCACCTACGCCGTCGCGCGCAGCCTCGGCGTCCCGGCGCGGGACGCCCGGATCGTCGCCGCGCGCGTGGCGCTCGACGACTCCCGGCAGCAGCAGGGGCAGTACCACTCCTTCGAGTGCCGTCCGGGCGGGAGGTACGACCTGAACCCGGGCACGCCCGACTGGCCGACCGGCTAGCGCGTCGCGGCGAGCTGACCGCACGCGGCCGCGATCTCGCGGCCGCGGGTGAGCCGCACGGTCGACGGGATCCTGGCCCGGTCGAGCACGTGCTTGAACGCGGCGATCGCCTCGCGCGAGGAGCCGTCGTACATCCCGGTCGGGTTGTACGGGATCAGGTTCACCTTGAAGACCTTCGGGTCGAGCAGCGCCGCGAGCTCCCGCGCCCGCTCGGGCGAGTCGTTCACGCCCGCGAGCATGACGTACTCGACGAAGACCTTCCGCCGGCGGAGCGCGAAGTAGCGGTGACACTCGGCGAGGACGGCGGGGAGGGGGAAGCGGTCGTTGACGGGCATGATCGAGGAGCGCAGGCGCGGGTCGGCTGCATGGATCGAGAGCGCCAGCCGGATCGGCTCCTCGACGTCGTCGACGAAGCGGGTCAGGCCCGGCATCCAGCCGACGGTCGAGATCGTCGTGCGGCGGTGCGTGATCCCGACGTCGGGCAGGCGGCGCGCCGACGCGAGCACCTCGTCGTAGTTCAGGAACGGCTCGCCCATGCCCATGTAGACGAGGTGGTTCACGGGCTCGATCCGGCGGAAATGCAGCACCTGGTCGAGGATCTCGGACGCCGTCAGGTTCCGGCCGAAGCGCATCGCCCCGGTGGCGCAGAAGCTGCACGTGAGCGGGCAACCGGACTGGGAGGAGACGCAGATCGAGCGGCGGCCGTCCCGGTAGCGCATCAGCACCGCTTCGACCGGGTGGCCGTCGGCGGTGCGGAAGAGCGCCTTCACGGTGCCGTCGGCGGCGACCGCCTCGTCCTCGACGGTGAGCGTCGAGAACGGCACCGCGGCGGCGAGCTCGTCCCGGAGCGCCTTCGGCAGGTTCGTCATCTCGCCGTAGCCCGCGACGCCGCGCGCCGCCCATTCCCACACCTGGCGGGCGCGGAAGGAGGGCTCGCCGCGGCCGGCGAGCACCTCGTCGAGGAGCGTCAGGTCCATCGAGGCAAGGTAGCTTGTCGCCTGTGATCGACCTGCGCTCCGACACCGCCACGCAGCCGACCGCCGGGATGCGCGCCGCGATCGCCGCCGCCGCGGTCGGCGACGAGCAGAAGCGCGAGGACCCGACTGTGAACGAGCTCGAGGAGCGCGCGGCGCGGCTGCTCGGCCAGGACGAGGCCGTCTTCCTCCCGACCGCGACGATGGCCAACCAGATCGCGATCCGGCTCCACACCGAGCTCGGCGACGAGCTGCTCGGGGAGGAGAACTGCCACGTCTTCATCTCCGAGCTCGGCGGCCCGGCGGTCCACTCGGGCGTCGTCACGCGCGGGCTTCCGGGCGCCGCCGGGCGCTTCACGGCCGGGCAGGCGCGCGCCGCCTGCCGCGTCCCCGCGATCCACTCGCCGCGTACGCGCCTGCTCTGGGTCGAGAACACGCACAACGCGAGCGGCGGGCGGGTCTGGCCGCTGGAGGAGATCGGCGAGCTGCGCGCGCTCGCGCTCGAGCTCGACCTGCGCTTCCACCTCGACGGGGCGCGGCTCATGAACGCGGCGGTCGCGACCAGGATCGACGCGGCCGAGATCGGCTCGCGCTTCGACACGGTCACCCTCTGCCTCTCGAAGGGGCTCGGCTGCCCGCTCGGCGCGATCCTTGCCGGCCGCGCCGAGGTGATGAGGAGCGCGCGCCGGCTGAAGCACCTTTTCGGCGGCGCGATGCGCCAGGCCGGGATCGTCGCCGCCGCCGGCGTCTACGCGCTCGACCACCACGTCGAGCGCCTCGCCGACGACCACCGCCGGGCGAAGCGGCTCGCGGCCGGCCTCGCCGAGGCCGGGCTCGCGGTCGACCCGGACCGGGTGGAGACGAACTTCGTCCAGATCGACGTCGCTCCGCTCTCGAAGGAGGAAGCGCTCGCCCGCCTCGCCGAGCAGGGCGTCGGCCTCTCCGCCACGATTCACCCGACCGTGCTCCGGGCGGTGACGCACCTCGACGTGAGCGACCAGCACGTCGACGGCGCGCTCGAGGCGATCCCGCGCGCGCTCGGCGCCCCCGTCCGGGTCTAGAAGCGCTCGCCGACGAGGAAGAAGCTCACGGCGATCCCGACGTACGTCAGGATCAGGATCACGCCCTTCAGACGGCTCGAGTGCCCGTCGGCGAGCAGGATCGCCGAGACGACGACGCCGATCCCCAGCGCGACCAGCTCGACCTGCCGCAACGCGAGCGAGAGCGGGTCGAGCAGCAGCGCGAGCAGGGTGACGGCCGGGATCAGGAAGACCGCGACCTGAGCGCTCGAGGCGAGCGCGATCTCCGCGGCGAGCTTGATCTTGCCGCGGGCCGCGACGACGACCGCGCCGCCGTGCTCAGCCGCGTTGCCGACGATCGCGACGATCACCGCGGCGACGAAGAATTCGGTCAGCCCGGCCTTGTGGGCGAACACCTCGAGCGTGCCCACGAGGATCTCCGCGACGAGGGCGGTGAGGACGGTGGCGGCGCCCAGGACGAGCAGCGCCGAGCGCAGCGACCAGCCCTTGATCTCCTCGTTGCTCGCGATGTGGAGCGCCGCGTGCCGGCGCAGCGAGTACCAGGTCAGCACGAGGTAGGCGACGAGCAGCCCGACCGACACCGGGATCGAGAGGTTCACGAGCGAGTCGCGGTCGGGACTCCCCTCCCAGCCGGGGATCGACGGGATCAGGAGCAGCAGCGTGGTGACGCCGACGAGGCCGAGCGCGAGGAAGCTCGACTGGCGGTCGATCTCGCCGCGGCCGCCGAAGAGGAGCGAGAAGCCGAGCACGAGCAGGAGGTTGCCGATCACCGAGCCCGTCAGCGAGCCGCGCACGACCTCGGTCAGCCCCTGGTTGACGGCGAGCAGCGCGATGATCAGCTCGGGCGCGTTGCCGAAGGTCGCGTTCAGGAAGCCGCCGATCCCGGGCCCGGTGTGCTCCGCCGCATGCTCCGTCGCCTCCCCGATCAGCCATGCGAGCGGGATCAGCGCGGCGGCTGAGAGCACGAACTCCGTCGTCTCGTCGAGGTCGAGCGCGTAGTGCACGAGGATCACGAGCGGCGCCAGCGCGACCGACGTGAAGAGGATCCGGCGGACCATGGGCGCGTACCCTATCCTCGCGCGTTGCCTGAAGATCGCCGAAATGTCAAGTCTTGCGAGCAGGGCCGACCGCACGCACAATCGGGGTGTGGACGAGGCTGCACAGGCCCCCGTCGAGCTCCCCCTCCGCCCTCAGGACGAGGCGGAGTGCCGGCGGTGTGAGGTGCACTGCGACAAGGTCGTGTACCCCGGGGCGTGCCTCGAACGCTCGTGCCCGTTCGTCTACGCGTACGAGGCCTTCGGCCACACCTACGTCGGCTGCATGCAGCGCGTCTACGGCGTCGAGATCGATCTCGACCTCCTTCGTGCGGCCGAGGCGAAGAGCGACGGCTTCGGCGGGATCCGCGCCACCGGTGCGCCGCTGCCGATGTGCAAGGTCGAGATCTCGGCGTGCTACGAGAACCGGGGCGACGAGCTCGGCTGCCGCAATCCGGAGTTCCACGAGATCCCCCGCGGCCGGCCGAGCTTCCGCGTGTTCGCCCAGCTCAACCCGCGCTCCTGACGTCGCGGCGGACGAAGGCTTGTGTCTATCAGACACAAGCCTTCTTTTTGTCCTGCGTCACGGAATCGTGACGAAGGGCGTGTCGGCGCCCGGCAAGCTCGAGTCGTGCGCTTCGCGGTTCCTCGCGAGGATCCCCGGATCCATGCCCTCGTCGTCGGGTTGCACCGCGACGGCACTCCCGCTGCTGCGACGTGCCGCGCGGTCGGGGAAGCCGCCGAGGAGCTCGGAATCCTACGCCCGAGCTACCACACCATCCGGGAGCTCGTTCGCGCGGAGGAGCGCCGCCGGCGTGCGCGGACGGCGACGCGAAGAGCCGCTCTGGACGTCTTGACCGCCGGCGCCTCCTCGCGGGTCGTCGACCTGCCGGTGGCGCTCGACGCGCTCGCCCTGGCGCGCGCGAAAGAGAGGCTTGTGTCTGATAGACACAAGCCCGCCTGAGCGGTTACGTGGTCCACCGGGCGTGGAGGTCGCGCAGCTTCTGGAGCTCCGCGGCGTCGGGGCCGCGGCCGTCCGGGCCCGGCGTCTCCGTCACCGCCGCCAGGTGCTGCACGGCGGGGTGGGCGAGGAAGGCGCCGAGGCGCTCGCCGAGCTCCCCCTCGAGCGTGTTCGCGTGACGGTCGCGGTTCGAGCCGAGCGGAGCGGCCGCGTCGTTCACGTGCAGGGCGCGGAGCCGGTCGAGGCCGATCCGCCCGTCGACCTCGGCGAGCGTGGCGGCCCAGGCGTCCGGATCGCCGACGTCGATGCCGGAGACGTAGAGATGGCAGGAGTCGAGGCAGATCCCGAGCCGCGGGTGGCGGTCGAGCGCGTCGACGAGGAGCGCGAGCTCGTCGACCGAGCGCCCGATCGTGCCGCCGGCGCCGGCCGAGTTCTCGAGCAGGAGCCAGGTCGTCTCCGAGCAGCGGTCGAGCACCTCGCGCAGCGCGGGCACGCACCGCTCGAGCCCGGCTTCGAGCCCCGCGCCCAGGTGCGAGCCGACGTGGAAGACCACCCCGTCCGCCTCGATCGCGCAGGCCGCGTCCACGGTCGCGCGCATCGTCGCGACGCTCTTGCCGTGGATCACCTCGTCGGGCGTCGCCAGGTTGCAGAGGTAAAGGGCGTGGACGAGCACCGCGCCCAGCCCGGCTTCTGCGCGCCGTTCCCGGAACCGGGCGAGATCCTCCTCGGCGTGCGCCGGGAACCGCCAGGCGCGCGGGCTCTGCGCGAAAAGCTGTACCGCGTCCGCGCCGATCTCGATCGCCTTGTCGAGAGCCCCCTTGATCCCGCCTCCGCAGTGGGCCCCGAACAGCACACCGATAACCTAGCCCGGCGATGTCCGTCCGCGTCCGCATGGCTCCGAGCCCGACCGGCTTCCTCCACATCGGCGGCGTGCGCACGTTCCTCTTCAACTGGCTGTTCGCGCGCGGCCACGGCGGCGAGTGCCTGCTGCGGATCGAGAACACGGACACGAGCCGCGAGGTGGCCGAGTCGGTCGAGCAGATCCAGAGCTCGCTGCGCTGGCTCGGGATCGACTGGGACGGCGACGTCACCTTCCAGCTCGACCGGCTCGAGCGCTGCCAGCAGGAGGCGCGCCGCCTCGTCGAGGAGGGGAAGGCGTACGAGGACGAGGGCGCGATCCGCTTCCGGATGCCCGACGAGGGCACGACCGGCTGGGACGACGCCGTCAAGGGCCCGATCGCGTTCCCGAGCGAGCAACTCGAGGACCTCGTGCTCGTCCGCACCGACGGCCGGCCGACCTACAACTTCGCCTCGCCGGTCGAGGACTGGCTCGACGGGATCACGCACGTGATCCGCGGCGACGACCACGTCTCAAACACGCCGAAGCAGATCGAGATCCTGCGCGCGCTCGGCTCGGAGCTCCCCGTCTACGCGCACGTGCCGAGTGTCTTCGGCGAGGACGGGAAGAAGCTCTCGAAGCGCCACGGCGCCGTCTCGGTCGCCGAGTTCCGCGAGGCCGGCTACGTCGCGCCCGCGCTGATGAACTTCCTCGCCCTGCTCGGCTGGGCGCCCGACGGCGAGACCACGATCATGTCCCGCGACGAGCTCGTCGAGCGCTTCACGCTGGAGCGCGTCGGCGCCAGCCCCGCGACGTTCGACTACGCGAAGCTCGACTGGATGAACGGCGTCTACCTGCGCGAGCTCGCCGCCGATGCGTACGCGGACGCGCTCCTCGCCTTCCTCCGCGATTCCGGCTACGACTGGGACGAGGCGCGCATCCGGGCCGCCGCGCCGCTCGTGCAGGAGAAGATCGCGCGGCTCGGCGAGTTCCCCGACTTCGCCGGCTTCCTCTTCCACGGCGTCGAGCCCGACCCGGCGCAGCTCGACCGCGGCGTGCTCGAGGCGGCGGCCGCGGCGCTCGAGCAGGTGGAGCCGTGGGCGGCGGCGGAGCTCGAGACGGCGCTGAAGGACCTCTGCGAGCGGCTCGGCCTGAAGCCGAGGCAGGCGTTCCCGCCGATCCGGGTCGCGGTGACGGGATCGAAGGTCTCGCCGGGGCTCTACGAGAGCCTGGAGCTGCTCGGCCGGGACGAGTCGCTCGCGCGGCTCAGAGCCGCGGCCGCGGCAGCGGCTTGACCGGGGCGAGCGGGTCGAGCGCGCGCTGGAACTCGAGCCACGCGCGCCGGCGGAAGCTGGTGCTCGGCCGGGGGAGCTCGGGTGCCGCGGCGGCTTCTCGGTCGACTGCCTCGGGGGGCTGGGGCTTCTTCCGATTTCTCATTTTCAATTTGTAAACGAGCGCCGCACGTGATCCGATACGGCACGGCTCCGCAAACGCGCTAGAGTCTGCCCGATGGGCGGCGAAGGGGGGCGCACGCACGTCAAGGACGTGCTCGTGGTGGACGATGAGCGATCGCTCCGTCTGCTTTGCCGCGTCAACCTCGAGCTGGAAGGCCACCACGTCCGCGAGGCGTCCTCGCTGGCGGAGGCGAGGGCGGAGCTCGAGCGCGCGACCCCCGACGTGATCCTGCTCGACCGCCAGGTCGGCGCCGACGACGGTCTCGACCTGCTCGACGAGATCGAGGCGCTCGACCTGCCGACGCGCGTCGTGCTCCTCTCCGGCTCGAGCGAGATCGGCCCGGAGCTGCACGCGCGGGTCGACCACGTGCTCGGCAAGCCGTTCGAGCTGCGCCAGCTCACGGCGGCCGTCGCCGGCGTGCGCCTCAGGTAGTCTCGCCGCCGTGAGCGTCACGGCCGTCCGGAGCCCCGCCGAGTACGAGGAGCGCCTCGCGCGCTACCTCTTCGAGCGCTCCGAGGAGGGCCGCGCCGTGCGCGTGGGGGAGAAGGAGACCTCCGAGCAGGCGGCGATCGTCGAGCGCTACCGCGACCTCTTTTCGCCGGCGCAACTCGATGGGCTGCGCGACGCCGAGGGCGCTGCCGGCGGGGACGAGCGCGAGCTCCTCTACCGGCTGCGCAAGACCTGCGAGTCGGGGATCGTCGCGGCCGAGCTCGCTGCGCGCGAGGACGAGCTCGAGAACAGGATCCTGGCCGCCCGCGTGGCCTGGCGCGGCGAGGAGCTGCCGCTTCGCACCGCGCAGGCGAAGCTGGCCGTGCTGCCCGCGTACGCCGACCGGGACGAGCTCGGCGCGCTCGCGAACGCCGAGAGCGCCCGCTTCAACGACGAGCGACGGGAGCTGCTCGCCGCCGGCGACACGCTCGAGGCCGAGCTCTCCGGCGAGCCCGACACGATCGCTCGCAACGCCGAGGAGAAGGGCATCTCCCTGCACGAGCTGGAGCGCGCGCTCGACGACGCCGCGCGCGCATCGGCCGAGGCGTACGACCGGATGCGCGAGCGCTGGTTCGCGAAGCTGCTCGGCCCGGAGCGAGAGGACGTGCCGACCTCGAACCACACGAGTTACCTGCGCCGCCTCTCGCCGCTGGAGGAGACGTATACGAAGGAGCGCGCAGTCGAGGTCTGCGCCGCGACCCTCCGGGCGCTCGGGCTCGACCTCGAGCAGATGCCCGGGATCCGGCTCGATCTCGACGACCGGCCGCAGAAGTCGCCGCGCGCGTGCGTGATCGCATCCGACCCCCCGAACGTCGTCCACCTGATCACGCGCGCCCAGGGTGGCCTGCACGACTACCAGGCCTTCCTCCACGAGGCGGGCCACGCGGCCCACTACGCGAGCGTCGACCCGGGCCTGCCGTACACGTTCCGCAAGCTCTCGCGCGACCACGCCCTGACGGAGATCTACTCCTACATCCTCGAGGCGATCACGCGCGAGCCGGGCTGGCACGCGGAGCACTTCGGCCTCTCGGACGAGCAGGCCGCGGAGAACGCCGACGCGACGGTCTTCCTCGAGGCGCTCCTCTTCCGCCGCTACACGGCGAAGCTCCAGTACGAGCTCGGGTTCTGGGGCCGCTTCCGGGCCGACGGCGGCACCCCCGAGGGCTACTCCGAGCGGCTGACCGCGGCGACGGGGCTCCGCTACCCGGCCGAGAACTTCCTCTCCGACATGGACGCCGGCTTCTACTCGGCGGACTACCTCCGCGCCTGGATCCGCTCGGCGCAGCTGCGCGAGCACCTCGTCCATGAGCTCGGCGAGAACTGGTGGCGCCGGCCGGAGACGGGCGACCGCCTGCGCGAGCTCTGGCGCGAGGGTACCCGCCCGACGAGCGAGGAGATCGCCGCGCGGATCGGCTACGAGCCGTTGGACACGGCGCCCCTGCTGCACGAGCTCGGCGCATAGCGCGCGGCGAATTGCCCTTGACACGCCTGCTCCGGCCTGCATAACTTAGACCTGAATCGGGTCTCAGGTTCGAGCCCGTCCAGCGTTCTTCACGGAGGTCAGGGAGATGCACGTACGGCTCAAGCTCGTCGCGGCGCTCGCGACGGCGACGGCGGT
>DATKBA010000213.1:0-5220 GCA_035514455.1 Gaiellaceae bacterium | reverse complement strand
GCGACGAAGGCCATCCCGCTGCCCTTCGAGATCTCCGGGCTCGCCAGCTCGAGGAAGATCGGCAGCGACGTCGCGACGAACAGGCGCTCGTGGAAGAGGCCGCGAAACCGCTCCGCGAGCTCGCGGATCCGCCGCTCCTCGGCGACGGCGACGAGCTTCGTCGGCGGCTCCTCCAGCCAGTCGGCGAGCGACCCGACCGGCGTCACCGGGATGTGCTGGAAGCCGGCGTAGCGCCGCGCCTCGTCGTTCACCTCCTCCACGTAGAGCTGGTCGCCGACGTAGCAGTTGACGTGCACGCCCTCCGCCGCGAACGCGGCGAGCGCCTCGCGGGCGAGGTCGAGCGGGATCGGGACGTGGCGGAGGTACTCCCCGCTCGCCGGGTCGGCCACGAGAGCGCCCTGGTAGCAGACCACGGGATCGGCGATCCCCGCCTGCTCGAGGTAGGGCCGCACCGAGCGGAACATCCGCCCGGTGACGACGACGAACGGGATTCCGCGCACGCGCAGGCCCCGGATCGCCTCGATCGACCGCTCGGAGAGCAGCGCGTCCTCGCCGATCAGGGTGCGGTCGAGGTCGCATGCGACCGCGGCGACGTTGCGGGGAAAGTCGTCCGGAAGGATCAGCCTGACGTGCTCGCGACCACGAAGGCCGAGACGTCGGCGATCTGCTGCTCGCTCAGCTGGCCCCCGAAGGCCGGCATCGCGCCGGCGCCGTTCGTGACCCGGTCGACCGTGAGCGCGAAGTCGGGCTGCGAGTCGTCCAGGTTGGGGCCGACCGTCCCGGACGAGCCGGCGGCGTCGAGCGTGTGGCAGCCGCCGCAGCCGGCCGACGCGTACACGGACTCGCCCGCCGCGGCGTCGCCCTCGAGCGTCGAGCCGGGCTCCTCGTCAGTCGTCTCCTGCTCCGGCAGCGTCCCCTCGACGGTCTCCGGGGTCGCGCCCGTCTCCTCGCCGCCGCCGCAGCCTGCGGCGCCCACGAGCAGGGCGAGCAATGCCAGGATCAACGCTGCGCGGCGCATCGGAGCGGACAATACAAAATCGCTCCCGGGTGGGTGTCGGGCAAGCGCGATCGCGATCGCCGCGCCCGCGCCGAGCACGTCCGCGGGCGTGTCGTTGACGAGCATGGACACTGCGACCGCCGCGAGGAAGGCCTCCAGGAGAGCGTCCCGCCGCCCTCGCAGCGCCACCGCGACCAGGATCGCGAGCGAGCCGAGCACCACCGCCGTCGCGCCGAGGCTCGCCGCCGTACGGCGCACCGAGAGCTCGATCCGGTCGGCGACGTCCCCGGCGAGCGCGGCCGGGCCGTCGCCGACGGCGTCGGTGACGTGGCTGGAGCCGCCGGTCGCCGCGTCGAGGCCGAGCAGCGCGAGCGCGAGCGCGACCGCGCCGACGGCGACGAGCGCGACGAGCCGCGGGGTCGGCCGCTCGCCGCGCAGCCGCAGCAGGAGCACGAGGTACGCGGCGGCGAGCACGACAATGCCGCCGCCGTCCGCGCCGAAGCGGTTGCCGCCGATCGTGAGAAACGCGAGCGCGGCGACGACGATCCCGGCCCGGCCGAGCAGGGCGGCGCCCGCGAGGGCGGGCACGAGGAGCATCGTCTCGAGCAGGTTCGAGACGCCGTAGAAGCGGCCCGACTGCGAGGGCCCGAACGGCGAGAGCGCGACGGTCTCGGCGTCCAGCCCCATCGAGACGAGGTACGCGGCAAGGACGGCTGCACAGGCGAGGCCCAGCGGGAGCACCACCGCGGCGACCCCGGCGAGCAGCGCGAGCGCGGGGCTCAGCCACAGGTTTGCGGCCAGGACGACGAGGAGCGCGCGCACGGCGTGGCGCGGGCGCGCGAGCGCCAGCCCGATCAGCAGGGCCGCGAGCGCGATCGTGAGCCAGAGGCGGCGCTCGTCGTTGCGCTCGATCCGCCGGTCGAGGGTCTGGAGCGTCTCCGCCGGCCTCTCGCTGGCGACCGCGCGGAGGCGGCCGGTGGCGACGTCGGTGACGGAGACAAGCCCGTCGATCCGGGTCGAGCTCGACGTGAGTAGGCCGCTCTGGCCGAGCACGGCGATCGGATAGCGCCGGTCGTTCTCGCTCCGTCCCGGCGGGGGGAGCGAGACGAGGATCTCGGCGCCGCTCGGAGAGTCCAGCTCGAGCACGGGCTCGCCGGGCGCGATGCCGCCGAGTAGGTCGTGCTCGAGCTCGCCGCGCAGGAGCGCCGCGAGCGCGGACTCCCGCGTGACGGTCGGGCCGGCGCCGGGGACGAGCAGCCCGATCGCCGCCCGGCCGGCGTAGTCGGCCGGGTCGAAGGGCGGCACTACGCGGACGCCCGCCTCCGCCGGGGCGGCCGCGAGCAGCGCGAGCACGACGAGGGCGAGGCGCATCCGCGGGATTCTCGCGTCTGCGACGATCGTCGGGATGAGCGTCCGCGACGCGCTGCCCGTCTACCACCACGTCGAGCGGCACTCGATCCGTGTCGCGGCGACGCCCGAGCGGGCGCTGGCGGCGGCGCGCGAGGTGCGCCTCGACGACGTCCGACTCGTCCGCGTGCTCTTCGGGCTGCGCGGGCTGCGGGCCGCGCCGAGGGGCTCGATCTGGGAGGCGATGGCGGCGAGCGGCTTCGCCTCGTTCGGTGACGACACGCTCGTCGCGGTCGGCCGGCCGTGGGCGCTGGGCCGGAGTCTGAGGCGGTTCGACGACTTCGTCGCCTTCGCGGAGCCGGGTTGGGCGAAGCTGGCGCTGGACCTCCGCGCCGAGCCGGCCGGGGACGGCGCCCGGCTCGAGACCGAGACGCGCGTCTACCTCACCGACCGGAGCGCGCGCCGGCGCTTCCGCGCCTACTGGCTCGTGATCCGACCGTTCAGCGGCCTGACCCGGCGCAGCTGGCTCGGAGCGGCGAAGCGGCGCGCGGAAGACGTAGGCTGACGCGGTGCTGATCGAGCGGAGCATGCGCCCGGAGTGGCTCTCGAACGCGTACCTCGTCGCGGACGAGCCGGGCGGCACGGCCGTCTTCGTCGACAGCGGCGCTCCCCTCGGGCCTCTGCACGAGGCCGTCGAGCGGGAGGGGCTGACCGTCACGCACCTGCTGACGACCCACTCGCACGCCGATCACGTCGCCGGCGACGACGAGCTCGTCGCGCGCTACGGGCTGACGATCGTGAAGGGCCCGCTCGAGACCGGCGGCCTGCGGATCGACGCGCTCGAGACGCCCGGGCACGCGGACGACCACCTCGCCTTCGTCGTCAACGACATCGTCGTCTTCACCGCCGACATCCTCTTCAAGGACGCGGTCGGCGGCGGGCCCGACGCCGCGCCGATCCGGCACTCGGTGATGGACGTGCTGATGACGCTGCCGCACGAGTTGCGCGTCCTGCCCGGCCACACCGAGGAGACGACGATCGGCCGCGAGTGGGAGGAAAATCCGTTCGTCACCTACTGGCGCGGCGAGACGGAGTCGATCGACGAGCCGGTGAGGGTCGGCGGCGACGACGCGACGCTCGTCGTCTGGTCACCCGACTACGACGGCAAGGGGAAGGCGCTGGTGCGCTTCGGGGACGGGCGCGAGGCGGTCGTCGGCGGCTCGCGGGTCGAGCGGTGAGCTTCCTCGTCGACGAGCCGGTCGAGGCGTACGCGGAGGCGCATACGACGCCGCCCGAGCCGCTGCTCGCCGAGCTCGCGGCCGAGACCCGGGCGACGATGAGCGCGCCGCAGATGCTGACCGGGACGATCGAGGGCCGCTTCCTCGAGCTGCTCGTGCACGCCTCGGGCGCGAAGCGGATCCTCGAGATCGGCACCTTCACCGGCTACTCGGCCCTCTCGATGGCCGCGGCGCTCCCCGGTGACGGCCGGATCGACACGCTCGACATCGAGCCGAGGCACGCCGAGGTCGCGCAGCGCTACTTCGACCGCAGCCCGCACGGCTCGAAGATCACACTCCATCTCGGCCCGGCGATCGAGACGATCGGCAGGCTCGAGGGCGAGTTCGACCTCGTCTTCATCGACGCCGACAAGGCGGGGTACGACGCCTACTACGAGGCCGTCCTGCCCCGGCTCTCCGCGCGTGGCCTGATCGCGATCGACAACACGCTCTGGAGCGGCCGCGTGCTCGACCCCCAGGACGAGGACACGCGCAGGATCGCCGCGCTGAACGACAAGCTCGCCGCCGACGAGCGCGTCGTCGCCGTCCAGCTGACGATCCGCGACGGCGTCACGCTCGTCCGCCGCCGCTAACCGCCCGCGGGGCGCCGCGTCTCAGGAGACGATGAGCGCGACCCGCATCGACCTCGTCCGCGAGGGGGCACGTGCCACGAGGGCGGAGGTCGGGCCCTTCGAGATCCAGCTGCTCACGTTCGCGGCCAACCACCGCATTCCGGCCTTCGACGTCGATCGCGGCTACGTCGTGGTCGTGCTCGAGGGGACGGTCGCGAAGGGGTTCGGCCGTCTCCGCTGGACGCTCGCGCGCGACAGCCTCGCGACGATGCCCGTCGGCGCCGCGCACACGAGCGACTTCGGGCCGGCGCCGACGAAAGTGCTCGCGGTGCGGAGCCGAGACGCCGAGGCGGACGCGTTCGGCGAGCTGCTCCGGCGGCTCCGGCACGTACGCGCGTCCGCCTCGACGGCGATCGGGTGGCGAATCGCGTCCGAGCTCCGCGCCGGCGACGAGAGCTGGCCGCTCGCGGCCGAAGGGCTCGTCCTCCAGCTGCTCTCGACCGCGGGTCGCGCCGAGCGGAGCTCACCGCGCCGCGGCTGCTGGGTCCGGGACGCGCGCGAGCTCCTCCACGAGCTGACGCCCGCCTCGCTGACGCTGAGCGAGCTCGCCGCGGCGGTCGGCGTCGATCCCGCCCACCTGGCGCGCAGCTTCCGGCGGGAGTTCGGCGTCACCGTCGGCCAGTACGCGCGCGGGCTGCGGCTCGACTGGGCGAGCGCACAGCTCGCGCTGCCTGATGCGTCGCTCGCCGAGGTCGCGGCGGGTGCAGGCTTCGCCGACCAGAGCCACTTCACGCGCGCCTTCCGCGCGTACGCGGGCGTCACGCCCGGGCGGTACCGCGAGCTGCTGCGCCGCTGAGGGCCGAGGCTTGCCCCCGGCCCTCGTTGGGCGCCTGTCCTAGCCCGCCGACCGCACCTGCAGGTTGCCGGCGTCCAGGAAGAACGGAAACCGCACGACCGGAGCGTCGACGCAGTACTGCTCGCCCGTGCCCGGGCCGCCCGCGCCGATGGTCGAGGACATGTCGGGCGT
>DATKBA010000212.1:0-8396 GCA_035514455.1 Gaiellaceae bacterium | reverse complement strand
GTCGTGATCGGCGCCGAGCCGCTGATCGACACGATCCCGCTCCAGCAGAAGGGCCCCGACCAGGAGGTCGTGACGCAGTTCTCGATGAACACGGTCGAGGCGCTCGGCCTGCTGAAGATGGACTTCCTCGGCCTGCGCAACCTCGACGTGATCGACAAGGCGGTCGAGCTGATCGGCGGAGTCGACATGACGACGAGCCCGCTCGACGACAAGAGGACGTACGCGATGCTCGCGCGCGGCGAGGCGATGGGCGTCTTCCAGTTCGAGTCGTCCGGGATGCGCGAGGCGCTGCGGCAGGTGAAGCCGACCGTCTTCGAGGACCTGATCGCGCTCGTCGCGCTCTACCGGCCGGGGCCGATGCAGTACATCCCGAACTACGCGAAGCGGAAGGCCGGCCAGGAGGCCGTCACCTTCATCGACCCGCGGCTGAAGGCGATCACCGGCGCCACCTACGGGATCTCGATCTACCAGGAGCAGTCGATGGAGATCGCGAAGCGGATCGCCGGCTTCAGCCCCGCCGAGGCGGACGACCTGCGCAAGGCGATCGGCAAGAAGATCCACGAGCTGATGGCGTCCCTGAAGGACAAGTTCATCGCCGGTTGCGTCGCGAACGAGACGTCCGAGCGGGTGGCGCGGCAACTCTGGGACGACATCGAGAAGTCGCAGGACTACTCCTTCAACAAGTCCCACGCTGCCTGCTACGCGTTGATCGCCTACCGCACCGCGTGGCTGCGCGCGAACCACCCGTGCGAATACATGGCGGCGCTGATCTCCTCGGTGATGAACACGAAGGACCGGGTGCCGCTGTACGTGAACGCGTGCGACGAGCTCGGGATCGAGGTGCTGCCGCCCGACGTCAACTCCTCGCAGACCGACTTCGCGGTCGTCGAGGGGAAGATCCGCTTCGGCCTGAACGCGGTCAAGTCGGTGGGCGAGTCGGCTGCGAACGCGATCATCCGCGCCCGCGAGGAGGGAGGCCCGTTCGAGTCGATCTGGGACTTCACCGAGCGCGTCGATCCGCAGGTCGTGAACAAGCGCTCGCTCGAGGCCCTGGTCAAGTGCGGCGCGCTCGACTCGACCGGCGCCTCACGGATGGGCATGCTCGCCTGCCTCGAGCAGGCGCTCGCCTGGGGGCAGAAGCACGCCGCCGACCGGCTGGCCGGGCAGGCGTCTATCTTCGACATGGGTGGCGGCGAGGAAGAGGCGCCGCGGCACCATCCGGCGATCCCCGCGGGAGAGTTCGAGAAGGCCGAGCTGCTGAAGCTCGAGAAGGAGTCGCTCGGCCTCTACGTCTCCGAGCACCCGCTCCACGCCGTCCGCGAGCAGCTGCGCCGCAAGACCGACTGCTCGCTCGCCGAGCTGGAGAAGCGGCGGGACGGAGAGGTCGTGACGGTCGGCGGGATCGTCTCGGCCGTCAAGCAGCTGACGACCAAGCGCGGCGAGCCGATGGTCTTCCTCGCGCTCGACGACCCGACCGGGAGCGCCGAGGCGGTCGTCTTCAACTCCACCTACGCGACCGCCCGCGACCTGTGCGTCGCCGACCGGATTCTCGTGATCAAGGGCCGCGTCGACCACAAGCAGCAGGGCGAGACGAAGCTGATCGCGCTCGAGGTGACCGCGTTCGAGGCGGTGCCGGAGCGGACGGAGATCCGCTTCAAGCTCGACGCGCGCGCGGCCCGAGCGGGGCTGATCCGCGACCTCGCGCATCTCGTCAAGGACTATCCGGGCGACTCGCCGGTCTACGTCGCGCTCGAGACGTCGCTCGGCCCGAAGACGCTCGCGCTCGGCCCGCAGTACCGCGTCGCGATCGGCACCGACTTCATCACCGAGGCGCGCACGCTCCTCGGCGCCGACGCCGTTCTCTAGGGCGTGCGGCGGCGCAGCGTCGCCGCGCCGAGCGCCAGCGCCACCACCACGCAGCCGCACACGACTGCGGCGTCGAGCCAGAGCTCGGAGTCGAGCTCGCCCACCTGCGTCGCCCGCGCGAGCGCGTCGTAGGCGTAGGTGAGAGGCAAGACCGCGGAGAGCCACTCGAGCGGCTCGGCCATCCGCTCGCGCGGCACGAGCAGGCCCCCGAGGAGGATCTGGGGGATCACGACCGCGGGCATGAACTGGACGGCCTGGAACTCGGTCGTGGCGAAGGCGCTCAGGAAGAGGCCGAGCGCCATCCCGAGCAGCGCGTTCGCGACCGCGAGCGCGACCACGAGCCAGACAGGCCCGGCGGTGTCGAGGTCGAGCAGGCCGAACGCGACCGCGGACGTGACCGTCGCCTGCACGGCCGAGACGAGCGCGAACGCGAGCCCGTAGCCGAGCAGGAGGTCGAGCTTGCCGATCGGCATCGACATCAGGCGCTCGAGCGTCCCCGACGTGCGCTCGCGCAGCATCGCGATCGAGGTGACGAGGAACATCGAGATGAACGGGAAGAGGCCGACGAGCGGCCCGCCGACGCGGTCGAACGTCTCCGACTGGTCGTCGAAGACGTAGCGGAAGAGCGTCAGCAGGACCGGCGGCACGACGAGCACGAGCGCGAGCGTGCGCCGGTCGCGGCGGAGCTGGCGCAGCACGCGCTCGGCGGTCGCGAACGTGCCGGCGGCGCTCACGCCTCGCCCTCGGCGAGCGCGAGGAAGGCGGTCTCCAGGTCGGCCGCGCCGGTACGCAGGAGCAGGTCGTCCGGCGGCGCGGCGGCGACGATCCGGCCGTCGCGCAGCAGGACGAGGTCGTCGCAGCGGCTCGCCTCGTCCATCACGTGGCTGGAGACGAGCAGCGTCGTGCCCTCGTCGGCCAGCTCGTGGAAGGTGCGCCAGAGGTCGCGGCGCAGCACGGGGTCGAGGCCGACGGTGGGCTCGTCGAGCACGAGCACGTCGGGCCGGCCGAGCAGCGCCGCCGCGAGCGAGACGCGCGACGCCTCGCCGCCGGAGAGCGTCCGCACGACCTGGCCGGCCTGGCCGCCGAGGTCGACCGTCCCGATCGCCTCGTCCACGCGCGCCGCCGGCGCGCCCAGCAGGCGGGCGAAGAAGCGGAGGTTCTCGCGCACGGTCAGGTCTGCGTACACGGACGGCGCCTGCGTCACGTAGCCGATCCGGCGACGCAGCTCCGGAGACCCGGCCGGCTCGCCGAGCACGGTCACCTCGCCGCCCTCGACGACCTGCACGCCGACGATCGCGCGCAGCAGCGTCGTCTTGCCGGAGCCGCTCGGGCCGAGCAGGCCGGTGACGGTGCCCGGGCGGACCTCGAGCGAGATTCCGGGCAGGACGAGCGTGCCGCCGCGGCGGACGCGCAGATCTGCGATCCGGATCGTCGCTGCGGTCAGGCGAGCCCCTTCTCGCGCAGCTCGGCGAGCGCTTGCTCGCTCTTCTCGAGCTCGAGCCCCATCCCGCGCAGGACCTCCGGCGTCTTGGAGAACTGGACGTCCGCGTAGGCGACGACCTGGATCTGGTTCCCCCAGGGATCGAGGAAGGAGTTGCCGCCGAAGAACTCCACGCCGGCCTCGCGCGCGGCGGCGAGCACGGCCTCGCTGTCGTCGACGACGAGCCCGAGGTGGCGGTGCGCGTCAGGTCCCTGCGTGCGGCCCTCGGCGAGCGCGAGGAACTGGTCGCCCATGTCGACGAAGGCCATCCCCGGGATCCGGCCTCGCAGCTCGAGCTCGAACAGGCTTCCGTAGAACGCGAGCGCCTCGTCGATCGAGCCGACCTCGATCGCCACGTGGTTGATCCCGACCGCGCGAGCCAATGGAACCCGAGCGTAGCCACTGGTGTAGGACCCGTGAGTGGTGAGCCGGCCACCGACAGAGGACGAGCTCGTCGAGCGCGCGCGCCGCGGTGACGCCGCCGCCTTCGCGACGCTCGTCCGCGACCACGAGGAGATCGCCTTCCGCACCGCGTACCTGATCGCACGCAACGCCGCCGACGCCGAGGACGCAGCCCAGGTCGGGCTGACGAAGGCCTGGCGTGCGCTGCCGCGCTTCCGCCCGGGCGCGCCCTTCCGGCCTTGGCTGCTCGCGATCGTCGCCAACGAGGCGCGCAACCGCCGACGCGCCGAGGGCCGCCGGCAGGCGCTCGCGCTGCGTGCGACGCACGAGCTTCCCTCGGGGGGCGCGGCTCCGTCCCCCGAGGGGAGCGCGCTCGCCGCCGAGGAGCGGGCGGCGCTGCTCACCGCGCTCGAGGGGCTCGGCGAGAACGACCGCCTCGTCCTCTCCTGCCGCTACCTGCTCGAGCTCGGCGAGGAGGAGACCGCCCGCGTGCTCGGGCTGCGGCGCGGCACCGTCAAGTCGCGGACCTCGCGGGCGCTCGCCCGCCTGCGCGCGCAGCTGGGGGAGGGAGTATGAGCGAGCTGGAGCGGCGCCTGCGCGACCTCGGCGGCGAGATCGCCTACCCGGCGACGCCGCGCTTCGATCTCGGCTTCGACCGGCGTCCGGCCCGCGCCGCCCGGCTCCGCCCGCTCGCGCTCGCGTTCGCGATCCTGCTCGCCGCGCTCGCCGGGCTGCTCGCGCTCTCGCCGGGCGCGCGCAGCGCCTTCCTCGAGATCTTCCGGCTCCAGGGCGCGACGGTCGAGCGCGTCGAGACGCTGCCCGAGGTGGAGGCGCAGCGGCTCGACTTCGGCGAGGAGGTGTCGCGTGCGGAAGCGGAGCGTCGCGTCGGCTTCGAGCTGCTCGACCTCGGCGAGCCCGACGCGGTGCATGTCCGCGACAGCCGGATCGCGTCGCTCGTCTACGGCGACCCCGAGCGCCCGCGCCTCGTCCTCTCGCAGCTCCGCGGCGGCGTCTACGACGGATTCGTGAAGAAGGCGGGCGGGGCGGGCACGCTCGTCGAGGAGGTCCGGGTCGGCGGCGAACGCGGCCTCTTCGTCAGCGGCGACGAGCACTTCGTGATGTTCCTCGACGAGCACGGCGAGATCGCCGACGAGCGCACGTACCTCGCCGGCACCGTCCTCCTCTGGAACCGCGGCGACCTGCTGCTGCGGCTCGAGGGCGACCTGACGCGCGACGAGGCGCTGGAGCTTGCACATGACGTTCGTCGGTAGGGACCTTTTCGCGCGCGAGCGGTGTATTAGCAGTCACAACCGCCGGATGGAGGTCCGCATGAAGAGATTGCTGCTCGTTCTCGCCGTCGCCGCCGTCGCCGTCCCGGTCGCGAGTGCCGGCGGCTTCGCGACCGTCGGCCTCAGCTCGCTCCCGACCGGCACGCCGGCCGGCGGGACGTGGTCCGTCGACCTGACCATCAAGGCGCACGGACAGACGCCGATCCACGGGCTCACCCCGGTCGTCCGCATCCGCAACGGCGACGCGACGCGCGAGTTCGTTGCGGTCGCGACCGACACGACCGGCGTCTACCGCGCCGACGTCGTCTTCCCGAGCACGGGCACCTGGTCGTACGAGATCTGGGACGGCTTCAGACAGACGCACACCTACAAGCCGGTCGAGATCGGCTCGCCGGGCGGCGGCTCGTTCCCGACGCTCCCGGTCGGTGGGGTCGCTCTCGCGCTCCTGCTCGGGGCCGCGCTCGTCCTCTTTCTCCGGCGTCACCGCACGGCGCCGCACCCGGCGGGGACGACCGCCTGATCGCGATACTGCGCCGGTGCACGAGAAGCGCATCGACATCCGCTGGCGCGACCTCGACGCGTACGGGCACGTCAACCAGGCCGTCTACCTGACCTACGCCGAGGAGGTGCTCGACGCCTGGTTCCGGCAGCGGCTCGCGCTCGCACCCGGAGCGGTCTGGGACTACGTCGCCGCGAAGGCGACGATCGAGTACCGCAACGAGCTCCGCCAGGCGGACCTCCAGGCGGTCGGCTCGGTCGAGACGGTCATGCTCGGGACGAAGAGCGTCACCGCGAGGACCGCGCTCCGCGCGCCGGACGGGCGGCTCGCGGCCGAGATCGAGCTCGTCGTCGTCGCGATCGACGGCAAGGGCGGGCCGAGCCGGGCGCTCACGGAGACCGAGCGCGCCGCCCTCTCCGCCTGAGCACCGTTTGCAAAACGCTTACCGAAGCTTCATCGCAATCCCCTACACGGGGGACAACCTGTCCGCTCTACTGGACGAAGTACCCGGTACAAGACGTTGCGGAGGACACGATGGCTGCGGCAGAGCTGACCACCCAGGAGACCGAACAGGAGCGGATCGAGCGCTGGCGCGCCGAGGAGCTCGAGCGGGCAGGCTTCGAGCCGTCCGCCGCGTCGCTGCTCGCGACCCGCGGCGACGTCGACCTCCACTACGCGACCGACCTGCTCCGCAACGGCTGTCAGCCCGAGCTGGCGCTGCAAATCCTCCTCTAACGCCCCGACCGCCCGCCCGGCCGGGCGGAGCCCGGCCCCGCGGGCTCGCGCCGCTGAGCGCACGCGGCTCTCCGGGTCTGTGCTGACGCACTATCCCCTCCGGCCGCGCACACTCAGCGACACGTCGGAGCGCTAGAGGGTGCGGCTCTAACGCACGCTGTCTGCGCGACTCGGCAGAATGCTTCCTGCCATGACCTTCCTCGCCTCGATCCCCTCGCCGTCCTCCGGCACCGTCGACCTCGGGCCGGTGACGATCCACATGTACGGCCTGATGCTGCTCGCGGGGATCGCGGCGTGCATCTGGCTCACGGGCCGCCGCTGGGTCGCGCGCGGCGGCGACTGGGATCTGATCTTCCGCGTCGCCGTCTGGGGCGTCGGCGCGGGCATCGTCGGCGCGCGCCTCTACCACCTGGCGACGAGCTGGAGCGAGGTTCCCGACGAGTGGTGGGGGCCCTTCGCCGTCTGGGAGGGCGGGCTCGGCATCTGGGGCGGCATCGCCGGGGGCGTCCTCGTCGGCGGCCTGATCGCCAAGCGGGCGGGCGTGAGCGTGACCGAGCTGCTCGACGCCGCCGCGCCGGGGCTCCTCGTCGCGCAGGCGATCGGCCGCGTCGGCAACTGGTGGAACCAGGAGCTCTACGGCGAGCCCACCGACCGGCCGTGGGGGCTCGAGATCGACGCCGCCCGCCGGCCCGACGACTACATCTTCGACGAGACCTTCCATCCGACGTTCCTGTACGAGGCGCTGTGGAACCTGGGCGCCGCCGCGCTGCTGCTCGTGCTCGACCGCTTCGTCCGCTTCCGGCCGCCCGCGCTGTTCGCGCTCTACGTCGCGCTCTACACCGGCTTCCGCTTCTACCTCGAGTCGCTCCGGATCGATCCCTCCGAGGAGTTCGCCGGCCTGCGCGTGAACGCATGGGTCTCGCTCGTTCTCTTCGTCGCGTCCGTGCTCTTCTTCGTCTGGTGGCAGTTCCTGCACGGCCGGCGTGGGCGCCGCCGCGAGCGGGGGCCGAAGCCCGAGCCGCCGAAGGCGATGGCCGTCCCGCGCGGCCGCGTCCGATCCCGCCGTTAGCGTTCGCCGCGCCATGATCGTCCGCGAGCTCGAGCTGGACCTCGACGCGTTTGAGGGTCCCTTCGACCTGCTCCTGACGCTGCTCCTGAAGGAGGAGCTGGAGCCGGCCGACGTCGACATGGCCGGGATCGTTGTCGCTTTCGTCGAGCGCCTGGCGGAGAGAGAGGAGCTCGACCTCGAGGCGTGCGGCGAGTTCCTCGTCCTGATCGCGGCGCTGCTCGAGCTGAAGGCGCGCGCGCTCTTCCCGGACGAGGAGGCCGAGCTCGCCGAGCTCGAGCCGGAGGAGGCGGCCGAGGAGCTCGCGCGCCGGCTGGCCGAGTACCGCCGGATGAAGGAGGCCGCCACCTGGCTCGCGGAGCGGCTCGCCGGCGAGCGAGACCGCTACTTCCGGGTCGGCCCCGCGCCGCTCGCGCCGCGGCCCGAGCGCAAGCTGGCGCCCCAGGACCCCGAGCAGCTCGGCGCTGCGCTGCGCCTGCTCGCCCAGCCGCCCGCGCAGGTCTCGCTTGCGCACATGTCGCTCCGCTTCCCACCCGTCTCGCAGTTCCTCGAGCGCTTCCGCGCCGTGCTCCGCCGGCGCCGCCGCTTCGACTTCGACGCCGAGGTCGGCTCGCTGCCGCGCGTCGACCAGGCCGTCGCCTTCCTCGCGCTGCTCGAACTGCGCAAGACGGGAGAGATCGCCCTCGAGCAGGCTCAGCCGTTCAGCCCGATCAGGGTTTCCCGTCCCGACGTCGAAAGAGGTGCCGAATGGATCGTCCGCTCCGCCTGATCACCGCGAACCCGGTCGACCAGCTCGCCCGGACCGTCGAGGCGCTGCTCGTCGTCGCCTCGGCACCGCTGTCGGTCGACGAGCTCGCGGAGGCGGCGGCAGACGACCCGGAGCGGATCGAGCTCGCGCTCGGGCTCCTCTCCGACCGGTTCCGCGAGGGCCGCAGCGGGATCGTGCTCGAGCACGTCGCCGGCGGCTACGCGTTCCGCGCCGCTCGCGAGGCTGCCGACGCGTGCGCGCGGCTGTTCGAGCGGCCCGTCGAGCGCGGCCTCTCGCAGGCGGGGCTCGAG
>DATKBA010000211.1:0-4842 GCA_035514455.1 Gaiellaceae bacterium | reverse complement strand
CGCCTCGCCGACCGCCCAGACGGCGGCCGCGCCGAGCCCGCCGACCACCGGCCCGGCGATCGCGACCTTGGCCTCGTTCCAGGCGTTCTCCGGCATCTGCTTCAGCGTGATCAGCGCGCCGAGGAAGGGGATGAACATCGGCGCGGACGCGGGCAGCCCCTGCCGCTTCGCCTCGAGCACGTGCCCTGTCTCGTGCACGAGCAGCAGGAGCACGAAGCCGGCCGCGAACTGCCAGCCCCAGAGGAGCGCGTAGGCCGCGATCGAGACGAGCATCGAGCCGGCGACCGTGAAGAGCTTGAACTTGAAGACCGCCGCGAAGACGAACTTCAGCTTCCAGAGCAGGAAGGCGAGCGCGGCGATCGGGGCCCAGAACCGGCGCACGACGTCGCGCAGCGTGCGGGGCTTGCGGATCGGCGAGTACTCGTACTCGGGGTCGGCCTCGCGCGGCCGGTAGGGGTCGTAGGGGTCGTAGCCGCTCACGAGCCTTGTCCGATCCATTCTTCGCCGCCCTCGTAGACCTCCTTCTTCCAGAGCGGCACGGTCTGCTTGAGCGTGTCGATCGCCTCCTTGCACGCGGCGAGCGCGGCGGCGCGGTGCGGCGCGGAGACGGCGATCGCGACGCTCGGCTCGCCGATCTCGACCCGGCCGACGCGGTGGTGGATCGCCACCGCCGAGAGGTCGTGCCGCTTCGAGAGCTCGCCCGCGAGCGAGGCCATCGTCTCCTCGGCCATCTCCTCGTAGGCCTCGTACTCGAGATAGAGCACGTTCCGGTCGCGCGAGCGGTTCCGCACGGTGCCGAGGAAGGTCGCGATCGCGCCCGCCTCGTCGCGCGCGACCTCGCGCACGACCGCGTCGAGCGAGAGCGGCGCGCCGGTGAGCCGGAAGTCGCCGCCCGAGACGGGCGGGATCAGCGCGACGACGTCGCCGTCGGCGAGCGCGGTTCCCGGCTCGGCGTAGCGCCTGTTGACCGCGTAGAGGAGGCCCTGCGGCTCCTCGCCGAGGTCGAGCGCGGCCCACACGTCGGCGAGCGTGGCGCCGTCCGCGAGCCCGAGCTCGCGCGCACCGGTGCCCGCGCGCTCGCGGAGGCCGGCGAAGAGGCGGATGCTCACCTGCACCGGCGGAGCGTAGCCGCCTTGCCTCGGCAGCCGTGTCATGTTACGTATGCCGCATGCCGGTCACCGTGACGCCGCGGACGAACCTGAACGACCGCGTCTACGAGACGCTGAAGGCCCGGCTCGTCCGGCGGGAGCTCGGCCCGGGCGAGAAGGTCAGCCTGCACGAGCTCGCGGGGTCGCTCGGCGTCTCGCGCAGCCCGGTGCACCACGCGCTCACGCGGCTCGTCTCCGAGGGCCTGCTCAGCGTGAAGCCACGACGCGGCTACTACGTGACGCCGTTGACCGAGTCCGCGCTCGAGGAGGGGTACGACGTCCGGCTCGCGCTCGAGCTGCAGGCGGCCGAGCGGGCGGTCGGGAACGTGCCGCCGGCCGGCCTCGTCCGGCTGCGCGAGCTGCACGAGGCGACCGCGGCGGCCGTCTCGCACGCGGAGTGGGACTGCGCGAACGCCGCCTTCCACGAGCACCAGGTCGACCTCGCCGGCAACGCGCTCCTCTCCCGCTTCTACCGGGAGCTCTCGGTCAACCTGATGATGCAGGTGATCCGCGGCGGCAAGCTCGAGGGCGACTCGTACCTGATCACCGAGCACGGCGCGATCGTCGAGGCCTTCGAGGAGGGCGACCTGGTCGCGGCGCAGGCAGCGATCCGGGCCCACATCGCGACGGGCCGGCGGATTGCGCTCGAGGCGATCGAGCGCACCGGCGGGGTGCTGTAGAGGAGACGTAGCATCTCTCCCGTGGCGCGGGAGACCGACTCCGGAATCGAGATCCAACCCGTCTACGGCGAGGGCGAGCGGCCCGGCGAGTTCCCCTTCACGCGCGGGCCGTACCCGGACATGTACCGCGGGCGGCCGTGGACGATCCGCCAGTACGCCGGCTTCGGCTCCGCGGAGGAGACGAACGCGCGCTTCCGCTACCTGCTCGAGCGCGGCCAGACCGGCATCTCCGTCGCCTTCGACCTGCCGACCCAGCTCGGCTACGACTCGGACGACCCGCAGGCGGCCGGCGAGGTCGGCCGCACCGGCGTCGCGATCGACTCGATCGAGGACATGCGCCTGCTCCTCGCCGGGATCCCGCTCGACGCGGTCTCCACCTCGATGACGATCAACGCTCCCGCGGGGCTGCTGCTCCTGCTCTACGAGCTGGTCGCGGAGGAGCAGGGCGTGCCCGGCACCGCCCTCCGCGGCACCGTCCAGAACGACATCCTCAAGGAGTACATCGCCCGCGGGAACTACATCTACCCGCCCCGGCCGTCGATGCGGCTGACGACCGACCTCTTCGCCTACGCGGCCGAGCGGATCCCGAGCTGGAACACGATCTCGATCAGCGGCTACCACATCCGCGAGGCCGGCTCGACCGCGGTCCAGGAGCTCGCGTTCACGCTCGCGAACGGGATCGCCTACGCCGAAGCGGCCGTGGCCGCGGGACTGTCCCCGGACGACTTCGGCGCACGGCTCTCGTTCTTCTTCAACGCGCACAACCACTTCTTCCAGGAGGTGGCGAAGTTCCGCGCCGCCCGGCGGCTGTGGGCGGAGATCATGCGCGACCGCTTCGGCGCGACGAACCCGAAAGCGCAGGCACTCCGCTTCCACGCGCAGACCGGGGGCTCGACCCTGACCGCGCAGCAGCCGGAGTCGAACATCGTCCGCGTCGCGATCCAGGCGCTCTCGGCCGTGGCCGGGGGAGCGCAGAGCCTGCACACGAACGGATTCGACGAGGCGCTCGCGCTCCCGACCGAGCGCTCGGCCCGGATCGCGCTGCGCACGCAGCAGATCCTCGCGGCCGAGGCGGGCGCGACCGACACGGCCGACCCGCTCGGAGGCTCCTACTTCATCGAGGCGCTCACGGACGAGCTCGAGCAGAAGGCGCGCGAGCTGATCGCGCGGATCGACGAGCTCGGGGGCGCCGTCGCCGCGGTCGAGCAGGGCTGGGTGCAGCGCGAGATCGAGGAGGCCGCGTTCCGCTGGAACGAGCAGGTCGAGTCGGGCGAGCGCGTGATCGTGGGCGTGAACGCGTTCACGGAGGCCGACGAGGAGCGGGTCGAGCTGCTGCGGCTCGACCCCGAGGCGGAGCGGCGCCAGCTCGAGCGGACGGCGCGGGTGCGCGCCGAGCGGAACGCGGAGGAGGCGGACGCCGCGCTCGCGGAGGTGAGTCGTGTCGCGAAGACCGAGGAGAACCTGCTGCCGCCGTTGCGCGAGGCCCTCCGCGCCCGGGTCACGGTCGGCGAGATCTCGAACGCCCTCCGCGACGAGTGGGGCACCTTCGACGCGTCTCGCTCCTGATCCGGTTGAACCCGCGTGCGGATCGGGTTACGATCGATGCCATGAAGAGATCCCCCTTCGCAGTTGCCGCGGCACTCGCGGCGGCCCTCGCGGTCGCGGCTCCTGCCGCCGCCGCCGACCGAGCAGCCGCAGACGTCACGGTCGTGCCGGGCGAGACGGTCAAGGTGACCACGCCGTCCGGCAAGGTCATCGTCCGCGACCTCAAATCGAAGATTTAGCCGGACGCCTCAGGCCGACGCGCCGGAATACCGCCGCAGCCCGAAGCGCCACCACCAGCGGGTGAACGCGAACAGGGCCGCGCAGAAGCCGACGGCGAGCGCGACCGTCGACCACTCCAGCCGGCCGGTCACCGCCTCGGCGGGGACGGTGATCGCGAACGCGATCGGGACGATGAACGTGACGCCGAGCCGCAGCCAGATCGGGTAGATCGACACCGGCCAGCGGCCCGTCTGGTAGATGCCCTCGAAGAGCTCCATGATCTCCCAGACGTTGACGATCCAGAACGCGAGGGTCGCGATCACGAGCCAGAAGCAGTAGATCGTGATCGTCCCGACGGCGAGCATGCCGAGGAAGAGGAGCACGTCGCCGGCACCGAGGTCGGTTTCGAGGCCGGCGATCCCGTAGGCGAGGACGGCCGCGCCCGCGAGCACGTCGACCGAGCGCCAGATGCGCACGTCGCGGACGCTGACGAGCACCTGCGAGTCCTCCGGCTTCGTCAGCGCGAAGTCGAGCTTCCCGTCGCGCACCTCCTCCATCAGGCGCTGCATGTTCGGCTGGATCGTCGTCCGGATCACGCCGCCGAGCAGGATCTGGATTCCCATCACGACGAGCAGCTCGTTCTGGCTCCAGCCGTTCAGCTCGTCCGTGTGCGAGTAGACGAGCGCGAGCACGACGATCGCCGTCCCCACCGAGACCGCCGACTGGAGCAGCTGGATGAAGAAGTTCGCGCGGTACTGGAGCTCGTTCATCGTCCCGACGCGGAAGAAGAGCCAGCCGAGGCGGAGGGCGCGCACTAGTTGCCGACCGCCGAGTAGCGGCGCACCGCGAAGCGCCAGACGAACAGCGTCAGCCCGGTCAGCACGGCGATCCAGAACGCCTGGGCGGCGAGCCCGCCGAGCAGCTCCCGCGTCGAGTAGTCGCCGACGAGCGCCTGGATCGGGAAGTAGAACGACCACTGGAAGGGCAGCACGGCGGCGACGTCCTCGGCCCAGTCGGGCATCAGCGGCAGCGGCACGAGCCGGCCGGAGAGCAGCAGCTCGAGCGCGATCGCGAGCTCGAAGATCGCGCTCACGCGCGTCGTCCAGAAGGTGATCATCCCGAGCGTCGCCAGGAACATCGTCCGGATCAGGTACGCGCCCCAGATCGCGACGCAGAAGACGGCGACCTCGAGCAGCGTGGGGGCGAGCACGGGGTCGAAGAGGATCCAGAGCACGGCCGCGATCGGCAAC
>DATKBA010000210.1:0-8156 GCA_035514455.1 Gaiellaceae bacterium | reverse complement strand
CACCTACTGGATCTGCACCGCCGAGCACGGGCTGAACGCGTCCACGTTCACCGCGCGCGTCGTCGCCTCGACCGGCGCCGACTGCGGCGCCGCGCTCTCCTCTGCGGTGGGCGCCCTTTCGGGGCCGCTGCACGGCGGCGCCCCGGCGTACGTCAAGCCGATGCTCGAGGAGGTCGCCGCCTCCGGCGACGCCGAGAAGTGGGTGCAGGACGCGCTCGGGAGCGGGAAGCGGATCATGGGCTTCGGCCACCGCGTCTACCGCGCCGAGGACCCGCGCTCGCGCCTGCTCAAGCGGGTTGCGAGGGAGATCGGCGCACCGAACATCGAGGTCGCCGAGGAGCTCGAGCGGGCCGCGCTCGCCGCGCTGCAGGAGCGCTCGCCCGATCGCGTCCTGGCGACGAACGTCGAGTACTACTCGGCCGTCGTGCTCGACAGCGCCGAGATTCCGCCGCCGCTCGCGCCGGCGATGTTCGCGTGCTCGCGGGTCGCCGGCTGGTCGGCGCACATCCTCGAGCAGAAGCGCACGGGCCGGCTCTTCCGGCCGTCCGCCACGTACGTGGGCCCCGCGGTCCGCTCCGCCGCCTCCGTCGGATGACGCTCGCCGAGGCCGCGGCTCGCGCCGACGAGCTTGCCTCGGCCGGCGACCAGAAGGGGCTCGCGACCCTGCGCCAGCAGTGGGACGAGGAGCTCGAGCACGCCGCCCGCAGCCCCGACTACCGGATCCGCGCGCAGGCCTACCGGGCGATTGCGCAGTTCCGCTTCCGCCAGAAGCTGGAGCTCGTCCGGCGCGGGCTCCAGGACGAGAGCCCGGCCGCGCGCGGCTCGGCGCTGATCGCGCTCGAGGCGCTCTCGCGCGACCACCCCGGCGACGTGAACGGGATGCGGGCGCTGCTGCACGAGCTCGCGACCAACGACCCCAACCTGGCCGTGCGACGGCTCGGGATCGTCTGCCTGAAGAACGGCTCGCCGCAGCGCGAGACGATCCTGCTCCTCAACGGCCTCGCCGACGACGACGAGCAGGACGGCGACCTGCGCAAGACCGCGAAGACCGTCGCTCTCGCCCTGACGAAGCGCGCGAGAGAGAAGTGACCGCCCTCGTCGGCGTGATCATGGGGTCGCGCTCCGACTGGGAGACGCTGCGTCACGCCTGCGAGGTGCTCGAGCAGCTCGAGGTGCCGTTCGAGCAGAAGGTCGTCTCGGCGCACCGCACGCCCGACCTCCTCTTCGAGTACGCGGCCGCCGCCGAGGGGCGCGGGCTGCAGGTGCTGATCGCCGGCGCCGGCGGCGCGGCGCACCTGCCGGGGATGGCCGCGGCGAAGACGAACCTGCCCGTGCTGGGCGTTCCGGTCGAGTCGAAGACGCTGAAGGGGATGGACTCGCTGCTCTCGATCGTGCAGATGCCGGCCGGCGTGCCGGTCGGCACGCTCGCGATCGGCCGGGCCGGCGCCGTCAACGCGGGCCTGCTCGCGGCTGCGATCGTCGCCCGCTCCGACGAGGGCGTCCGCGAGCGGCTGGCGCGCTACCGCGCCGAGCAGACGGCGTCCGTGCTCGCCGATCCCGACCCGGCTGCGTGATCGTCGGGGTGATCGGCGGCGGCCAGCTCGGCCGCATGCTGGCGCTCGCCGGGATCCCGCTCGGCCTCTCGTTCCGGTTCCTCGACCCGTCGCCGGACGCGCCCGCAGCCGAGGTGGGGGAGCTGCTCGTCGGCGCGTACGACGATCCGGCGCTGCTCGACCGGCTCGCGGACGGCGCCGCGGCCGTGACGTACGAGTTCGAGAACGTGCCGGTTGAGGCGGCGCGGCGCGTCGGCGCGGTCCCGGCGGCCGCCGCGCTCGAGCACGCCCAGGACCGGCTCGTCGAGAAGCGTCTGTTCCGCAGGCTCGGGATCCCGACCGCGCGGATCGACGGCGAGGTGGAGCAGTATCCGGCCCTGCTCAAGTCGCGGGCGCTCGGGTACGACGGCAAGGGCCAGCGTCTGGTCGAGACATGGCCGGGGACTGTCCCCGGACACGTCCTCGAGGAGCTCGTCCCGTTCGATCGGGAGCTGTCCCTGCTCGCCGTGCGCGCCGCAGACGGCGAGACGCGCTTCTGGCCGCTCGTCGAGAACGTGCACGAGGGCGGGATCCTCCGTACCTCGCGCGCGCCCGCCGCGGACGCGCCCCAGGCCGAGGCGGAGGAGTACGGCCGGCGGCTGCTGGACGAGCTCGGTTACGTCGGCGTGCTCGCGCTCGAGCTCTTCGACGTCGGCGGCAGGCTGCTCGCGAACGAGTTCGCCCCGCGCGTCCACAACACCGGCCACTGGACGATCGAGGGCTCGGCAACGAGCCAGTTCGAGAACCACCTGCGCGCCGTCCTCGGCCTGCCGCTCGGCCCGACCGCGTCCCGGCCCTCGGCGATGATCAACCTGATCGGTTCCGTGCCCCCGCTCGACGGGCTCCTGCGGATCCCCGGCGCGCACGTCCACCTCTACGGCAAGGAGCCCCGCGCCGGCCGCAAGCTCGGCCACGTGACGCTGGTCGAGCCGGACGAACAGCGCGAGCGTGCCCTGTTCGACTTAGTTGCTGACAGCAACTAAGTTCAGTGCCGGTCGCAGACGGCGCCGGGGATGCTTCGGCCGCACGAGGGGCAGACCCGCTTGCGGCGCTTCAGCTCGAGCGCGTGCTTCTTCAGCCCGGAGTAGACCATCGTCCAGCAGATCGCCATCGCGACGGCTGCGAAGGTGACGAGATCCTGGTCAAGCGTCATCGGGAGACGTCCTTTGTGAGCTCGTACGTCGTCGCGCATGAGGATGCGCGCTGAAATACAACTCCCGGCGCCTCCGATCGGATACGTGCGTGTAGAGCTCGGTCGTCGAGAGGTCGGCATGGCCGAGCATCTCCTGGACGCTGCGCAGGTCGGCTCCGCCCTCGAGCAGGTGCGTCGCGAACGAGTGGCGGAGCAGGTGCGGGTGGACGCGCTGCGGCTCGAGCCCGGCCTTCTCGGCGAGCCGCCGCAGGATCAGGAACGCGCCGGCGCGGGTGAGCGGCCCGCCGCGGGCGTTGAGGAAGAGCTCCGGCCGGTTGCGCCGGTCGAGGTGGGGACGGCCCATCGCGATGTAGCGGCGGAGCGCGTCGACAGCGGGCCGGCCGAGCGGGACGATCCGCTCCTTCGACCCCTTGCCGAGCGCCCGCACCAGGCGGTCCTCGAGGTCGACCGAGCGGCGGTGGAGGCCCGTCGCCTCGCTGACCCGCAGGCCGGCGCCGTACATCAGCTCGACGAGCGCCCGGTCGCGCATCGCGCGCGGCGTCGTCCCGTTCGCGGCGTCGATCAGGCGCTCCGCCTCGCCGGGCGAGAGCGTCCTCGGCAGCGTCCGCGCCCGTCGCGGCAGCTGGAGCGCGGCCGCCGGGTTGTCGTCGCGCGCGCCGAGCAGCATCTGGTGGCGGAAGAAGGAGCGGACGGCAGCGACGCGACGCGCGGCGGTGGTGGCGGCGATCCCGGCTGCGCGCATCTCGGCGAGCCAGCGCTCGAGCTCCTCCGTCGTCGTGTCGCCCACGGGCCCCTTGCGCCACGCCGAGAGCTGCGCGAGGTCGCGGCGGTAGGCGTCGACGGTCCTCGGCGCCCGCCGGGTGGCGAGCAGCGCGAGGAAGCCGTCCAGCTCAGGATCTGGGATGAGAGAGGTCATAGACCTTGCGTAGTCGTTTCGCGTCGACATGGCTGTACACCTGCGTCGTCGAGAGCGACGAGTGGCCGAGCAGCTCCTGGATCGTGCGAAGGTCGGCGCCGCCCTCGAGCAGGTGGGTGGCGAACGAGTGGCGCAGGCGGTGCGGGTGGGGAAGGACGCGGCGGAGCGTGCTCGTGTCGAGCCGGCGGCCGCGGACGGAGAGGAAGAGCGCGTCGTTCGCGCCGCGGGCCAGCTCGGGCCGCGCCTCGCGGAGGTAGCGGGCGAGCAGGTGCGCGGCCTCCTCGCCGAGCGGCACCGCCCGCTCCTTGCCGCCCTTACCGCGCACGCGGACGAGCTCCTGCTCGAAGTCGACGTCGCCGAGGTCGAGCCCGACCGCCTCGGCGCTGCGGAGGCCCGCCGAGTAGACGAGCTCGAAGAGGGCGCGGTTGCGCAGCCCGAGCGCGCCCTCCCCGCCGAGTGCGTCCACGATCGCCTCGATCTCGTCGCGCTTCGGTGCCTCGGGCAGCCGCTGCGGCCGGCGCGGCCCGAGCGACGCGTCGGGGACGCGCGACGACCCGAGCGTGAAGCGGAGGAAGGAGCGCACGGCTGCGAGCTTGCGCCCGATCGTCGCCGGCGCCAGCCCGGTGCGGGCGCGGCCGAGCTCGCTCGCGTACTCGACGAGCACACGCACGTCGACCTCGGCGACGGCGGTGCCGCGACGCTCGAGCCACTCCGCGAAGCCGCGCAGGTCGGAGGCGTACGCGCGCCTGGTCGACTCCGCCAGTGCGGGCGAGTCGAGGAACCGGTCGATCGCGGCGGCCGTCGTCACCCACCGCGAGTTCCCTAGAGTCGCGCCATGTCCTGTCTCTGCGCAAGATCGAAATCCGCAGGAGCGGAATCCGATCGCGCCTAAAACCCCTGAAGTGTCGCTTCGCTCCGTCTCTCTCGCCTCCGGCGCCGAGGGCCGCTGGACCGGCACGCCGGGGCCGCGCGCGGTCGTGTGCGTGAACGGCGGCACCGCCGCCGAGCTGCCCGGCACGTGGAGCGCGTCGGTCGAGTGGCTCGTCCGGGCGCTCGCCCCACGCTTCCCCGGGCTCGCGTTCCTGGAGGTGCGCTACCGCGTCAAGTCGTGGCGGCTGATCGACGGCTGCGTCGAGGACGGGGCGGCGGCGATCGAGGCCGCGCGCGACGCGGGAGCGGAGGAGCTGTCGCTGCTCGGCTTCTCGATGGGCGGCGCCGTCGCGGTGCTGAACGCCGCGGCCGGCGGCGTCGAGACGGTCGTCGGCGTCAACCCCTGGCTGCCGCCGCAGCTCGGGCTCGAGCCGCTGCGCGGCCGCAGGCTCCGAATCGTGCACGGCGCGCTCGACGCGCCGCTGCCGGGGATCCCGGGCGTGAAGCCGTCGATGTCCCGCGCCGCTTGCGAGCGGGCACGCGGGCTCGGCGTCGATGCGTCCCGGCAGGTCGTGGCGTCGGGCTTCCACGCGGTCGCCCTGCGCCGCCGTGGCGGTGGTCTCGTCATGCTCCCGGGCGCGCGCGGCTACGCGCGCTTCGTCGGCGCGGAGCTGGAGCGCTTCTGCGCGTAGGCCTCTACGTTGCGGTTCGCGGCGTCGTGCGCGTCCTCGCGCGGCTCCTCTACCGGATCGAGATCGAGGGCCGCGTCCCGCCCGGGCCGTGCGTCGTCGCGGCGAACCACGAGTCCCTGCTCGACCCGCCGCTGCTCGCCCTCGTGGCGCGGCAGCCGCTCCACTTCCTCGCCAAGGTCGAGCTCTGGCGCTACCCGCCCGGGGCCTGGCTGATGGACGCGCTCGGCGGGATCCCGATCCGCCGCGACCGGCGCGACCTCGTCTCGGTCTCTCGCGGCGAGGAGCTGCTCCGAGCCGGCGAGAGCGTCGCGATCTTCCCGCAGGGGACGGTGCAGGGCGGTGCCTGGACGCGCGGCGCGGCGCGGCTCGCGCTCGCCACCGGCGTTCCGCTCGTGCCGGTTCGGATCGTCGGCACGGCGCGCGCGCTCTCGCGGGGGCGGATCGGCTTTCCGAAGATCCGCCTCGTCGTCGGGGAGCCGATCCCGGTCGAGCAGGCGCGCCCGACCGTCGCGGCGGCACGCGAGCTCACGCGCCTGCTCCACGAGCGCGTCGAGGGCTTGTGATCGTCCGCACCATCACCTATTGTCCGCCGACTACTGCGGCTCGTCGTCAATGCGTAGAGAGGGGTTCAAGTGAGAAGTCGCAGCATCTGGCCGGCGCTCCTGGCGCTCGCCGTCCTTCTGCTCGTCCCGGGCACAGCCGGGAGCGCAGAGCAGCCTCAGCGCTTCATCGTCGTCTTCAAGGACTTCGCGACGCCGCAGGCCGCACCTGCGGCCCGTGAGCTCGCCGCCCGGTTCGATGCCGTGCCGGAGGCCGTGTACGAGCACGCGCTGAAGGGCTTCGCCGTCACCGTCGCCCCGGGGCTGGCCGCCCGGCTCGCCGAGGACGGCCGCGTCGCCTTCGTCGAGCGGGACGCGGAGGTCACGACCATGGCCACCCAGACGAACGCGACCTGGGGCCTCGACCGGATCGATCAGAGGGCGCTGCCGCTCAGCGGCACGTTCACGTACACCGCCACCGGTGCCGGCGTCACCGCCTACGTCATCGACACGGGCATCCACTTCAGCCACAGCGACTTCGGCGGGCGAGCGGTCAGCGGCTTCGACGCCGTCGACGGCGGCTCCGCGGACGACTGCCACGGCCACGGCACGCACGTCGCGGGCACGGTCGGCGGCTCGACGTGGGGCGTCGCCAAGGGCGTCACGCTCGTCGGCGTTCGCGTGCTCAACTGCAGCGGCAGCGGCACGACCGCCGGTGTCGTCGCCGGGATCGACTGGGTCACCGGCCATCACACCGGCTCGAACCCGGCCGTCGCGAACATGAGCCTCGGCGGCGGCGCGTCCAGCGCCATCGACACGGCGGTGACGAACTCGATCGCGGACGGCGTCACCTACGCCGTCGCGGCCGGGAACGGCAACCAGGGCGGCCGCGCGCAGGACGCGTGCAAGTACTCGCCCGCCCGGGTGCCCGCCGCGCTGACGATCGGCGCGACGGACAAGACGGACACGAAGACGTCGTGGTCGAACTACGGCAACTGCGTCGACTGGTTCGCGCCCGGCCTCTCGATCACGTCCGCCTGGCATACGAGCAACACGGCGACGAACACGATCAGCGGCACGTCGATGGCGACGCCGCACACGGCCGGCGTGGCCGCGCTCTACCTGCAGGGGAACCCGGGCGCCTCGCCCGCGGCGGTCCGGTCGGCGCTCTTCGCCAACCTGACCACCGGCGTCGTCAAGTCGTCCAAGACGGCGAACAACCACCTGCTCTTCACGAACTACTAGGAGCCGTCGGGGAGAGCCTGCGCGGCGCAGGCTCTCCCCGGCTCCGTACCCTGTGCGGAGTGCCACGGGGAAGAGCTCGCGCGTTCGACCTGATGGAGCCGCCCGAGCGGCCGTCGGACCCCGCGGTGCGCCGCGCCTACCTGCGCCGGATCGTCGCCCTGTTCCGTCCGTACCGCCGCCGCCTCGCGGGCGTGCTCGGGCTGATCGTCGTCTCGTCCGCGCTCGGCGCGGTCCCGGCGTTCCTGATCCGCGAGGTCTTCGACACCGCGTTGCCCGAGCGCGACCTCGGCCTGCTGAACGTCCTCGTCGGCGCGATGGTCGGGATCGCCGTCGTCACGGGCGCGCTCGGCGTCGTCCAGACGTTGCTCTCGAACCAGGTCGGCCAGCGCGTGATGCACGACCTCCGCACCGCCGTCTACAAGCACCTGCAGCGGCTCTCGCTCGCCTTCTTCACGCGCACCCGCACCGGCGAGGTGCAGTCGCGCCTCGCGAACGACATCGGCGGCGTGCAGGAGGTCGTCACCTCGACCGCGACCTCGATCGTCGCGAACGTGACGACGGTGCTCGCGAGCGTCGTCGCGATGTTCATCCTCGACTGGCGGCTGACGCTCTTCGCGCTCGCGCTGCTGCCGCTCTTCGTCTGGATGACGCGCCGCGTCGGCCGGGCGCGGCAGAAGGTGGCAAAGGTCCGGCAGGAGTCGATGGCCGACATCTCGAGCCTCGTCCAGGAGTCGCTTTCGGTCTCCGGGATCCTGCTCGGCAAGACGATGGGCCGGTCGGGCGAGCTCGCGACGCGCTTCCAGGACGAGTCCGAGCGGCTCGCCGACCTCGAGGTGCGGAGCCGCATGACCGGCCGCTGGATGATGTCCTCGATTCAGATGGCGTTCGCGATCATGCCCGCGCTCGTCTACCTCTTCGCCGGACATGCGAGCGGCTCGATCACGCTCGGCACCGTGATCGCCTTCACCACCCTCCAGACCCGACTCTTCTTCCCGATCGGCTCGCTGCTCGGCGTCTCGCTCGACGTGCAGACCTCGCTCGCGCTCTTCGACCGCGTCTTCGAGTACCTCGACCTCGACGTGGACATCGAGGCGGGGGAGCGGCGGCTCGCCCGGCCGCAGGGTCGTGTCTCGTTCGAAGGCGTCTGGT
>DATKBA010000209.1:0-18132 GCA_035514455.1 Gaiellaceae bacterium | reverse complement strand
CGCGATCGACTCGGCCTCCGCGGCCTCGACCAGCAGCTCGAAGAGCCGCGGGTGCACGGCCGGGCCGCGGAAGATCGCAGGCCCGCTGCCGAGCCCGTGGGCGCCGGCCTCGTTCGCGTCCTCGTCGGGGACGTCGGTGGCGTAGGTGACGTCGATCGCGATCGCCACGTCGGGGCGGAGCCGGTGCGCGGCGGCGCGCGCGCCCTGGTGGCCGAGCTCCTCCTGCGCGCCCGCGACGACGGCGACGTCGACATCCTCGATCCGCCGCAGCGCCTCCAGCGCCACGTACACGCCCGCGCGGTTGTCGAGGCTGCGTGACGCGATCCGCCCGTGTGCGAGCTCGAGCGGCGCCCCGGCCAGGACGATCGGATCGCCGGGAGCGACGAGCTCGCGCGCGTGCTCGCCGTCGCGGGCGCCGACGTCCACGTAGAGCTGCCCCCACTCGACCTTCTCGTCGTCCTTCACGCGCCGGGCGACCACGCCGTTCACCGTCCCGGTCTTCGTGCGGATCTCCACCCGCTGGCCGTACGCGACGTTCGCGCGGAAGCCGCCGAGCCGGTGGACGGGGATCAGCGCGTCGTCGGGCACGTGCGCGACCGCCAGGCCGATCACGTCGAGGTGCGCGAAGAGGGCGACGAGCGGGCTGTCGGCGCGGCGTCGCGCGACCAGGTTGCCGACCGCGTCCGTCTCGATCTCGGCGACGTCGCCGACCGCCGCGCGGACGGCGTCGAACGCGAGGTGCTCGTGCCCTGACGGGCCGTGCGCGCGCAGGAGCGCGTCGAGAGTCTCCGGAACGCTCACGTTGCGGGCAGTCTATGGGCGTGCTCATCCCCACCGACCTGCTGACGCCGCTCGGCGCCTACCTGCGGCTGCGCGAGGGCGCGCCCGCGAGCTTCCTGCTCGAGTCGGTCGAGCACGGGCGCCTCGGCCGCCACTCCTTCATCGGCACCGGCACGCGCCTCGTCGACTTCGCCGAGGCGGAGGCGCTCGGAAAGCCTGTCGTCGGCTACCTCGCCTACGACCACGTCGCCACGCTGGAGCCGACCGTCCCGCTCCCCGCCGACGGGCCCGGCCTCCCGGAGAGCCGCTTCGTCGTCGCCGAGACGCTCGTCCGCTTCGATCACGGCGGCGGCACGGCGGAGGTGCTGGCGGGCGATCCCGACGCGATCGCAGCGCGGCTGGAAGGGGAGATAGTTGCTGACAGCAACTATCTCCGTCCGCGCCGGGGCGAGCTGCGGCGGCACCCGGACCGCGACGCCTACGAGGACGGCGTGCGACGGATCAAGGAGCTGATCCGGGCCGGGGACGCGTTCCAGGTCGTGCTCTCGCAGCGGGCGGAGCGGCCGACGTCCGCCTCCGCCGTCGAGCTCTACCGGGCGCTGCGGCGGGTCAACCCCTCGCCGTACCTCTTCCTGCTCGAGCTCGGCGGGCTCGCCCTGATCGGCTCCTCGCCGGAGACGCTCGTCAAGTGCGAGGACGGCCGTGCGAGCCTGAACCCGATCGCGGGCACGACCGAGCCCGGTGAGGGCGACGCCGAGCGGCTGCTCGCCTCGGCGAAGGACCGCGCCGAGCACGTGATGCTCGTCGACCTCGGCCGCAACGACCTCTCGCGGGTCTGCAGGCCGGCCACCGTCTCGGTCGCGCGCTTCCTCGAGCCGGAGCGCTTCTCGCACGTCACCCACCTCGTGTCCGAGGTGGTCGGCGAGCTGCGGGACGGCGTGACGCCGTTCGACCTCTTGCGCGCGTGCTTCCCCGCCGGCACCGTCTCGGGGGCGCCGAAGGTGCGGGCGATGCAGATCGTCTCCGAGCTCGAGGGCTACCGGCGGGGGCCGTACGCCGGCGCCGTCGGCTACGTCCTCCCCGGCGGGACGATGGACACGTGCATCGCGATCCGCTCGATCGTCCTGCACGAGGGAGTGGCGCGGCTGCAGGCGGGGGCGGGGATCGTGGCAGACTCGGAGCCGGAGGCCGAGCACCGCGAGTGCCTGAGCAAGCTCGCGGCGCTCGAGGCCGCGATCGATCTGGCCGAGAAGGACGCATAGATGCTCTTGATGCTCGACAACTACGACTCGTTCACCTACAACCTCGTCCACCTGTTCGAGGAGCTCGGCGCGGAGGTGCGCGTGTTCCGGAACGACGCGATCACGGTCGACGAGGCCGAGGCGCTCGCCCCGTCCCACGTCGTCGTCTCCCCCGGCCCCGGCCGGCCCGCCGACGCCGGGATCTCGGTCGAGCTGATCCGCCGGCTCGGCCCGCGCGTGCCGACGCTCGGCGTCTGCCTCGGCCATCAGGCGATCGTGGAGGCCTTCGGCGGAGAGATCGGCCAGGCCCGGGCGCTCCTGCACGGCAAGGCCTCGCCGGTCGAGCACGACGGCAGGGGCGTCTTCGCGGGGCTGCCGCAGCCGCTCGAGGCGGGCCGCTACCACTCGCTGGCCGCCCTGCGCGTGCCGGACGAGCTCGAGGTGACCGCGCGGACCGCCGACGGCGAGGTGATGGGAGTGCGTCACCGCGAGCTGCCGATCGAGGGCGTCCAGTTCCACCCCGAGAGCGTCCTCACACCCCTTGGCCACGAGCTCGCGAGGAACTTCCTCTCGTGATCCAGCAGGCGCTCGCCGACCTGCTCGACGGCAGGCATCTGACGCGCGAGCACAGCCGCGAGGTGATGGACGAGATCATGCGCGGCGAGGCGACGCCGGCCCAGATGGGTGCGTTTCTGGTCGCCCTGCGGCTCAAGGGCGAGACGACGGACGAGATCGTGGGCTGCGCGGAGGCGATGCGCGCGCACGTCCTCCCGGTGCGGCCGCAGCGCGACGACCTCGTCGACACGGCCGGCACGGGCGGCGACGGGGCGGCGACGATCAACATCTCGACGGCGGCGGCGATCGTGGCCGCGGCGGCCGGCGCCGGGGTCGCGAAGCACGGCAACCGCGCCGTCTCCTCCGCCTCCGGCTCGGCCGACGTGCTGGAGGCGCTCGGCTTCGAGCTCGAGCTGCCGCCCGAGCGGATCGCGAAGTCGATCGACGAGCTCGGCTTCGGCTTCATGTTCGCGCCCTCGCACCACCCGGCGATGCGGCACGCGGCCCCGGTCCGCCGGGAACTGGCGGCCCGCACGGTCTTCAACGTGCTCGGCCCCCTCACGAACCCCGCCGGAGCGCGGGCCCAGGTGATCGGCGTCTACGCGAGGCCGCTCGTGCGGACGATCGCGGAGGTGCTGGCGCAGCTCGGGGCGCGGCGGGCCTTCGTCGTCCACGGGGCCTACGGGATCGACGAGCTCTCCCCGGCCGGGACGAACGACGTCTGCGAGGTCGTCGACGGCGATGTGCGCGCCCGCGTGGTCGACCCGCTCGACCTCGGGATCGAGCGCTGCGACCCGGCCGACCTGCGCGGCGGCTCCCCGGCCGAGAACGCGCGGGCCGTCCACGAGGTCTTCGCGGGAGCCGACGGCGGCCGGCGCGACGCGATCCTGCTCAACGCCGCCGGCGCGATCGCGGCGGCAGGGCACGCCGAGGACCTGCGGGAAGGCCTCGGGCTCGCCCGCGAGGCGGTCGACTCGGGCGCGGCGGCGGAGCGGCTTGTCGCGCTGATCGCCTTCTCCAGAGGAAAGCTGCGCTGATGGGGCGCTTCGCGGACGTGCTCGCGGGCCCGGGGCTGGGCGCGATCGCGGAGATCAAGCGGCGCTCGCCCTCGCTCGGCGACATCCGCCCCGACGCCGACCCCGGCCGGCTCGCGGCCGCGTACGCGCGCGCAGGGGCCGCGGCGGTGTCCGTTCTCGTCGACGAGCGCTTCGGCGGCACGTGGGACGACCTCCGGGCCGCGCGCGCGAGCTCGGGCGTGCCGCTGCTCGCCAAGGGCTTCTTCTCCACCGAGGAGCACCTGCGGACGGCCAAGGAGGCCGGCGCGGACGCGGCGCTGCTGCTGCTGCGCGACCTCGACGACGGGCAGGCGGCGTCGCTGCTGGCGCTCGCCGGCGAGCTCGGGCTGGAGACCCTCGTCGAGGCGCACGACGCGGAGGAGCTGCGGCGCGCCGCGGCCCTGCTCGCGCCCGTGATCGGGATCAACGCCCGCGACCTCTCCACCTTCGAGCTCGACCGCGCCGCCCAGCTCGACTTAGTTGCTGACAGCAACTATCTCCCCCACGCCCCGGTGGTCGTCGCGGAGAGCGGGATCCGGACGCGCGCGCAGGGGGCCGCTGCCGAGCTGGCCGGGGCGCACGCGATCCTCGTCGGCTCGGCGCTGATGCAGGCGCCCGACCCGGCCGGGAAGCTGCGCGAGCTGCTCGCGCGCCCGCTCGTGAAGGTCTGCGGGCTGACCCGGGAGGAGGACGTGGCCGTCGCCGCCGAGGCCGGCGCCGACCTGGCGGGCTTCGTGCTCGCGCCCGAGAGCCCGCGCGCCGCGCGCGAGGTGCTGCCGGTCCCGGACGAGCTTCTCGCCGTCGCGGTCTGGGTCGGCGCGGCCGAGGTCAGCGACGCGCCGGTCGACCAGGTGCACGAGCGCGCCGAGGGCGCGGTGCGCGGCCGCGACGCCGTCCTGCTCCGCGACGGCGAGCAGGTGGCGCGACTGGTCGACCTGCCCTGGGAGGCGGAGGACCCGGGCCACTGGGACCGCGCCGCGTCGACACCCGGGCGGATCGTGCTCGCCGGGAAGCTCGCGGCCGACAACGTGGGCGAGGCGATCAGCCGCGTGCGGCCGTGGGCCGTCGACGCGAGCTCGAGGCTGGAGGTCGCGCCCGGGATCAAGGACCCCGCGAAGGTGCGGGCCTACGTCGAGGCGGCCCGGGCATGACCGAGACCTACGGCGGCTACGGCGGCCGCTACGTCCCGGAGACGCTGATCCCCGCCCTCGACGAGCTGACCGCCGCCTGGGAGGCCGCGCTCGCCGACGAAGGCTTCCGCGCCGAGCTGGACGAGCTCGCCCGCACCTACGCCGGCCGCCCGACCCCGCTGACGCGCGCGGAGCGGTTCGCGCCCGCGAAGCGCCTCTACCTGAAGCGCGAGGACCTGCTCCACACCGGGGCGCACAAGCTGAACAACGCGCTCGGGCAGGCCGTGCTCG
The DNA here is from genome assembly GCA_035514455.1 of Gaiellaceae bacterium. Lineage (GTDB taxonomy): Bacteria > Actinomycetota > Thermoleophilia > Gaiellales > Gaiellaceae > Gaiellasilicea. The sequence goes on along the minus strand of DATKBA010000209.1, from coordinate 13,080 downwards.
CGCGCCGGCTCGGCAAGCGCCGGATCGTCGCCGAGACGGGCGCCGGCCAGCACGGCGTCGCGACGGCGACCGTCTGCGCGCGCTTCGGGCTCGAGTGCGTCGTCTACATGGGCGCCGAGGACATGCGCCGGCAGCGGCCCAACGTCGAGCGGATGGGGCTGCTCGGCGCGGAGGTGCTGCCGGTCGAGTTCGGGACGAAGACGCTGAAGGAGGCGACGAGCGAGGCGATCCGGGACTGGATCACGAACGTGGAGACGACCCATTACCTGATCGGCTCGTGCGTCGGCCCCGCCCCCTACCCGGCGATCGTGCGCGAGCTGCAGGCGGTGATCGGACGCGAGTCGCGCGCGCAGGTGCTCGAGGTCGAGGGCCGGCTGCCGGACGCCGTGCTCGCCTGCGTCGGCGGCGGCTCGAACGCGATCGGGATGTTCGCGGGCTTCCTCGACGACGCCGGCGTCGAGCTCGTCGGCGTCGAGGCGGCGGGCGCAGCGAGCCTCGGCACCGGCCGCACAGGCGTCCTCCACGGCTCGCGCTCGTCCGTGCTCGCCGACGAGGACGGCCAGATCGCCGACGCGCACTCGATCTCCGCCGGGCTCGACTACCCGGGCGTCGGGCCCGAGCACGCCCACCTGCGCGACAGCGGCCGCGCGCGCTACGTCGGCGCGACCGACGACGAGGCGCTCGACGCGCTCCGGCGCCTCACCCGCACCGAGGGAATCATCCCCGCGCTCGAACCCGCGCACGCGCTCGCCCGGGTCGACGACCTCGACGCCGAGCTCGTCCTCGTCTGCCTCTCCGGCCGCGGCGACAAGGACCTCGCCGAGGTCCTCGCCCGCGGATGAAGACGCTCGCGATCTACCTGATGTCCGGGCCGGACACGCCGGAGCTGGCCGAGGCGGCGGTCGAGGGCGGCGCCGACCTGGTCGAGCTCGGCTTCCCCTTCTCCGATCCGCTCGCGGACGGGCCGGTGATCCGGCGCGCCGCCGAGCGGGCGCTCGGACAGGGCATGCGCACGAAGGCGTGCCTCGAGTGCCTCGCGGCGACGCGCGCGCGGGTCGACGTCCCGCTCGTGCCGATGACGTACTCCTCGCTGCTCGAGGCGTACGGCTGGGACCGCTTCGCGCACGACGCGCGCGCGGCGGGCGCCGCGAGCCTGATCGTGGCCGACCTGCCGGCGGGGGAGCGACCCGAGCTCCGCCGCGTGCAGCTGGTGGCCCCCACCTCCACCGACGAGCGCCTGCGGCTCGCCGGCGAGCTCACCGACGGCTGGCTGTACCTCGTCACGCTCACCGGGACGACCGGCGCGCGCACCGGGCTCTCGGCCGCCCTCGCCGGCCTCGCCGAGCGCGCCCGCGCTGCCGCGCCGGGCGTGCCGCTGTACGCAGGCTTCGGCATCTCGACGCCAGCGGATGCGCGGGCCGCCGCCGACCTCGCCGACGGCGTGGTCGTCGGCTCGGCGGCGCTCGAGGCCGCGGAGGGCGGGCCCGGCGCGCTGCGCGACTACGTCCGCTCGCTCCGCACCGCGCTCGACGACTGAGCGCGCGGCCGGTTTTTGTCGACGATCGCGACGATGATCAGGACGAACGCGGCGAGCCGCGCCACGTAGACCCAGGTGCGCGACTCGTCGTCGGTGTCGAGCAGGACGAGCGCGAGCCGGTTCAGCGCGAAGACGAAGAAGGCGAGCGAGAAGAAGCCGAAGAAGCGGTCGCCCGTCTCCCGCCAGAAGCGCAGGAAGAAGAGCGCGATCGCCGCCGCGGCGAGCAGGCTCGCGCCGGAGAGGAAGTCGATCACCGCGACTCCCAGATCAGGCCTGCCAGGAGGACGACGAGCCCCGCGAGCCCCGTCCCCGCGCGCCACGCCGCCAGGTCGACGTCCGTCCACACGGAGAGGTCGACGAAGAGGATCGCGTTGTTCGCGGCGAGCAGGACGAAGCAGCAGGCGCTCCAGAGCAGCAGGTGCGAGCGGCTGCGCAGCCAGCCGCGCCACAGCAGCACGGCACACGCGAGGCTCGCCACCGAGCAGAGGAGATAGACGGTGGTGGCCATCAGTCGTCGTCTCTCCGGATCCGGAAGGCGGCCGCGAAGCTGCGCGCGGGGTCGTCGCCGGGCTCCGCGAAGATCATCGCGATCACCGCGACGCGGCGCGCCTTCCAGCAGTCGGCGAGGTCGTCGACGACGCGGGCGTCCACGCCGGCCGCGATCCGCCAGCCCTCGCCGTCCGGCTCCACGAGCCCGTGCTCCCGGAGATCGCGGAGGCGCATGTCGATCGACGCGGGCAGCGTCCGGAGGCTCGCGCCCACCTCGGCGGAGCTCCACGGGCGACCGGGATCGCTGCGCAGGTGCAGCAGCGTCTCCAGCTGCTCCACCGAGCTGATGTGCGCCTGGATGAACTGCGCGACCCGGTCCGGGATGCCGCCCGCCACACAGGCAACGATGCCAGATCGTCGGGAGCCGCAAACTGCCTGTGCCCCGGATCGGGGAGGGCGGGTACGCGGAAACGGGTATCCCGCGTAGCCCCGGATCGGGGATAGAGAAAACGTCAACTTTCGTCAACTGTAGAGAGATCTCGTGTGCAGGGGTGCACACGGAAAATCGAACAAGGGGATGAGAACAATGGGAACCACCGAGCTGCAGGGCCCGTCGAAGCGGATCCGGATCGTGCTGGCCGTGCTCGCCGCGCTGGCCGTGATGGCCGTCGCGCCTGCCTCCGGCTTCGCCGCCGACTGGACGTCGAGCACGCCGAACGCCGACTGGACGAGCTGACGGACGTCGTTGGATCCGGCCCCGACGAGGGAGCCGCGATCCCCGATTCGGACGAGGCGCCGTTTCCCCATCCGGGGTAGCGGCGCCTCGCTCTGCTGCCGATTGTCAGTAGGATCCGCGCGGCGCGGGTAGCGCGGATACGTTGACGAGGTGCGGCAGATGAGTGGCACGGCGGTAGCAGACCAAACGGGCTGGCAGTCGCACCGCGTGCGCATGCTGCCGCGCTCGGCCGCGCTCTACGGGGTGCTGGTGGCGGCGACCGCGCTTGCCGGCACGCTGGGCGCGACGCCCTCCAACCTGCCGACCGGCGAGCAGTGGACCCTCTTCGCGCTCCTGCTGCCGTTCGCTGCGCTGGCACCGCTCTTCCAAGTCTCCGTCGGGCGCAACCACGGCTTCCACACCGGGCTCGCTTTCGTGGTCGCGGGCACGCTCGTGCTGCCCCCGGTGCTCCTGCTCGGGCTTGTGCTCGCGCTGCAGCCCGCGCAGTGGTTCCGCGACCGCTCCGCCTGGTACATCCGGGCCTTCAACCTCTCCAACTACTCGCTGAGCGCGCTCGTCGCCTGGACCGCCGCGTCGGCCGTCGGCGGCGAGGCGGGCGGGGGGTTCGCGCTCGCCGGGTTGGCCGCGGCCGTCTCCTTCGTCGCCGTCAACCACCTCCTGCTCGCGATCATGCTGCGGCTGGGACGCGGGCACTCGTTCCGCCAGAGCGGGCTCTTCTCCCTCACCGGGCTCAGCGGCGACCTGGGACTCGCAGGACTCGGTGTCGCCCTCGGCGCCTTCGCCCACCTCAATCCGTGGCTACTTCCGGCCCTCGTCGCCCCGCTCGTGCTCGCGCACCGCTCGTTCTCGACGCTGGCGCTGCTGCGCGAGAGCGAGGAGCGGTTCCGGACGATGTTCGAGTCGGCCCCCACCGGGAGCCTCCTGCTCAGCCTCGACGGCCGGATCCTCGCCGCCAACCGCTTCGCCAATACTCTGCTCGGCTACGACGACGCCGAGCTGCTCGGCACGGCGACCTCGGCGCTCCGCCATCCCGACGACGCCGAAGCGGTCGACGAGATGTTCTCGTCGCTCACGCGTGGTGAGCGTGACACCTTCCGCCTGGAGGCCCGCTACGTCCGCAAGGACGGCGCGACCGTCGTCACGCACCTCGGCGCAGCCCTGATCCGCGACGCCGACGGCCGCCCCGACTACGTGATCGCGATGGCGGAGGACGTGACGGAGCAGCGACAGCTCGAGGAGCGCCTGCGCCAGAGCCAGAAGCTCGAGGCCGTCGGACGGCTCGCAGGCGGCGTGGCGCACGACTTCAACAACATGCTGACCGCGATCGGCGGCTACACGGACTTCGCGCTCGAGCATGCCGCGCCCGGCTCGCCGCTGCGCTCCGACCTCGACGAGATCCGCAAGGCGACCGAAAGGGCCACGCTGCTCACCCGCCAGCTGCTCGCGTTCAGCCGCAAGCAGGTGCTGAAGCCCGAGCTGCTCAACCTGAACGGGATCGTGCTCGAGCTCCAGTCCATGCTCCGCCCGCTGATCGGCGAGGACGTCGTCCTGACGACCGAGCTCGACCCCGCCCTCGGCCCGATCGAGGCCGACCCGGGCCAGCTCCACCAGGTCGTGATGAACCTCGTCGTCAACGCCCGGGACGCGATGCCGGAGGGCGGCCGCGTCTCGATCGAGACGGCGAACGCCGACGTCGGCGAGGGCGACGACGACGCGATCGAGCCGGGCCGGTACGTCACCCTGACCGTCCGCGACGACGGCGAGGGGATGGACGAGGCGACGCTCGCTCAGATCTTCGAGCCGTTCTTCACCACCAAGGAGTCGGCCAAGGGGACCGGGCTCGGCCTCGCCACCGTCTACGGCATCGTCAAGCAGAGCGGCGGCTACGTGGCCGTGGAGAGCGAGCTCGGCGCCGGATCCACGTTCACGATCTACCTCCGCCGCGCGGACGAGGCTCGCGTCCCCACCCCGGAGCCGGCTCCCGCCGTCCCGCGCAGCACGGAGCCGGAGGAGGCGGCCGGGCGCGCGGTCGTGCTCGTCGCGGAGGACGTGGAGGTCGTGCGCGGGCTCGTCCACCAGGTGCTCGCGGGCGACGGCCACGAGGTGCTCCTCGCCGCCGGCGGCGAGGAGGCGGCCGAGCTCGCGCGGAGCCGGCGGATCGACGTGCTCGTGACCGACCTGGCGATGCCCGGCCTGGGCGGCCGCGAGCTGGCGGAGCGCCTGCGCGCCGCCGACCCGCAGCTGAGGGTCGTCTTCATGTCCGGGTACGCCGAGGGCGCCTACGCTCCGGAAGCCCTGCCGCCGCGGACGGCGTTCCTGCAGAAGCCCTTCACGTCCGGCGAGCTGACGGGGATCGTGCGCGAGCTGCTCGCGGTGAACTAGTCCGTTACCTTTCATCCATGAACGAGACGCTGCGCGGGCAGCTGCTGGTCGCGGCTCCGATCCTCCACGACCCGAACTTCCACCGGACGGTGGTGCTCGTCGCCGAGCACGGCGAGGACGGCGCGATGGGGATCGTGCTCAACCGGCCGACCGACACCCCCGTCGGCGACGCGCTGCCCGAGCTCTCGCCGATCACGGGCGAGGAGGATCCCGTCTACGTCGGCGGTCCGGTCGCGCTCGAGTCGGTGCTCGCGGTGGCGGAGCTCGACGACCCGGACGATGCCTCCGACCTGCTCTTCGGCTCGGTCGGCTTCGTCCAGGAGCCGGACGTCGCCGTCCTGCGCGGGCGCGTCTTCGTCGGCTACGCCGGCTGGAGTGCGGGCCAGCTCGAGGCGGAGCTCGAAGAGGAGTCGTGGCTCGTCCTCCCGGCCGAGGCCGACGATCTCTTCAGCGACGACCCGGACGGGCTCTGGAGCGCCGTCCTGCGCCGCCAGGGCGGCCCCTACGCCCTCCTCTCGCTGATGCCGCCCGACCCCTCGCTGAACTGACGTGTTCGACCACGTCACCATCCGCGCGTCGGACCGACCGGCGTCCGAGCGCTTCTACCGGACGGTGCTCGCCGCGATCGGGATCGAGCAGAGCCACAGCGACGAGCACTTCGCCGAGTGGCAGGACTTCTCGCTCGCGCAGGCCGACGCGGAGGCGCCGGCGACGCGGAATCTCCACCTCGGCTTCGCCGCGCCCTCGCGCGGGCACGTCGACGCCTTCTGGCGGGCGGGGATCGAAGTGGGCTACGAGGACGCCGGCGCGCCGGGGCCGCGCCCGCAGTACAGCGACGACTACTACGGCGCGTTCCTGCTCGACCCGGACGGCAACAGCGCCGAGGGCGTCCACCACGGCTCGCTGCGCGAAGGCGGCGCGATCGACCACCTCTGGATCCGCGTCTCCGACCTCGAGACCTCGACGCAGTTCTACGAGATCGTCCGGCCGGCGGCGGGCTTCCACGCCGGGCGCGACCTCGACGGCCGCACCATCTTCGCCTGCGTCAGCGGATCGTTCTCGGTCGTCGCGGGCGGCGAGCCGACGGAGAACGCCCACCTGGCCTTCAAGGCCGAGGACAACGGGACGGTGGAGGCCTTCCACGCCGCCGCGACGGCGGCCGGCTACCGGGACAACGGCCCTCCCGGCGAGCGCGCGGCCTACCACCCCGGCTACTACGGTGCCTTCGTGCTCGACCCGGACGGGAACAACGTCGAGGTCGTGAACCACAACCGCTGAGGCGACGGTGTAGATCCGTAGTCCTCCGCAGCCGCGGAACGGGCTCCTGCGGTTGGCGCGCACCCCGGCCGGGCCGACGATCCAGGCATCCGACTCCGAGGAGGAACGTCCTGCCATGCGCCTGCTGCTCGTGCTCGCTCTCGTCGTCTCCGCCGCCGCCGCCGTCGGCTCGCTCCTGTACGACCGCTCCGGCGGTGCCGGCACGCCGGCCTACGTCGCCGAGCACCCGGTCTCCGTGCCCGAGACGCTCCGGACCGTCAATCTGACCGCGACGATGCCGCTGCCCTCCGCGGGCGAGCGAAACACCGGCGAGCAGGTCAGACTCGTCCCTGCCGCCGTCTGAGAAGGAGAAGCTCATGACTCTCGTCTGGTTCGTCGTCTGGTTCGTCGCGAACGTGAGCGGCGACAAGGAGGGGCTCACGTTCGACCCCGTCAACGGGTGGGCCGGAGCGCTGCTCCTCGCCGTCGCCCTCGACCTGGGCCGGCAGCACGCGCCGGAGCTGGGCAAGCGCTAGAGCGAAGACGATCGATGGCTCCCGATCGCCCGCGCCTCGTGGTGCCCCGCACTCCCCCGCCGCCGCCCCGGGGCACCCGGCCGCGCCAACGGCGCCGGCGCTGGCTCTGGCTCGCCGCCGGGCTCGTGCTCACGTTCGCGGTGCCCTTCGTGCTCGCGGACACGCTCGAGCTCGGCCGCCGCGCGGGGGCGGCGGAGGACGTGCCGGCACCGGACGCTCAGGCCCGGCAGGTGTCCGTCTACTTCCTCCGCGGCGAGGCGCTCGCGCCTGCGTGGCGCACGATCGAGGGAGCCGCGGTCGCGACGGAGGCGGTGCGCGCGCTGCTCGCCGGGCCGACGGCGGCCGAGCGGGAGACGGGGCTCGGCTCGACGATCCCGGCCGAGACCAGCGTGCGCTCGGTCGCGATCGCCGGCGGCACCGCCACCGTCGATCTCACCGGCGCGTTCGAGACCGGCGGCGGCAGCCTCTCGATGGCCGCCCGGCTCGCCCAGGTCACCTACACCCTCACGCAGTTCCCGACCGTGAGCCGCGTCGTCTACGAGCTCGACGGCGTCCCGCTGACCGTGCTCGGCGGCGAGGGGATCCTGCTCGAGGAGCCGCAGACGCGGGCCCTCTACGAGCAGGGGACCGCCGACTCGCTCGACGGCTCGCTGCTCGGGCCGGTCTTCGTCGACAGTCCCGCGCAGGGCGCGCCGTTCGCGAGCCCGCTGCGCGTGACGGGCTCCGCGACGGGGCCGTTCATGCTTACGGTCACCGACTGGGACGGGCGGATCGTGGCCGAGGAGGAGGTCGACGCCGCCGCGGGCGCACGCGACGGCTTCGACGTCACGCTCCTGTTCGAGCCGGGCCTCTACCCGCGCGGGGCGCTGATCGCGTCCTCCGGCGACACGGTGGTCGAGATCCCGCTCGGGCGCTGACTCACGCCGCCTCCGAGCCCAGCACGGGCTCCAGCTCCGCGGGCGCGGACGCGGCCGCACCCCGGCGCAGGAAGACGGCGGCGACGAGCCCCGCGGCGACGGCGAAGACGGTGCCGACGAGGAAGGCCGCCTGGTAGCCGTCGACGAGCGCCGCGGCCGAGCCGTTCCCGCCGGTGCGCGCCGCCGCCACGCTCGCGAGCACGGCCAGCCCGAGCGCACCGCCCATCATGAAGGAGGTGTTGACGACGCCGGACGCGACCCCGGCCTCCTCCGGAGCGACGTCGCTCATCGCCGCGAGCAGCAGCGGGTTCATCGCCATCCCGATCCCGACCCCGAGGATGAGCATGCCCGGAAGCACGTCGACCGGGAAGCTGCCGTCGACGGGCACGCGGGAGAAGAGCCCGAGCCCGATCGCGACGAGCGTCATCCCGCAGACGAGCGGCGGCTTGATCCCGAAGCGCATGACGAGCCGCGCCGAGAGCCCGAGCGACATCGCGCCCATGAGGAGGTTCGCCGGCAGGAACCCGAGGCCGACCTCGAGCGGGCTGTAGCCCAGCACGAGCTGCAGATACAGGGCGGAGAGGAAGAACATCGCGAACATCGCGGCCGACCAGAGGATGCCGACCACGTTCGCCGTCGCCACGCTACGCAGCCGGAAGAGCCCGAGCGGCATCAGCGGCGACTCGACGCGCGCCTCGATCGCGAGGAACGCCGCGAGCCCCGCGGCCGCCGCGGCGAGCAGGCCGAGCGTCCGGCCCGAGGTCCAGCCCTGCTCGTTGCCGTTCACGATCGCGTAGACGGCGAGCATCAGCGACGCCGTGACGGTGAGCGCGCCCGCGACGTCGAGCCTCGCGGAGGCCCGCTGCCCGCCGCCGCCCGGGAGCAGCACGAGGCAGAAGAGGATCACTGCCGCGCCGACCGGGAGGTTGACGAGGAAGATCCAGTGCCAGTCGAGCAGGTCCGTGAGGACGCCGCCGGCGAGCACGCCGATCGAGCCGCCGCCTGCCGCGACGAAGCCGATCACGCCCATCGCCTTCGCGCGCTCCGCCGGCTCGGTGAAGAGGGTCATGATCAGCGAGAGCGCGACCGCGGCGACGACCGCGCCGCCGATCCCCTGCACCGCGCGGGCGCCGACGAGCATCTCCTGGGAGGCCGCGAGCCCGCACGCGAGCGATGCGAGCGTGAAGAGCCCGACGCCCAGCAGGAACACGCGGCGATGGCCGAAGAGGTCGCCGAGGCGCCCGGCGAGCAGCATGAAGCCACCGAACGTGAGCGTGTAGGCGTTGATCACCCACGCGAGCGACGCCTCGGAGAAGCCGAGGTCCTCGCGGATCGACGGGAGCGCGACGTTCACGATCGAGATGTCGAGGACGATCAGCAGGTAGCCCAGGCAGAGGACGTAGAGGGCGAGCCACTTCCTGCGGGTGTCGGCGATGGTCATGCTCGTTCCTTTCGGTCGCTCTTGTTCGGTATCGCTGCTTTCGACCGGCGTGCCCGCCGGAATTCATCGGTCGGGCGGCGATGAGTTTCCGCGCCGGCTCCGGTCTTTCTCTCGATGGCCGACTTCGCGATCTGGGGCCCGATCGCGCCCGAGGATCTCCCCGGCCTCTGCGACCGCGTCTGCGCGCTCCTGCGCGAGCACGGGCCCGGCGTGACCCGCTGCGACGTGACCGGAGTCGCGCCCGACGCGGTCACGGTCGACGCGCTCGCCCGGCTCCAGCTCGCCGCCGGCCGGCTCGGCTGCCGCGTGCACCTGCAGAACGCCTCGCGCGAGCTGCTCGACCTCGTCGCCTTCATGGGTCTGACGAACGTCTTGCCCGGGCGGTGAATTCCCGCTTACGTGTCGAGCCGCGGCGGCAGGCCGAAGAGCGGGAAGAGCGTCTCGGTGTCGAGGAAGAAGGAGAACTCGCGGATCCGGCCGTCCTCGATCTCGAGCACCTGGAGGGCCCACGGCTCGTATCCGCCGTCCTCGGCCGGCTTGTACTGGCCGAACGCGGGCGAGCCGTTGGCGGCGACCGTCGGCACGACGCGCGAGCCCTTGCAGCCGATTCCGGGGCCGAACCACCAGGTGAAGATGTCGTCGCGGCCGCGCAGCCAGAGGTCGAACGGCGGCATCGACTGGGTCGCGTCCTCCTGGATCAGCGCCGTCAGCGCCTCCATGTCGTACGCCTCGAACGCGGCGACGTAGCGCGCGAGCAGCGCGGAGTCGACCTCGTCGGGCGTCGCCGACGGCACGTCGGCGCTCTCGAGCGTCGCCCGGGCCCGCTGCAGGGCGCTGTTGACGGACGCGACGCTCGTCTCGAGCAGCTCGGCGACCTCGGCGGCTTGCCAGCGGAGCACCTCGCAGAGGATCAGCACGGCGCGCTGCTTCGGCGGCAGGTACTGGAGCGCTGCGACGAAGGCGAGCTTGATCGTCTCCCGCTCGACCGCCTCGTCGGCGGGGTCCGGGATCGGCTGCAGCCACGGCACGTCGGGGGTGTGCAGGTTCTCGGCGATCGGCTCGCCGGCCGGCCCGAGGTCCATCGGGCGGGCCCGGCGCTCCCGGCCGCTGAGCATGTCGAGGCAGACGTTCGTCGCGATCCGGTACAGCCAAGAGCGCAGCGCCGACCGGCCCTCGAAGCGGTCGAGGCTCTTCCAGGCGCGGACCATCGTCTCCTGCACGGCGTCCTCGGCCTCGAACGGCGAGGCGAGCATCCGGTAGCAGTAGGCGGTCAGCTCGCGACGATGGCCCTCGAGCTGCTCGACACCCGCGGCTGTGGCGACGTCGGTCATGCCGGTTCAGCGTACACATCGAGGTCGCGGATGTTCGGCGCGTTCTTGAGCGCGGGGCTGAGCATCCCCCAGACGACGAGCGACGCGCTGAAGACCAGGAAGCAGGCGACCGTCACCCGCGGCGACGTCGTGCTCAGGAGCACGCCCGCGACGAGCGGCCCGAGCGGCGCGATCGCGAGGCCGATCTGGCTCGCGACCGTCTCGACCCGCCCGAGCAGCCGGTCGGGGATGATCGCCAGCCGGTAGCTGTCGACGACGGAGTTCGTGATGGGAAGCGTGATCCCCTGGACCGTCAGCGCGGCGAGCAGCACCCACACGCTCGGCACGACGAGATAGGCGGCCGCCAGCAGCCCGGCCCAGAACTCGAGCAGCATGATCGTCCGCACCGGCAGCGCCCGCCGGAAGAGCGGCGAGGCGACCGCGCCGAGCAGCGTGCCGGCGCCGAAGAGCGCGAGCACGAGGCCGACCTGAGCCGACGTCAAGCCCTCTCCATCGGCGACGACGATCAGGACGAGGATCATCCCCGGGATCGAGAAGTTGCCGACTCCGTAGAGGAAGGTGGTCGTGCGCACGAACGGCTGGCCCCAGAGGAAGCGGAAGCCCTCCGCGACCCGGGCACCGATCGGCGTGCGGTCGCGCTGCCGCTCCTCCTGGAAGCGCGTCCGCATCAGCCCAAGCGAGAGCAGCGAGAAGGCGTAGGAGAGCGCGTCCGCCGCGAAGGGCACCGCCCGTCCGAGCCCGAAGAGCAGCCCACCGAGCGGCGGCCCGAGCAGCTGCACCGTCGACAGGCGCGCCTCGATCGCCCCGATCGCCGCCGGCAGCTGCGCGCGCGGCACGACCGCCTTCACGGCGCCCGCCTCCGCAGCGCGGAAGACGGAGGAGCCGACACCCTGCACGAACGCGGCGAGCGGGATGAGCCAAAACGGCAGCGCGTCGGCGACGATCGCCGCCGCGAGCGTCGCGAGCGCGAGCGCGCGCAGGGCGTCGGCGCCGAGCATCAGCGCCCGGCGGTCGTAGCGGTCCGCGGCAACCCCGGCGAGCAGGCCGAAAAGCAGCGCCGGCAGGAGCCGCACGAACGAGACCAGCCCCGCCTTGGCCGGCGAGCCCGTCTCGGCGAGGACGAGGAGCGGGTACGCGAGGTACGAGATCTGGTTGCCGAAGGACGAGAGCAACTGCCCGGCCTGGAGCAGCACGAACTCGCGGTTCCGCCACAGGGGCACCGACGTCGCCATGGTGCGCGACGCTAGCACTGGGCGGAGCTGGCAACCGAGACGATCGAGGTCGGCTACGCTGGACGCGAACCGGCTGCGCCGACACTCCTGCGCCGCGCCGGCCTGCTACGGAAGGAACGCGGTGCGTACCGCGATCGTCTCGACCTACCCACCGCGCGCCTGCGGGATCGGCGCCTTCGCCGCCGACGTGCGCGGCGCGCTGCTCGGCGTCGACGGCGTCGACCGCGTCGAGGCGGTCGTCGTCGTCAACCGGCCTTCGAGCCCGCAGCGTCCGGGCCTCGTCGCGACGATCGCGCAGGCGGTCCGCGGCGACTACGTCCGCGCGGCGCGTATCCTCGGGCGCCTCGACGTCGACGTCGTCCTGCTCCAGCACGAGTACGGGATCTTCGGCGGCGCCGACGGCGAGTACGTCCTCTCGCTGGCCGAGGAGCTCTCGCAGCCGCTCGTGGTCACCCTCCACACCGTTCTGTCCGAGCCGACGCGCCACCAGGCGGACGTGCTCGGGAGGCTGTGCCGGCAGGCAGAGCGCGTGATCGTGATGACGGAGACGGCCCGGCGCCTCCTCGTCGAGAGCGGCGCCTGCCCGGACGAGAAGGTCCGCGTCGTGCCCCACGGCGCCCCGCCCGTCCTTGCCCAGAGGGCCGCCGAGCACGCGCTGGCTCCCGCGACCGGGCCGTACGGCGCCACCGAGGAGCGGTTCGTGCTCTCCACCTTCGGCCTCATCTCGGAGGGGAAGGGGCTCGAGACGGTGATCCAGGCGCTGCCCGCGATCGTCGAGCGGCACCCCGAGGTGCTGTACCTGATCGCCGGGCGCACGCATCCCGACGTCGCCCGCCGCGAAGGCGAGCGGTACCGGCTGACGCTGGAGGAGGCCGTTCTCGACCTGGGCCTCGAGGACCACGTCGAGTTCGACGACCGCTTCCTCTCCGTCGGCGAGATCGCCCACCTGCTCGCCGCCACCGACGTCTTCGTCACGCCGTACCGCGGGCGCGAGCAGATCTCCTCCGGCGCCCTCACGTTCGGGATCGCCGCCGGCTGCGGCGTGGTCTCGACCCCGTACTGGTACGCGCAGGACATGCTGGCCTCCGGAGCCGGCCAGGTCGTCCCCTTCGCCGACCCCGGCGCGCTCGCCGACGCGGTCTGCCGCTACATCGACGAGCCCGAGCTGCTTGCCGCGGCGCGCACGGAGGCGCGGCGGATCGGGGCGCAGCTCGAGTGGCCC
>DATKBA010000208.1:0-4737 GCA_035514455.1 Gaiellaceae bacterium | reverse complement strand
GCAGATCCGCCAGCTGGCCGGCATGCGCGGCCTGATGGCGAATCCGAAGGGCGAGATCATCGAGCGCCCGATCAAGGCCAACTTCATGGAGGGCCTGTCGGTGCTCGAGTACTTCATCTCGACGCACGGCGCCCGCAAGGGCCTCGCCGACACGGCGCTCCGCACGGCCGACTCGGGCTACCTGACGCGGCGCCTCGTCGACGTCTCGCAGGACGTGATCATCCGCGAGGCCGACTGCGGCACCGAGGAGTTCGTCGAGCTGCCGGTCCACGTGCCCGAGGGGCTGAACAAGTCCGTGATGGGGCGGATCCTCGCCGAGGACGTGCACAAGCCGCTCGCGTCCGGCAAGCCGGGCAAGACGGTGGTCGCGGAGAAGGGCGAGTCGATCACGGCTCCCCGCCTGCGCGAGATCGCCGAGGAGCTCGACGACGAGAACCTGAGGCTGCCGGTGCGCTCGGTGCTGAAGTGCCGCGCGGAGACCGGCGTGTGCCAGACGTGCTACGGCACCTTCCTCGCGACGGGCAACGTCTCGGACATCGGCGACGCGGTCGGGATCATCGCCGCGCAGTCGATCGGCGAGCCGGGCACGCAGCTGACGATGCGGACGTTCCACACCGGCGGCGTCGCCGGCGCGGACATCACGCACGGCCTGCCGCGCGTCGTCGAGATCTTCGAGGCGCGGAACCCGAAGGGCGCCGCGACGCTCGCCGAGGTCGCGGGCCGCGTCGAGATCGAGGAGGCGGACCGGAACGTCAAGGTCACCGTCGTCCCCGACGCGCTCGACGAGAGCGGCGAGCCGATCCCGTCGAAGGAGTACACGCTTCCGCGCCGCTCGCGCCTGCTCGTCACGCAGGGCCAGGTGATCGAGCAGGGCGACCCGCTCAACGAGGGCTCCCGCGCCCCGGCCGAGCTGCTCGACCTGCACGCCAAGGCGGGCAAGGGCTCGACGGAGACTGAGCTGTACCTCGTCGGCGAGGTGCAGAAGGTCTACAAGTCACAGGGCGTCGACATCCACGACAAGCACATCGAGCTGATCGTCCGCCAGATGCTGAAGAAGGTCCGCGTGATGGAGGCCGGGGACACGTCCCTGCTCCCGGGCGAGCTCGCGGACAAGACGAAGCTCGAGCGGGAGAACGCGAAGCTGAAGAAGAAGGACGAGCCGGCCACGTTCGAGCCGCTGATCCTCGGGATCACGAAGGCGTCGCTCGCGACCGAGTCCTTCCTCTCGGCGGCCTCCTTCCAGGAGACGACGAAGGTGCTCACCGACGCCTCGATCGAGGGCAAGGTCGACCATCTGCTCGGCCTGAAGGAGAACGTGATCATCGGCAAGCTGATCCCGGCGGCGACCGGCCTCAAGCGGTACCGCCAGATCGGGATCGGCCCGTCCGACTCCGTCCCCGCGCACCTGTACGCCCGCCCCGAGACCGAGGCGGAGCTGCTCGCGCAGCTGGAGGAGATCGGCGGCGACGGCGCCGGCCTCGACCTGGAGGCGCTCGGGCTCACGTTCGGCGGCACGCCGGGCGCCGAGGAGACCAGCTCGCACGACGCGGGCGAGGCGACCGAGGTTCCCGAGGTCGAGTCGCCGCTCGACGAGGAGAAGTAGCCCTCCTCGAAGCCGGAACGACACCGCGAGGGCGGCCGCGAGGCCGCCCTCGCCGCCTCTCCGCCGCGGCGTGACGACAACGGTCGTTGTCAGGGACAGTCCCTGGACGTTCGCTTTGTCTGGTAGAACGGCGCCGCGGTGCGGCACGCTCTTTCCATCCTCCTCGCAGCCGTCGCGTTCGCGGCGCTCTCCGGGCCGGCGGCGGCGGCGCCGTGCGGGCTGCCGGACGCGAAGCCGCTCTGGATCGACTTCGGCGCGCCCGAGCTGCTCGAGCGCTTCGGCCGGCCGGGCGTCGTCGTCGCGGGCTCCGGCGCGGAGTATCCGGCGAAGGCGCGCGCCCTGGGGGCCAGGACGGTCGCGTGGGACATGTACCTGAGCACGCGCGTCGGCACGCCGATGGCGCCGGCCGAGCCTGGCCTCCTGCCGGCGCGCGCCGACCGCTTCTTCGACTTCGCCGCGCTCTCCGCCGGCTGCCCCGACCCGGTGATCGGGATGAACGAGCTCTTCGGCGCGTCCACGCCGACGCCGTGGACGCCGACGACCGCGCGCTACCGCGCGAACGTGCTCGAGTGGGCGCGCCTGCTGAAGGCGAAGGGCGGCCATCCGGTGCTGCTCGTCTCCAGCGAGCCCTTCACCGGGGGCGACGCGGGCCAGTGGTGGCGGGAGCTCTCGCAGGTCGCCGACATCGCGCTCGAGAAGTACTTCAACGCCCCCGCGATCCACCGCGCCGGGCCCGAGCTCGGCAGCCGGAGGATGCGCACGTCGATGCGGGACTCGCTGGCGAAGCTCTTCGCGGTCGGGGTGCCGCCGTCGAAGCTCGGCGTCGTGCTCGCCTTCCAGACCCGCCGAGGCACGGGCGGCCGCGAGGGGCTCGAGCCGGCCGGCGCCTGGTTCGAGGTCGCCAAGCTGCAGGCGCTCGCCGCGAAGCAGGTCGCGCGCGAGCTCGGAATCGCCCAGGTCTGGTCGTGGGGCTGGGGCTTCTTCAACGAGCAGGCGCGCGATCCCGACAAGCTCGGCGCGGCCTGCGTCTGGCTTTGGGCGCGCGACCCGCGCCTCTGCGACGCGGGCGCGCTGCGCGAGCGGTTCGACCGCGACCTGCGCGCCGCTCAGATCGACCTGCCGGCCGGCGTCCGCTGCGCGCTCGGGCGTGCGACGATCCGGACGGGCGAGATCGCCGCGCTCGCGCGCGTCACCGGGGACGCCGACTCCGCGCTGACGGCGCTCTACGCTCGGCTCGTCCAGCAGCGCGCGGCCTCGGTCGGGCCGGGCGACGTCCGCGCCGCGGAGCGGGCGATCGTCCGCCGCCGGTTCGGCGGCGAGCGCGGGCCGTACCTCGCTGCGCTCCGCCGCGCCCGCGCCAGCACCGCGGTCGCGCTCGGCGCGATCGGCGACGAGCTGCGGCGCGAGCTCCTGCTGCAACGCGCGCCCGCGCCCGCGCCGTCGGCGGCGGCCGTCGCCGAGTTCGGCGCGACCTATGCGGCGGTGCCGCTGCGCGACATCCCCGGCGGGAGCGTTCCGGCCGGCGTCGACCCGCGCACGGCGCTCGGGCTCCTGCCGGCCGGCCTCGCCCGGCCCGTGATCGTCCGCGCGCTCCGGCACGCGGCCCGCGCCGAGCGCTACGCAGGCTGGGCGGAGCGGCGGCAGCACGCCGCCCTGCGGGAGCTCCGCTGCGTCCGCGACCGGCTGCCGACGGTCGGCAGCGTCCCGCTCACGAGCTGGATGCCGTTCCTGGCGCCTGTCGCGGGAAGCTCGTAGCGGACTCGACGGCCACGACGGTGCCCTTACCCAGGCTCTTGGCCCGGTAGAGCGCCTCGTCGGCGCGCTCGAAGAAGGAGACCGCGTCGTCGTCGGGCCGCAGCTCGGTCACGCCCGCCGAGAGGTGGAGGCGCCCGGCCTGTCCCACGGGCCTGGCCGAGACGGCGTGATCGAGCCGCTTGTAGAGCTGGTCGGCGTCGGCGAGCGACGACTCGGGCAGGATCACGGCGAACTCGTCACCGCCGACGCGGCAGGCGATGTCGGCCGAGCGAACGACGTCCCGGACCCGCTCGGCCGCCTCCGCGAGCACGGCGTCTCCGGCGAGATGCCCGATCCGGTCGTTGATCGCCTTGAAGTCGTCGAGGTCGAAGACGACCAGCGCCAGCGTGCGGCTGTAGCGGTGCGCGCGCGCGACCTCCCGCGCCAGGGTCTCGTGGAAGTAGCGGCGGTTGTGCAGCCCCGTCAGCGCGTCCAGGTCGGCAAGCTGGCGCGCCTCGCGGAAGCGGCGCGCGTTGTCGATCGCAGGGCCTGCGCGGAACGCGAGCTCCTCGAGCTCCGCCGCCCCGGACTCGCCGAATGCGTCCCGGCCCGTGCGCGAGTAGGCGGCGAGGTACCCGAGCGGCTCCCCCTCGCAGGCGAGTGGGACGGCGAGCGCGGCCCGGATCGGCGCGACCTCGCCGGTCCCGGCCTCTGCGTACTCGTACTCGACGGCGATCGTGCGCGGCGCCCCGCCGTCGGGCGGGCCGGCGATCGCCGTGGCCGGCTCGCCGCCGCCCAGCCCCATCGACGCGACGAGGGGTTCCCCGCCCTCGATCGCGACCGAGACGACGGCGGCGTCGACGCCGACGAGCGCGCCGGCCGCCTCGAGCGTGCGCGTCAGCACCTCGTCCAGGTCGATCGTGCCGCCGAGCTCCCCGAGCACGCGGCTGCGCCGGTTCTCCTCCTGCGCCCGCTCGAGCGCGTCGGAGAGGTCGCGCACCATGGCCTGCATCCGCTCGTCGATCTGCGCCGCGACCGCGTACAGCTTCGCGTCGGCGGCGGCGCCGGAGCGGCGGCCGAGGAGGTAGACGGCGGCGGCGAGCACTGTCGCGGCGAGCGCCGCACCGCAGGCGATCAGGATCGTGGTCATGGTGGGTGGAGGGGCGGCACCTTTCCCGGCCGCAGCCCTCACTGTATTCCGGCTCGGGTCGCATAGCTACGGTTTGCAACCGGGAAAGCGCGGCACCGTTTGCCGGGGGTCCCGATCTTCGCTACCATCCGCTGTCCGGTTGGCAGGGCGATTGGCATGCCCGGCCGACCGTTGCTGTGTGAGCAGACAAGAGGCTTGAGGAGACCGCGTGCCGACCACCAACCAGCTCGTCCGCAAGGGCCGCCAGACG
>DATKBA010000207.1:0-2660 GCA_035514455.1 Gaiellaceae bacterium | reverse complement strand
CCGGGCCGCGCTGGGCGAGACGCTCGAGCGGTTCCCCGACCTACCCGACGGGGACTTCCTGCTCTCCCGCCAGGTGAACCTCGAGACGATCCACGACCACGACGTCGTCGCCGAGCGCTTCGGGACGGTCGGGGAGCTGCGGCGCGAGCTCGCGGACGGGCGCCCGCTCGAGCGGCACACGGAGCTGCGGGACTGGCTGACGCGCTGAAGGTACTGCGTGCGGCCGCGCCGATCGCCGCGCGCGGCTGGCACCCGAGCGCCGCTGGCGCTGGCGCCTCTGATCCGTCGCCAGCCGCAGTGTCGCCGGCGGACATGTCCACAGATGCCATCTTGTGCGGCTGCGCCACGCCCTGGAGAATCGCGGCAGGCGGCCGTGCGGCCCGGCCGGATCAGAGCGAGGGGAGGACACGTGTTCAGCAGGCCGAAGCTCCGTCTCTTTGTCGCAGGTGCTGCCGCCGTGGCGGTCGCCGCCGCGCTTGCCGCGCCCGCGGAGGTTGCGGCCGACGACGAGCCGGCGGTCGAACCGCCCGCGACGGTGACGTTCACCAAGCGCGAGAAGAAGGGCGGCGTGACCGAACAGGCGCTGATCTCCTGCCAGGTCTCGATCGACTATCCGCACCGCTCGACGCACAATCCCGGGCGTGCCAACGTCGTCTCGCGCATCAGCTGCTCGCACTTCATGTCGAGCCTGTCGCTCGAGACGAAGCTGTGGCGCGCCGGCTACGTCGTCGGCACCGGCTTCCACTCGATCACGGGCTGGTTCGCCCTCAACGGCAACGCGAGCGCGCCGTGCCTGAGCGCGAGCTACCAGGGCAGCGCCTTCGCGCGGGTGGTCGCCCCGCCCGGGTATACGCCCTCGATCGGCACGACCACCGTCTGGAGCCCCGTTCGCTGGGTGACCTGCTGAGATGCGCGCCCGCGCGAGGGCGTCTCGGGGGCCAACGCTGAGCGCGGCCCGCGACGCCCTCGCACAGCGCGTGGCCGCGCTCGACGCGGAACCGGAGCCGGCGGACGTCCACGGCGGGATCGACACGGACCTCGCCCACGCGATCCGCGTCCTCGCCTCGATCACGGCCGGCTCGCAGGGCGAGCGGATGGGCGCGCTCGCCGCCGACGAGGCGGACGAGGCGCTGCAGCGGAGCGAGCTGCTGCGCCGGCTGGAGGCACGCGCACCTTCGCTCGTACGCGGCCCGCTCGACCGCCGTGAGCAGCTGTGGGTCTCGGCGGGATCAAAGGCGCCGCCGGCCGCGGCCGCCGTCGTGCCGCCGGGCGACACCGACCGCGCCACGGCGAAGCCCCTGCGCGGCGGCCTCTTCACCTCGACGGCGGAGCTGGGCACCTGGGGGATGTGGTGGTGCTACCTCGAGCTGCACCGCGGCTCGACGCTGTTCCCCCCGCCGTGGACGGCGTGGCGGCTCGACGTGGCGCCGGACGCGCGTGTGCGTGAGGTCGCCAGCGCGGCCGACTGGGCGGCGCTCCTCGCCGACGTCGGACGGGGCTCGGGAGGCGTGCTCCGGCCGGACTGGACCGCCGCGGCGGCCGAGTGGGACGGCGTGCACGTGACGCTCCGTGCGGTCGCCGCGACGCAGGGGTTCGCCGTCGCCGTCCGCGCCGGGGCGGCCGCGCCCGCCTACTGGGACGTGGAGTCGACGCTGTGGCTGCGGTGGCGGTTCGGCGGCGTCGCGGAGCTGGGCTCGTGGGACGGAGGCCCCGCGCCGCAGTCGCCGCGGCCGCGACTGTCCGCGCCGGGGCCCCACAGCCAGATCGCGGAGCACCACGGCCGCAGACGCTCGTCGAAGCCGTAGACGAGTAGCACGAGCATCGCGCGGTCGAGCGCCAGGTGGCCGAGCAGCCCGTCACGCGCGCTAGGCGGAGCGGCGGCGCAGCTGCTTCAACTCGAACCGGCTCTCGGTGCCCTCGCGCAGGCGGCGCAGATTCGGCCGGTGCAGCAGGACCACGACGAGCCCTGCGATCGCTGCGAACGCCACCACCGGCCAGGCGGCGCCGAGCAGGAGCGCCACCACCGGCAGCAGGAGCGCGGTGCTGACGGAGGCAACCGAGGCGTAGCGCGTCGCGAGGAAGAGGAGCAGCCAGATCCCGACGCCGGCGAGCCCGACGAGCGGGGCAACCCCGAGGAACGCGCCTCCCGCCGCGGCCACCGCCTTCCCGCCGCGGGCGAACCCCAGGAAGATCGGCCGCCAGTGGCCGACCATCGCCGCGGCGCCGGCGAGCACGCCCGCGAGGGGGCCGGCGACGAGCGTGCCGACGAACGCGGGCACGAAACCCTTGGCGACGTCGAGCACGACGATCGGCGCCCCCAGCCGCGGCCCGTACACGCGCCAGACGTTCGAGGCGCCGATGTTGCCGCTGCCCTGGGTGCGCACGTCCTCGCCGCGGAACGCGCGCACGAGCCAGAGCCCGAACGGCATGCTGCCGGCGAGGTAGCCGGCGAGCACGAGCAGCGCCGTCTCGATCGCTACTTCGAGATCCGGTAGCGCGACACCCAATCGTTCACGACGTCCCAGTCGAGGTTGTCGAAGAACGCGCCGATGTACGCCGCGCGGTCGGTCTGGTAGTCGAGGAAGTACGCGTGCTCGTAGACGTCGAGCGCGACGAGCGGCGTCGCGTTCCAGATCGGGAACGTGTTCTGCGCGTCGCCG
>DATKBA010000206.1:0-3046 GCA_035514455.1 Gaiellaceae bacterium | reverse complement strand
GGAGGGCGTCGCCGAGGCGGAGGCGATCGACACGATCGCGAAGCTCGGCTTCGCCCACCCGATGGGGCCGCTCGCGCTCGCCGACCTGATCGGGCTCGACACGTGCGTCGCGATCATGGAGGTGCTGCACGAGGGGCTCGGCAACCCCAAGTACGCCCCGTGCCCGCTGCTGCGCCAGTACGTCCAGGCGGGCCGGCTCGGCCGCAAGAGCGGCCGCGGCTTCTACGAGTACGCGTCCACCTAGGCCGGCCGCTCGAGCACGAGGTTCACGTGCTCGAGCTCCTCGGCGTGCGCGAGCAGCTCCTCGTCGGCGAGCTCGGCGAGGCCCTTCTCGTCCGGGAGCTGCACGCGGAGCGAGAACCCCAGCGAGCGGTACCAGCCGAGCAGCGCGCGCGGGTCGCTGCCGGCGGCGCGGGCGTCGGCGGGGGAGAGCTCGACGGTGACGAGCACGCCCGGCGACGCGGCGAGCAGCCGCTCCATCCCGCGCAGCGCCGACTCCTCGCTCCCCTGCACGTCGAGCTTGACGACGTGGACGGGCGGGCGGATCGCGAGCACCTCGTCGAGGGCGGCGACGCGGACGGTGACCGTATCGCGGCCGGCCTCGCCGCCCTGGAGGCGGTGGTCGCCCGTGTTCGTCGCGGAGAGGCGAAGCTCGGCGAAGCCGGGCTCGGCTCCGAGCGCCCAGGGAAAGCAGGCGACGTTCGTGAAGCCGTTGCGCCAGACGTTCGCCCGCAGCAGCTCGAAGTTGCGCGGCGCCGGCTCGAACGCGAGCACGAGCCCGCGGGGCCCGACGAGGCGCGCCGCCTGGCAGGTGAAGTAGCCGACGTGGGCGCCGCCGTCGAGCACGGTCACCCCGGGGGAGATCCGCTCCCCGAGCAGCGCGGTCTGGCCCGGCTCCCAGCCCTGCGTCGCGGTCAGCGTCGGGGTGATCCAGTCGTCCCGCTCGTCGAGGTAGAGCCGTGCGAACGTCGTCTCCACCTCGACCGTGCCCGTGAGGTCGGGCGGCTCGCCCGCGTGCTGCACGGCGGCGGCGGCGAGGAGCGCGCTGCGCTGGACGCGCGCGAGGGCCTTCTCCTTCAACCGTCCGGCCAGCACCGGGCGAGCTTAGTCACCCGGACGGGGTAGGTCCTACTCAACTCTCGGACCCAGTCTGCCGATAACCGTTGTCGAACGCTTCGATCCTCGGGGGAACACCATGCGCTTGTTGCTGGTTGACGATGATGCGGGATTCCGGGAGTTGCTCCGGACGACGTTCGAGGCGGTCGAGGTGGACGTCGACGAGGCCGCGAGCGCAGGCGAGGCGGACGAGCGGATCGCCGCCGTGCGTCCCGACGTGATCGTGCTCGACGTCGGCATGCCCGGGATGGACGGGCTCGCGTTCTGCCGCGCGCTTAAGGCGAGCGAGGAGACGCGCGAGATCCGGATCGTCCTGCTCACCGGGATGGAGGACGTCGAGGGCGTCGCGGGCGCCGCCGGGGCGGACGCGCTCCTGCTCAAGCCGTTCCGGCCGCTCGAGCTGCTCGGCGTCGTCGAGCGGCTCGCGGGAGCGGACATCGGCGCGCCGATGCGCCGCGGCAAGCGCTCCGACGAGGAGCAGCTCGTGCTCTACGCCCGCGACCTCCGCCATCTCGTCGAGGTCGAGCGCGCGCAGCGCGGACTCCTCGAGAGCGCCTACCGCGAGACCGTCTCCGCGCTCGCGACCGCGCTCGGGACGAAGGACACCGGCACGCGCCAGCACTCGCAGCGGGTGCAGCTCTACGCGCTCGAGCTCGCCGCCGCGATCGACCCCGAGCTGGCCCGCGATCCCGCCCTCGAGTACGGGTTCCTGCTCCACGACATCGGCAAGATCGGCGTGCCCGACCAGATCCTGCTCAAGCCGAGCTCGCTCAGTCCCGCCGAGTGGCGCGTGATGCAGGCGCACACGGTGCTCGGCGCGCAGATGATCGGCGGGGTCGCGTTCCTCCGCGACGCCGGCGTGGAGGTCGTTCGGTCGCATCACGAGCGCTGGGACGGCGCCGGCTACCCGGACGGGCTGGCGGGCGAGGAGATCCCGCTCGGCGCCCGCATCTTCGCCGTCGCCGACGCGCTCGACGCGATCACGAACCACCGTCCCTACCGCGAGGCGCGCAGCTGGGGCGACTGCCGGCGCGAGATCGTCGCGGAGAACGGGAAGCAGTTCGACCCGCAGGTGGTCGAGGCGTTCCGCGAGCGCGAGCACGCGCTGCACGAGATCCGCCGCGAGTTCCTCAGCGCGGCCTGACCGCGCGCGCGCGTCCGCCCCGGCGGGCGGCGGTACACTCGCGCCCGGAATGGACTTCGCCCTCACCGCCGACCAGCGGGAGATCCAGGCGCTCGCGCGGGAGGTCGCCCGCGCCGAGATCGAGCCGCACGCGGGCGCCTGGGACCGCGAGCACCGCTTCCCCGCGGAGCTCTACCCGAAGCTCGCCGAGCTCGGCCTGATGGGCGTCTGCGTGCCCGCGGAGCTCGGCGGCGCCGGCGCCGACTTCCTCTCCTACATTCTCGTGCTCGAGGAGCTCTCGCGCGCGGACGCGGGCGTCGGCGTCACGGTGGCGGTGCACACGAGCGCGTGCACGCTGCCGATCCTCGCGTTCGGCACCGAGGAGCAGCGGCACCGCTTCGTGCCGCCGCTCGCGCGCGGCGAGACGATCGGCGCGTTCGCGCTGACCGAGCCCGAGGCGGGTTCCGACGCCGGCTCGATCCGCACCCGCGCCGACGCCGAGGGCGACGGCTGGACGATCACGGGAGCGAAGCAGTGGATCACGAACGGCGCCCACGCCGGCACGTTCGTCACCTTCGCGCGCAGCGAGCCGGAGGTCGAGGGCGCGCGCGGCGTCTCCGCCTTCCTGCTCGACGCCGAGCACGTGCGGGTCACGCGCGAGGAGGAGAAGCTCGGGCTCAACTCGTCCTCGACCGTCGACCTCGTGCTCGAGGGCGCGACGGTCGGGCGCGACCGGCTCCTGCACGAGGAGGGGCGCGGCTTCGCGGTCGCGATGTCGACGCTCGACGGCGGGCGGATCGGGATCGC
>DATKBA010000205.1:0-16793 GCA_035514455.1 Gaiellaceae bacterium | reverse complement strand
CCAGGCGGTCGAGCTCGACCCGGTCGTCGTCGACGTGGCCTACGAGTGGTTCGAGCTGCCCCGCGACGCGCGCCTGCGGGTGGACGTCGGCGACGGGCGCCGCTTCCTCGCGGGCGACGAGCGCCGCTGGGACGTGATCGTGATCGACGCCTTCTTCGCCGACTCGATTCCCGCCCACCTCGTCACCCAGGAGTTCCTGGCGCTCGCCCGCTCGCGGCTCGCGCGCGGCGGCGTCGTCGTCACGAACGCGATCGGCGCGCTCGAGGGCCCGAGCTCGCGGCTCTTCCGCTCGATCTACAAGACCTACCGTACCGCGTTCCCGTCGGTGCTCGTCCATCCCGCGATCCTGCCCGGCGACGAGGGGGAGGAGCAGTTCCGCAACCTGATCCTGGTTGCGACGGAGAAGGCCGTGCCCCAGCCGCGGCAGCTCGCCGACCGCTGGGACGCGCTCCGGCGCGAGGCGCCGACCGCGCCCGACCTGCGCGGGCCGATCCTCGACCGCCGCGACGCGCCGATCCCCACCGACGACGTCCCGGTGCTGACGGATGATTACGCGCCCACGGACGCCCTGCTGCTGCTCTTCCAGTGAGCTTGTGTTCCTGAAACACAAGCGGCCTCTCGGCCGCATGGACAAGCCGCTCGCGCGGGCCGGACGAGCGCTTGTGTTCCTGAAACACAAAGTCCCCTAGGGCGCGGCGACCTCGAGCGGGAAGTAAGGCGGGGCGAGGAGGAACCCGATCCGGGCGCGCCCGCCCGCGAGGCCGTGCGCCATCTCGAGCGCAGCCGGGATCCCGTGCGTCGGCACGAAGCCGAGCGTCCGCGCCGCCTGGTGGTCGCGGCAGCCGGCGACGAGTACCGCGCCGAGGCGGTCGAGCGCCGGCCGGCAGCCGTCCCAGTCGACGTAGGGCAGGAGCGGGTGGCACGCGCGGCCGCGGCGATACTCGCCGAGCGCGCGCCCGTCGGCCGCGGCGGCGCGCTCCGCGGCGGCGAGATCGGCGGCCGTGCGGCCGTCCCGAAGCGCGTGAAAGAGCTCGCGATAGGGCTCCTGCGTGCCGTGCTCGAAATGGCGCGAGAGCCGGTGGAGCACGATCGCGGTGCCGCCGTCCACGACCGGGAAGGCGTCGCGCCACAGCCGCAGCGCCAGGCCGAGCGCGACGGAGGCGACGGTGATCGGGTTCAGGCGCTCGCGCGGGGAGTGCTGGTGCTTCCAGGGCATCCCGATCACGATCGCGTCGAGCGGGCGCTCGACGCGGGTGGAGCGCCGCGCGATCCCCCGCAGCAGCGCCTCCGCGTGCGCGACCGACGGCGGCCCGGCGAACGCCGCCACGGCCGGCAGCTCGCGACCGAGGTCCTGGAGCAGCCGGCGCCGCAGGCCGGACGGCAAAAGCGAGAAGCGGCGCAGCCGCGAGGTCGCGAGCTGCTCGAGCGAGCCTTCGTCGTAGGGATAGCCGCGGAAGCGGCCCTGCAGGCGCGGTGGGTCGAGCACGAGCGACGCCCCGATCACGGGCACGCGGGCCGAGAGGGCGCGCTCGATGGCCAGGCCGAGCTGCCACCCGCGGGAGGCGGCGGTCTCGAGCAGCGAGTACGCCGTCGCCGCGCGCAGCACCTCGGGCGCGCACGCCCCGAGCAGCGAGGCCGCTCCGCCGTGGACGACCGTCTCCGCCGCCGTCACGCAGACGACGAGGTCGGCCTCCACGAGCAGCCGGTTGACCCGGAGGGGCAGGCGGCCCGCGTCGCCGACGTGCACGAGGTCGTCCGCCTCGGCGTCGTGCACCTCGACGCGGCCGTGGAACCGGCGCGCGAAGACCGGCGCGAGCAATGCCTCCAGCTCGCGCTGGCCCGCCCGGCGGTTGAGCCCTCCGGCGACGAGGATCGTCTGCCGTTGCGACGGCACGCCCACCCGGTCGAGCTCCTCGATCGCGGCGGCGAGCGCCTCGCGCCGTGGGTCGCCGGTCGCTCCCGGCAGGGGCAGCTCGGGCGGCTCGACGACGATCGTCGCCGTCCCGCCGCGGGTGGCGAGGGCCTCGAGCGGCGAGCCGGAGAGCGGGAAGCGCAGCGCGTCGCGCACCGCCGCGGCGACGTCGACGCCCCGCTCGGCCGGGGCGGGAGGCCGCAGCACGATCGCGTCGTCGGGCGCGGCCACGATTGCGACGCGCGAGCCCGCGGGGATCGGGAGCCGCCGCACTAGTGTCCCTTCACTACGGGATGTGCCGGTAGAGCCGCAGGAACGTCGTGCGGAACCCGCGCCCGGGCCAGAAGCGCGAGGCGAGCAGGTTCGTCACGCGCCAGTCCACCACCATCGTGTCGCGCCTCTGCTCGCGGGCCCAGGCGAAGGCGGCCTGCATCAGCGCGAGGCCGGCGCCCGAGCCCCGCACGGCGGGATTGGTCGCGGCCCAGTTCAGGAACGCGGCGCCCTCGGGCCGTGCGACGCCCGCGTGCGTGCCGGACAGCTCGACGGGGACGACCTGGAAGGAGCCGACGATGCGGCCGTCACGCTCGGCGACGAGGTCGGCGACGTCGTCGCGGGCGAGGTCCTCGAGCACCTCCTTGCGGAGCTCGTCCCGGCTCTCGCGCGGCAGGCCGCCGGCGAAGACGGGCGACCGCGCCTGGTGATCCGGGAGCAGCGGGTCGAGGTCGAGGATCGCCTCGACGTCCGCCTCGGTCGCGAGCCGGACGTCCTCGGGCCAGGTGGCCTCGGGGACGAGCTGGATCCCGTACGCGTGCTGCTGGCCGAAGCTCACGCGGTACCACGCGTCGAGGAGCCGGAGGTCGTGCGTCGGCGCCAGCGCGTAGTGACGGACGTGACCCCGCTCGACCCATTGCGTGGCTGCGGCCGCGTAGAGGTCGCGGAGGTCCTCGGGCTCCTCGACCGCGTGGCCGGCGAGCTCGACCCAGACGTGCTCGCCCCAGACGGGGGTCGGCCGCGGCGCGCCGAGGAGGTAGCCGACGACTCGGCCGTCGCGGAGCGCCACCGCCCCGGAGACGTCGTCGCCGGCCGCGAGCTCGGCGACGAGCTCGCGCGCCGCGGCCGGCTCCTCGTACCGGGGCGGCAGCAGCGGCTCGACCGCGCGGTGCGCCCGGTGGCGTGCCGCCAGCAGCTCGCCCGCGGCGTCGAGGAACTCGTCGGAAAATGGGCGAATCTCCAGGCGCGCCATCGAGGCCAGACGATAGCTTCACCCTGTGCCGAAGACCCTCACAGGCGAGGAGCTCCAGCTCGACGACGGGCCTGCCCGCGACTCCGAGCTCTTCCTCGTCGACGGCAACAACCTCGCCTATCGCGCCTTCTTCGCGCTCCCGGAGGAGCTCGCGACGAGCGACGGCTTCCCCACGAACGCCCTGCTCGGCTTCGCGAACATGCTCTTCAAGCTGCTCTCGGACTACCGTCCGAAAGGGGTCGCGGTCGCGTGGGACTCGAGCCCGACCCACCGGACGGCGGTCGCCCAGGCCGGGGACGTCGTCTACAAGGAGGGGCGCCGGCCGATGCCGGACCTCCTGCGCGAGCAGTTCCCGTACTTCCGGCCGATCGTCGAGGCGTTCGGCTACCGCAACCTCGAGTTCGAGGGGTGGGAGGCGGACGACGTGATCGCGACGCTGGCGACGCGCGCCGACGAGGCGGGGGTGAAGACGACCGTGGTCTCGACCGACCGGGACGCGTTCCAGCTCTGCTCGCCCAACATCGCGCTGATGATGACCCCGCGCGGCGTCGCCGACGTCAACGTCTACACGCCCGAGCGCGTCGAGCTCCGCTACGGCGTCCGCCCCGACCAGGTGCCCGATTTCATCGGCCTGAAGGGCGACAGCTCGGACAACATCCCGGGCGTCCCGGGGATCGGCGACAAGACCGCCGGTCAGCTGATCGCGCAGTACGGCTCGCTGGAGGAGGTCATCGCGCACGCCGACGAGCTCTCGCCTGCGCGGCGGAAGAACATCACCGAGTTCGCCGACCAGGCGCGGATGTCGAAGGAGCTGGCGACGATGCGGCGCGACCTCGACATCGACTTCGACGCGGCGAAGCTCGTCCTCGAGCCGCCCGACCGCTCCCAGCTGCTCGAGATGTTCCGCCGCTTCGAGTTCCGCGCGCTCCTGAACCGCGTCGAGGAGCTCGAGGAGGCGGTTCCCTCGGCGGCCCCCCAGCCGGTGGCGGGCGTCGCGGTGCCGTGGCGCGAGAGCGAGCTGCCGCGCGCCGAGCCGTCGTTCGGCTACGCCGCGGCCGGCGGGCGGGCGGCGCTCGCGACCGGCGCCGAGGTGGTCGTCGTCGAAGGACTTGGTGACACAGTGTCACTAGGGCCCGTGATCGCGCACGACGCGAAGTCGCTCCGCGTCGAGCCCGCCGAGGACACGCTGCTCGCCGCGTACCTGATCGAGCCGGGGCGCGCGACCTACGAGCTGGAGGATCTCGCGCGCGAGTACGGCGTCGCCGTCGACCCCGACCCGCCGGCGGAGGAGGACACGGCGGCGCTCGTCCGCCGGGCCGAGCTGCCGCGCCGGCTCGCGCCGCTGCTGCTCGAGCGCGTGCGCGAGCGCGGCTCCGAGCACCTCTACCGCGAGATCGAGCTGCCCCTGACGCGCGTGCTCGCGGCCATGGAGGACGCGGGCGTGAAGATCGACACGTACCGGATGGGCGAGATCACCGCTCGGCTCGCCGACCGCGTCGAGGAGCTGGAGGCGAAGGCGATCGAGCTCGCAGGGGAGGAGTTCCTGCTCGGCTCGACCCAGCAGGTCGCACGCATCCTCTTCGAGAAGCTGGGGCTGACGCCCGGCCGGAAGGGCAAGACCGGCTACTCGACCGACACGCGCGTCCTCCGCACGATCCGGGGCGAGCACGAGATCGTCGGCGTGCTGGAGGAGTGGCGCGAGCTTTCGAAGCTCGTCAACACGTACCTGCGGCCGCTGCCGCTGCTGCTCTCCGAGCACGACGGCAGGCTCCACACGACCTTCAACCAGGCGGCGGCCTCGACGGGGCGGCTCTCGACGACGAACCCGAACCTGCAGGCGATCCCGATCCGGACCGAGCTCGGCCGCGAGATCCGGTCGGCGTTCGTGGCCGAGCAGGGCTGCCGTCTGGTCTCGGCCGACTACAGCCAGGTCGAGCTGCGGATCCTCGCCCACGTCTCCGGCGAGCCGCGCCTGCGCGAGGCGTTCGCCCGCAACGAGGACATCCACACGGCGACGGCCGCCGAGGTGCTGGGCAAGGATCCGGCGACGCTGACGAAGGACGAGCGCAACGTCGCCAAGATGGTCAACTTCGGGATCATCTACGGGATCTCGGCCTTCGGCCTCTCCGAGAACCTGGAGATCCCGCGCGAGCAGGCACAGGAGTACATCGACACCTACCTCGCGCGCTTCCCGCTCGTGCAGGACTTCATCCAGCGGACGATCGAGCAGGCCGAGCGGGACGGCTACGTGACGACGCTGCTCGGCCGCCGCCGGCCGATCCCGGAGATCCGTGTCCGCAACCGGCAGACCCGCGCCCTCGGCGAGCGCCTCGCCGTCAACTCCGTCATGCAGGGCACGGCCGCCGACATCATCAAGGTGGCGATGATCCGGATCCACGAGCGCCTGCGCGCGGAGGGGAGAAGCGCCCGGCTCGTGCTCCAGGTGCACGACGAGCTCCTGCTCGAGGCGCCCGAGACCGAGACGAGCGCCGTCAGGGAGCTCGTGCGCGAGGAGATGTGCGGCGCGTACCCGCTCGAGCCGCCGCTCGCGGTCGACATCGGCGCCGGCGACGACTGGAACGAAGCCAAGTAACAGACTGTTACTTGGCGCGATGAAGGGCCGCGGGCTTAGGGCTATACTCCCCGCTTCGTATGGCGAACGAGACTATGGAAAAGCCCACCGAGGCCGAGGACGGCGTCTGGGTCACCGGCCCCGACGGCGACCTGATCCCCGATTACGAGTCCACCTTCCCCACGATCAACGAGGGCGAGGTCGTGCACGGCACGGTCGTCCGCGTCGACAAGGACGAGGTGCTCGTGGACATCGGCTACAAGTCGGAGGGCGTGATCCCGGTCGCCGAGCTGTCGATCCGCCGGTCGGTGAACCCGGCCGACGAGGTCTCGGTCGGCGAGGAGATCGATGCGCTCGTTCTCACGAAGGAGGACGCGGAGGGTCGCCTGATCCTCTCGAAGAAGCGCGCCCGGTTCGAGCTGGCCTGGAAGAGGATCGAGGCGGCCGCCGAGTCCGGCGAGCCCGTGATCGGCCGCGTGATCGAGGTCGTCAAGGGCGGCCTCATCCTCGACTTGGGCGTCCGCGGCTTCCTGCCCGCCTCGCTCGTCGACATCCGCCGTGTGCAGGACCTCGACGAGTTCATGGCGACCGAGCTTCGCTGCAAGGTGATCGAGCTGAACCGGTCGCGCAACAACGTCGTGCTCTCCCGCCGCGCCGTCCTCGAGGACGAGCGCAAGGACCAGCGCCAGCAGATCCTCGACCGGCTCAATCCCGGCGACATCGTCGACGGCACGATCTCGAACATCGTCGACTTCGGCGCCTTCGTCGACCTGAACGGGATGGACGGCCTGATCCACATCTCCGAGCTCTCGTGGAGCCACGTCAACCACCCCTCCGAGGTGCTCGAGATCGGCCAGGAGGTCAAGGTCAAGGTGCTCGACATCGACCGCGACCGCCAGCGCATCTCGCTCGGCCTCAAGCAGACGCAGAGCGACCCGTGGCAGCAGGTGATCGAGAGCTACAACGAGAGCGACGTCGTCGAAGGCCGTGTGACGAAGGTGGTCACGTTCGGCGCCTTCGTCGAGATCCTTCCCGGCGTCGAGGGGCTCGTCCACATCTCCGAGCTCGCGCAGCACCACGTCGAGAACCCGCGCGAGGTCGTCTCGCAGGGCGACGCCGTCAACGTGCTCATCCTCGAGGTCGACGCCGAGCGGCGCCGCCTCTCGCTCTCGCTCAAGCGCGTCGAGGAGGGTCAGGAGCCGCTCCCGCGCGCCGACGGCGGCGAATCCGTGCACCTGACGCCGAACCTGAACCTCTCCGAGGACGTCTTCCCCGCCGGCGCACCCGCCGAGGAGGCCGTCGAGGCCGAGGCCGAGGGGCCCGGCGAGATCGAGGCGGAGGTCGAGAGCACCGAGGCGTCCGAGGCGTCCGAGGCGTCCGAGGCTGAGGCCGAGGCCGTGCCGGAGCCCGAGCCCGAGCCCGAGCCCGAGCCTGAGGCCGCCGTCGAGCTCGAGGACGCTCCCGCGCCGGAGTCGGATGCCGCTGCCGAGGCCGAGCTCGAGACCGAGTCGCCGGCCGAGGCCGAGGCCGACGCCGAGTCGGGCGACGAGCCCGAGACGCCGCCGACCGCCTAAGTTGCCCCGGCCGGTCGCGGTCGCGATCACCGGCGGGATCGGCGCCGGCAAGAGCGAGGCGCTCTACGCGTTCCAGAAGGCCGGCGCCGCGACAGTCTCGAGCGACGAGATCGTCCACCACCTCCTGCGCACCGACCTCGAGGTGAAAGCGGCGATCGTCGCCGAGCTGGGGGAGGACGTGCTCGACGGCGCGGGCGCGGTCGACCGCAAGCGGGTCGCCGAGAAGGTCTTCGCCGACCGGGCGAAGCTCGAGTTCCTCGAGCGGCTGCTGCACCCGCGGGTCGCGGCCGAGTACCTGGCCTGGCGCGAGCAGCTGGCGGAGCTGCCGAACCCGCCCGCGGTGTGCGTGACCGAGGTACCGCTCCTGTTCGAGACCGGAGCCGAGCAGCGCTTCGACAAGGTGGTCGTGATCACCGCGCCGGCAAAGCTGCGCGAGCAGCGGCGCCGCGTCACGCGCGACGACCGCGACCAGCGGCTGCTGCCGGACAAGGAGAAGCTCCGGCGCGCAGACTTCGCCTACGTGAACAAGGGCACGCTGGAAGAGCTCGACGCCTGGGTGGCGGGCGTGATGAAGGAGCTAACCGAGTGAGAGTCTTCACCGTCGGTGCTCTCGGGCTCGTGGTCGCGGCGTTCGCGGTCTACGTGCTCGAGACCGAGCCGCGCTGGTACGAGCGCCTGCGCTATCCGCTCCGCTACGAGCAGATCGTCGTCGGGCACGCCGAGAACTACCGGCTCGACCCGCAGCTCGTCGCCGCGGTGATCTACCAGGAGTCCAAGTTCAAAGCGGACGCCGTCTCCGCGTCGGGCGCGGTCGGGCTGATGCAGCTCCTGCCGTCGACCGGGCAGGGAATCGCGGATCGCACCGGCGGCAAGGAGTGGACGCCGGAGGACCTGCACACCCCGGAGCTGAACATCCGCTACGGCTGCTGGTACTTACGGCACCTGCTGGACAAGTACGGCGACGAGGAGCTCGCGCTCGCCGCGTACAACGCCGGCCAGACGAACGTCGACCGCTGGCGCGAGGAGGGGACGGGGATCGAGTTCTCCGAGACGCGCCACTACGTCGAACGCGTCCAGGAGCTGAAGCAGACGTACGCTCGCGCCTACGCCGAGGAGCTGGGCCTGCCCTAGAGCCGGTGGCTTGTGCCCCTTGTAACGAGTGGGCGCAGTCGTCACAATGGAGGCTCGGGATGAGGAAGGTGTTGCTCGCAATCGGGGTGGGTGCGGCGCTGGCGCTGGGGCCTGCGGCTCAGGCGGATCCGCCGGGAATCACGGCCGGGGCGAACCTGTTGACGAACGCGGCGGCGGAGGATGGTGCAGGCTCGACGGTCTCGGCCGGCTCGATCGTCCCCGTCCCCGAGTGGACGACGACGGCGAGCTTCACCGCTGTCGAGTACGGGACGGGGAACTTCCCGAGCCTCGTCGAGAGCACGCGCATCGGCGGCGGCACCAACTTCTTCGCCGGCGGCCCGGGAGGGGCAGTGTCGACCGCGTCGCAGACCGTCGACGTCTCGGCTGCGGCGGCCGAGATCGACGCCGACCGGGCCGACGCCACGATCGCGGCGCACATCGGCGGCTTCTCGACGCAGCAGGACCGGGCCACCGTCGCCGCGATCTACCGCGACGACGGCGGGGCGGAGCTCGGCAGGCAGACGATCGGCCCCGTCCTCCCGGTCGACCGCGATTCGCTGACGGAGCTCAGACCGAGGTCGGCGACGGGCAGCGTTCCCGTCGGCACTCGGGCGATCGAGGTGGTGATGACGGCGACGCGCTCGTCCGGCACGTCGAACGACGGCTACCTCGACAACCTCTCGCTCTCGCTCGACTACGACCCCCTGCCGGACCGCACGCTGACCGTCTCTGTTAGCGGCACCGGTTCGGTCACGAGCGTGCCGGCGGGCATCTCCTGTGGTGCGGACTGCACCGAGACGGTCGCCGACGGGACGTCGCTTACCTTGACAGCCACGCCCTCGTCGGATGCGACGGTCGGGCCGTGGACGGGGTGCAACTCGAGCGCGGGGGCGACCTGCACGGTGACCCTCGACGCCGACCGAGCAGTCGTCGCGACCTTCACGCCGGTGGCTCCGCCTCCGTCGCCGCCGGCACCTCCGCCGCCTGCGCCGACAGGAGCGGACCTGCGGCTCGGGCTCGCACCGGCTGCCGCCGACGCCGGGGCGGAGACGGACGTCGTCGCCACCGTGTCGAACGACGGCCCGATTGCGGCGGCCGCCGTCCGCCTCGCGGGCTGGCCGCCGTCGCAGGTGTTCGCCGCGGTCCCCTCCTCGGGGAGCTGCGACCTCCAGGCAGGCTCGCTCGCGTGCGCGCTCGGCGACCTCCCCGCCGGGGGATCCGTGGACGTCACCCTGCGCTTGTGGTCCGCGACGGCCGGTGAGATCCCGGTGGCTCTCGCCGTCTCCTCCGCGACGCCCGATTCCCAGCCCGCGAACAACGTCGCCGAGACGGTCGCGCGGTTCCTCGCGGTGCCGCCGCCGCCCGTCGCCGACCTCGCCGTCGAGGTCACGGGGCCGCCGAGTGCATTGCCCAGCAGTCAGATTCGGTTCGATGGTCGCGTTCGCAACGACGGGCCGGCGCCTGCCCCGCTCGCCTCCCTGCAGGTTCTCGGCTTGAACGGCCTTCGGGTGCTCACGGCTGCGACGCCCGCCGGAACCTGCACGGTGGCGCTCGATGCGGTCTGCGCGCTCGGGACGCTCGCCCCCGGCGAGGTCGTGAGCGTCGCCGTCACGGCCCGGCTACCGAGCATTCTCGCGTCCTCGGCGCGCGCCGCGCTGCAGCTCGTCGCGGGCGGCGCCGTCGTCGACCCGGTGCCCGCCAACGACTCGGCCCGGACGCTCATCGGGCTGTCGGCGGGCAGCGCGCCCTGCCTCTACACGAACTACGGCGGCGGCGGCCTTCTCTTCCAGATGGTCCGTTACTGCTCCGACGCCGGCCTGACCACAGTCGCGGACATGCCGGCCGCGCTTCCTGGCGACCTCGTCACCTTCCGCAGCACGGTGGAGGTCTTCACGTGGGCCGATGTGGGCGGCGGGGTCACCCTGCTGAACGAGCTCCCGGCCGGCGTCGACTTCGTCTCGGCATCCGCCCACGGCGGCTGCACTCGTGTCGAGCGGCTGGTCACCTGTTCCCTGAGCGGCCTCACGAAGGCGGCACCGACTGTCGTCGTCGACATTGCGGTGCGCGTACGGTCGGCGGAGCGGATGGTGAACACGACGACCCTGTCCGGCAGCCTCTTCACGCGTCCACGCGTCGAAGTCGTGCTCAAGCCCTGCGGCGTCCTCGGCACCGACGGGCCGGACGCGCTCCGCAGCCGATTCGCCGAGGACGTCGTGTGCGGCGGCGGCGGTGACGACCACATCGTCCTTCCCTTCGACGGCGTTGCGTACGGCGGGCCGGGTGACGACGTCCTCGTCGGCTCGACGGGGGAGGACTCCCTCTGGGGTGGTCTCGGAAACGACCAGCTCGACGGCGGGGCGGGCGACGATCAGCTCTACGGCGACGAGGGGGACGACGTGCTCCGGACCGGCGACGGCGGGGCCGACGGTGACCGGGCGTTCGGCGGCGCAGGCGCCGACGTGGTCGAGGTCGGCGTCGCCGTGGGCCGAGGGGAGGGCTATGGCGGCACGGGCAACGATCGGCTCACAGGCGGCTCGCGTGCTCGGCTCTTCGGGGACGCGGGCGCAGATCTGCTCACTGCTCTCCCCGGCGCGGTAGACGTCTGGCTCGATGGAGGCCCCGGCGCCGATCGGCTCGTCGGCGGCAGATGGCTGTTCGGCGGCGACGGGGACGACACGCTCGTTGGGGATTCCAGCGATCAGTATCTCGCCGGCGGGAGCGGCGCCGACTCGATCGCCGGCGGCGCGGGCCAGGACGTGATCGACGGTGGGAGCGGCGACGACCGGATCCAGGGCGGCATCGGCGCGGACGTGATCGACGCAGGCCCGGGTCACGACGTCGTCGACGGCGACGATGCCGGCAGGACGCGCGTCCCGGAGAGAGCGTCGACCGCAGACACGATCTTCGGCGGGGACGGCCGCGACATCCTGCGAGGCGGCCCCGGTCCCGACACGATCGACGGCGGGCCTGTCGACGACACGATCGAGGGCGGCGGCGGCTCGAACGTGCTTCGCGGCGGCGACGGCAGCGACCGGATCACGGGCGGGCCGCTCGCGGACCTGATCGAAGGCGGAAACGGCCACGACCGGGTGTTCGGAGGCGGCGGCAGCGATCACATCTTCGGCGGGGCCGGCAAGGACGAGCTGCACGGCGAGGCCGGGCTCGACCGCATCTTCGGAGGGCCTGGACGGGACACGATCGTTCCGGGCAGCGGGGCCGACGTCGTCGACGCGATGGACGGCGAGGTCGACACGATCATCTGCGACGCGAGCCCCGCACCCGTCGACGGGCCGTTCCTGGTCGACCGGAACGACTCTGCCCCGCGCTGCCGGTCGCTCTACACACCTCGCGTGGAGATCTTCTCGACCGGCGGCGGGTTCTGCGTCTATCCGATCGCGTGGACGTCCGTCGACCTGACGTACCGGTGGCGGAACCTCCGTGGCGGCAACGTGCTACGCGGCGCCCCCGGCCAGCCGCAATACGGGCAGTTCTACTGGCGCGCCGCGATCTCGGGGGCGACGAATCCGCTCTCCCTCAACGTGATCGCCGAGCGCGAGGGCCTGACCCTGACGCGGACGTATACGAACGCAGACGCACCGGCGCCGAACTGCCCCCCGATGAACAGCGACGGCAGCGTCGACCCGCAGAGCGACGTGGAGGAAGTCGACTAGCGCGGCGCGGCGCCCGTCTCGACGAGCGCGTTCAGCACGTCGACTAGCGGGGTCAGGTCTTGCGATGCGACAATTCTCACCGTCTGTTTCAGTCGTTGTCGCTGAAGGCCATCTTGCGCGCGCGGTGGGCGGGGCCTAGCGTCGGTGTGTGGTTCGGCCGCTGCGGCTCGATGTGCCTGGTGGGATCGCGCACGTCACTGCGCGGGGGAACAATCGTGCGGCGATCCTGCGCTTGCCGGAGCATCGGGACCGGCTGGTCGAGCTGCTCGCTGCCGTTGTTAGACGCTACGGCTGGGTCTGTCACGCCTATGTGGTGATGCACAACCACTTTCACCTGCTGGTCGAGACGCCGCTGCCGAATCTCTCCCTCGGGATGCGGCAGTTGAACGGCCTCTACGCCCAGTGGTTCAACCGCCGCCACACGCGGTCTGGGCATGTCTTCGGTGGTCGCTTCGGCTCGATCGCGGTCGCCGATGACGAGCACTTCCTCCGCGCAGCCCGTTACGTCGTGCTGAACCCGTTGCGGACGAAGCGCCCGCAGAACTTCGTCGACTGGCGCTGGTCGAGCTATCAGGCGACAGCGGGGATTGCGCCCTGCCCGCGCTTTCTCACCGTCGACGGTGTCCTCGGCCGCTTCAGCGACAACCGAACGAGAGCGCGGGAGCGGTACGTCGAGTTCGTCGCAGAAGGGATCGAGGATGCGCTTCGCGAGCAGTTGGTCGGCGAGATCTATCTCGGCGACGAGGCGTTCATCCGCGAACTGATGCCCAACGAGCCCGTCGCGGAGGTATCCCGCATCCAATGGCAGCCGCTGCGGCCCAGCCTCGAGCAGCTCTGCCGCGAGCCCGCCGGCCTGCTCGATGCCTATCGCCGCTACGGCTACCGGTTGCGCGAGATCGGCGCCCACCTCGGCGTACACCCGGCCACGGTCAGCCGGGCCGTCGCCAGGCTCGAGCACGCCGAAGCTGCGCGAACGGTCAGCGATCCTGCTGCTGCTGCCGCCGGGGAACCGGGAGGGTAGATTTGTGCGAATGCAAGACCTGACCCCGGTCGTCCGCGACCCGGTCGTCACGGCCTAGGAGGGCCGGCACGCCGCTACGGCTGCGCGAGGTGGCGCCAGACGTTCTCGACCAGCCGCCGCGCCGGTGGGCACCAGCTGATCGAGCCGCCGAAGTCGAGCGCACCGGCGGAGAAGACCTTCGCGCCCGACGCGTGCTCGTAGTAGGTCATCTGGGCGCTGAGGCCGGGACCGAACAGGTCGGGGATCGTGGCGAGCACCTGCGTGATGTCCGGCGGCGAGTCGGGCGTCGTCGCGTCGATCTCGATTCCGTAGCCGCCGACCTCGACGCCGAGCAGCGAGCCGTTCCGGAGGCCGGTGCCTGCGAACGCCCACGGCGCGGCGTCGTAGCCCTGGATGACGAACGACCCCTGGCGGCTGCCGTTGTCGTTCGCGCGGTATTGCGTCCCGAGCAGGCGAGCCTCCGGGCGGCCGAGCTCGCGCCAGAGCTTCCCGCGCCGGATCGTGCGGCCGTGGCGGTCGACGCGCCAGAAGAAGTTGTTCGCGGACAGGAAGATCAGGTTGCCGCCGAGGTCGCGGTAGCGCTCGACGACGTCGTACTCGAGCTGGGTGACGTACTCCGTGTGGCCGGGGTAGACGACGAGGTCGTAGCGGGCGGCGAGGGCGTCGCCGGTGCCGAAGGCCTCGACGTCCTCCTCGGCCAGGTAGTCGGGCGTCTTGCCCGTGGCATGGAGCCAGCGGAGGAACGGGAGGTCGTAGCGGCGGTAGTAGGGCGGCACGCCGCGCTGGAGGTACGGCCGGTCGAGCACGACCGGCGGTGAGCCGCCCGCGTACCAAGTGTCGCCCCAGCCGTCCCCGTCGCTGTCGGTGAAGTTGTACGCCTGCCAGGTGTTCGTCGGGAGGACGACGGCGACGCGGCTGGTCGAGGTCGCAGGCGGGCGGACGATCACCGGGGCGAAGCCGATCCGCCCGTCGTTCGTCACGAGCTTCACGAAGTAGAGGCCGGTGGGCCAGTCGCCGAGCTTGAGCCAGACGGTGGCCGGCGCGTCGCGGTGCTTGTCCCAGTCGACCGTGACGGGATCGGACACCGGAACGCCCTTCAGCTCGTCCGGCCGGTCGGTGTTCTCCTGCTCCGGGCCGGCCCGGAAGAACTGGACGGTGAACGAGGCCGCGTCGACTGCGACTCGGAGACGGGCGGCCGTGGCGGGCGCGTAGGAAGGGACGACGAAGGCGGCTTCGACCCCGAGGACGCGCACGACCGCCGCCCGCGAGCGCGCGGCCGCAAACGGGCGCTTGCGGCCGTAGACGCGGCTGCGGCCGTTCCCTTCGAGGGTCATCCGCAGCACGTACGTTCCGGGCGCGATCGTCGGCGCAGGCTGCCAGCGGAAGCGGTGCGGCCCGCGGGGCAGCTTCGCGCGCGTCTCCCAGACGACCCGTTCGGCGTTGCGGCTCTTCCTCACCGCCGCGACGTGCACGTGCGCCGCGCGGTCGAGCCGGAAGCGCAGGATCGCCGCTTTCCGCGACCACGAGCCGGGGGAGACGGTCGCGAGCATTCGCCGGTCGCCGGCGAAGGGCTTGCCGCTCGCGACGGCGAGCAGCTCCGCGGCGGGAGCCTCGGTTGCCGCCTGCGCCGCGCGCGGCAGCAGCCCGACGGCCGCGGCGGCGCCGGCGGCGGCGCGCAGGAAGCCGAAGCGGCTGAGTGGCTCGGGAAGCGTCATGGTGGCAAAACTGTAGAGGGCGTCTGTTCGGGCTTCGTAAGAAGATGACGCCGCAGACGGCTGTTTCCCGTCATCGCTCTTCGAGCTCGTTCGCCTTGCTCGTCGCGGCGGTGAAGCCGGCGAGCAGGAAGTCGTTCACGGCGCCGGCCGCGAGCGCCGCCGTCAGCAGCCGGCCCGTGCGGGGCGCGAGCACCTGCGCTGAGGCGAGCCCCGCGCCGATCCAGGTGCCGATGCAGCGAGTGCAGGTGACGAGCTCGCCGAGCGCCTGCTTCAGCTCGGTCTCCTCAGTCGGTCGCTCGCCCTCTCCGTCGTAGGCCTCGCCCTCGACGAACGGCTCGCGCACGAAGCTCGTCACCTTGTCGCGCGCGACTATGCGGGACGCCTTGAAGGTGGCGAGGCCGAGCATCGCGAGGTCGACCGCGGAGTAGTCGGGGGCGGGGCGATGGCGCAGCGCGGCGAGGCCGCTGACGGCGCCGAGGCCGGTCACGAACGTGCCCACGATCGAGGCGTAGGCTCGGTAGGGAGGACGCCCCTGCATCCTCTTCTTCTACCGCGCGGCGCGGAGGGCTACACGTGTGCGGCGGCGCGCGCGAGCACCTCGTCCGCCTGCGCGGCGATCCGCCGGACGATCTCGCCCGCGGGGAGGATCTCGTTTACGAGCGCCGCGGACTCCCCGGCCCAGAGCGGCCCGAGCTCGACGTCGCCCTCGAAGAGCGGCGTCATCATGAATGAGGCGTACCGCGGGACGTCGACGGGGCCGTGGAGCGCCGACTGGTAGACGCCGATCGGCTCGCCCTCGTGGGGCCGCTCGCCCGCCGCGGGACGCGCCGCCGCGTCCCACTCGTCGTACGTGCGGCCCTTGAGCGCGCGGTGCGGGACTCCCGGCCACCAGACGTCGAACAGGTCGTCCGAGTAGAACGTGTCCTCCGCGCTTGCTGCGACGACGCGCTGCTTGTACTCGCGGCGGATGTACGCCTCCTCGCTCGCGACGAAGCGCGTGCCGAGCGAGACGCCCTCGGCGCCGAGCAGCAGCGCCGCCGCCAGCCCGCGGCCGTCCGCAATCCCGCCCGATGCGAGCACCGGCAACGGCGCGACGGCGTCCACGATCGTCGGCAGGTTGACGAAGAGCGACGCCGTCGCGGCGATGTGGCCGCCCGCCTCGATCCCCTGCGCGATCACGATGTCCACGCCGGCGTCCGCGGCGTGGCGCGCCTCGGCGGGCGAACCGACCTGGATCGCGACCTTCAGCCCGGCCGCATGAGCCTCGTCGACGTACGGCGCCGGGTCGCCCTCGAAGTAGACGAGCAGCGGCACCCGCTCCTCGACGAGCACCTCGTAGCGCTCACGGTGCGCCTCGGCGCGATCGGGGTCGCCCATCGTGTGGAGGATCAGATTCGCACCGAACGGGCGACCGGTCAGCTCTCGCGTGCGTCGAATCGTCTCGCGCAGCCGGTCGGGGGGCATCGCAGACGCGCCGATCACGCCGAAGCCGCCGGCGTTCGAGACGGCCGCCGCGAGCTCCGGCCCCGCGCCCGGCCCGAACCCGACGGAGAGGATCGGGTGCTCGATCCCGAGCTCGGCGCAGACGCGCGTCTTCGGCATGTCCCATTTGTACTCTGTCCGGGTGGCGGAGCTCAAGACATCGGCCGGTTACGTCCCCACCGGCGACCAGCCCCGGGCGATCGAGGAGATCACGCGCTCCCTCCAGGCGGGCGAGCGCTACCAGACCCTGCTCGGCGCCACCGGCACCGGCAAGACGGCGACGATGGCCTGGATCATCGAGCAGCTCCAGCGGCCCGCCCTCGTGATCGCCCACAACAAGACGCTCGCCGCGCAGCTCTGCAACGAGTTCCGCGAGTTCTTCCCGGCGAACGCGGTCGAGTACTTCGTCTCCTACTACGACTACTACCAGCCCGAGGCGTACGTCCCGCAGGCCGACCTCTACATCGAGAAG
>DATKBA010000204.1:0-6498 GCA_035514455.1 Gaiellaceae bacterium | reverse complement strand
GCTCGGCGCCGCCCGCTTCGAGCTCGTCCTGCACGAGGGGCGCAACCGCCAGGTGCGGCGGATGGCCGAGGCGGTCGGCCACCGCGTGCGGCGGCTGCACCGGAGCGTCTACGCGGGGCTGGGCGTCGAGGGGCTCGCGCCTGGGGAGTGGCGCGAGCTCACAGAGCGCGAGGTCGAGCGGCTCCGAAGAAGCGGCCCGCCTCGCTCTTGACGAAGCCCATCCGGTCGAACATCTGCGCGAGGGTCGGCTCCGACGTCTTCCGCGCCTTCTCGGCGCCGCGCGCGAGCAGCCGCTGCAGCTCGGCCGGGTCGGCCCGCAGCTCCCGGTAGCGCTCCTGGATCGGGGCGAGCGCCTCGACGACGGCCTCGCCGACGTCCGTCTTGAACTGCCCGTAGCCGGAGCCCTCGTAGCGCGCCTCGATCGCGTCGGGCGTCTCGCCCGTGAGCGAGGAGAGGATGTCGATCAGGTTCGTCACGCCCGGCTTGTCCGGCGCGCGGCGCACCTCCGAGCCGGAGTCCGTCACCGCGGAGCGGAACTTCTTCCGGATCACGTCGAGGTCGTCGAGAAGCTTGACCGTCCCCTGCGGCGAGCCGCCCGTCGTCGACATCTTGTTCGTCGGCTCCTGCAGGTCCATGATCCGCGCGCCGACCTCCGGGTAGACGCCCTCCGGCAGCTTGAAGGTCTCGCCGAAGCGGCTGTTGAACCGCTCCGCGATGTCGCGCGTGAGCTCGAGGTGCTGGCGCTGGTCGTCCCCGATCGGGACGATGTCGGTCTGGTAGAGCAGGATGTCGCCTGCCATCAGCACCGGATAGGTGAAGAGGGCGGACGAGACGAACTCGTGCCGGTCCGACTTGTCCTTGAACTGCGTCATCCGGCCGAGCTGGCCGAAGCTCGTGACCGCGCCCAGCAGCCAGGCCGCCTCGGCGTGGGCGGGCACGTGGCTCTGCGCGAACACCGTCGAGCGCTCCGGGTCGAGACCGGTCGCGAACAGCATCGCGGCCAGGTCGAGCGTTCGCTCGCGGAAGTCGACGGGGTCGTACTCGACGCTGATCGAGTGCAGGTCGACGATGCAGAAGAAGCTCTCGCCTCGCTCCTGCGTGGCGGCGTACTGGCGGAAGCCGCCGATCAGGTTGCCGAGGTGCTTGTCGCCCGTGGGCTGGATGCCGGAGAAGATGCGCATTTCTGCTGCATTTCTATCGGCTTCGGCGCGCGGAGGCGCAACTACACTCAGCCGATGGCCACCGTCGGATCACCCGAGCTCTTGATCGTGATGGGCGCACAGGCCTCCGCCGAGCAGGTGGAGGAGGTCGTCGCGCGCCTCGAGGAGGCCGGCGCGAGCGCCCACGTCAGCCACGGGCGCGACGCGACGGTGATCGGCGCGATCGGCGAGCGCGAGCTGCTCGCGACGCTGCCGCTCGAGGGCTTCCCCGGCGTCGAGCAGGTGCTGCCGATCCTGAAGCCCTACAAGCTCGTCTCCCGCGAGCTCCACCGCGACCCGACGGTGATCGAGACGCGCGGCCGCAAGC
Organism: Gaiellaceae bacterium; assembly: GCA_035514455.1. Taxonomy (GTDB): domain Bacteria; phylum Actinomycetota; class Thermoleophilia; order Gaiellales; family Gaiellaceae; genus Gaiellasilicea. The sequence goes on along the minus strand of DATKBA010000204.1, from coordinate 4,971 downwards.
TCGGCGACGCCTACTTCGGCTTCATCGCCGGCCCGTGCACCGTCGAGACGCGCGAGCAGACGCTCGAGACGGCGCGCGTCGTCGCGGCCGAGGGCGTGACGATGCTCCGCGGCGGCGCCTTCAAGCCGCGCACCTCTCCCTACGCGTTCCAGGGGCTCGGCGTCGAGGCGCTGAAGATCCTCGCCGAGGCGCGCGACGAGACGGGCCTGCCGCTCGTCACGGAGCTGATGGACCCGCGCGACGTCGAGGCCGTCGTCGAGATCGCGGACGTGATCCAGATCGGCGCCCGCAACATGCAGAACTTCAACCTCCTCTCCGAGGTCGGCCGCGCGCCGAAGCCGGTGCTGCTGAAACGAGGTCCGGCCGCGACGATCGAGGAGCTGTTGATGGCGGCCGAGTACGTGGTCAAGGAGGGGAACGCGCAGGTGATCCTCTGCGAGCGCGGGATCAAGACCTTCGAGCGCGCGACCCGCTACACGCTCGACCTCTCCGCGATCCCGGTGCTCAAGCACGAGACACACCTGCCGGTGATCGTCGACCCCTCGCATGCGGCAGGCAAGCGCGACCTCGTGCTCCCGCTCGCGCGCGCGGCGGTCGCCGCCGGCGCGGACGGGATCATCGTCGAGGTGCACCCGCGACCGGAGGAGGCGCTCTGCGACGGGCCGCAGCAGATCCCGGCCGCCGAGTTCGCCGACTTCGCGCACGAGATCAGGGCGCTCGCCTCGCTGCTCGGCAAGACGATCGGGTGATCTCCCGGCTGGCGATCGTGGGAACGGGGCTGATCGGCGCCTCGGTCGGGCTCGCGGCGCGCGGCGCCGGCGTCGGCCGCGTCACGGGCTGGGACCCCGACGCGTCGCACCTCGCGACCGCGGCCGACCGCGGCGCGGTCGAGCCGGCGCCCGACCTGGCCGCCGCGCTCGAGGGCGCCGAGCTCGCGCTCGTCGCCGCGCCCGTGACGGAGCTGCCCGCCCAGGTGCGCGCCGTCCTGGCGGCGAGCGGCGAGGGCTGCACCGTCACCGATGTCGGCTCGACGAAGGGCGGGGTGTGCGCCGCGGCCGCCGGAGTGAGCCGCTTCGTCGGCGGCCACCCGATCTGCGGCTCGGAGGCCCGCGGCCCCGAATGGGCGACGGCCGGGCTCTTCGAGGGTGCGACGTGGTTCCTGACGCCGGTCGCGGCCACCGACGCGGCGAGCTTCAAGACGCTGCACGGGTTCGTCGCCGCGCTCGGCGCCGTGCCGGTCGCGATCGACCCGGAGGCGCACGACCGGCTCGTCGCCGTCACCAGCCACCTCCCGCACGCGCTCGCGAACGTCCTCCTGAACCAGGCCGGGGGCGGGCGGATCGACGGGCACGACCCGCTCGACGCAGCGGGCGGCTCGCTGCGCGACATGACGCGCGTCGCCGGCGCGAACCCCCGCATCTGGGTCGACATCTTCCTCGAGAACCGCGCCGCGCTCGGCGCGGCGCTCGCCGAGCACCGCCGCCGGCTCGAGCAGGTGGAGGCGGCGCTCGCGGCCGGCGACGCGGGCTTCCTCGCCCGGTGGATCGGGGAGGCGTCGGCGAACCGGCGGCGCCTGCTCGAGACCGCGTACGAGGACGCCGGCGCGCTGCAGCGTCTGCGCGTGCACGTGCCCGACCGGCCGGGCGTGATCGCCGGGATCGCGCAGGCGCTCGGGGCGGAGCGGATCAACATCGCCGACTTCGACCTCCAGCACCTCTCGAGCGAGCGCGGCGGCACGATCGCCATCCTCGTCGCCGGCGAGGACGAGGCCGCGCGCGCCGCGGCGCTGCTCGAGCAGCAGGGCTACGGGGTGGTCGTCGCGCCCGTCCTCGAGGACGAGGCATGAAGGTCGAGCCGGCGCCGTCGATCCTCGGCCATATCGCGGTCCCGGGCGACAAGTCGATCTCGCACCGCGCGGTCCTGCTCGGCGCGATCTCCGACGGCGAGACGCGGATCGCCGGCTTCGGCCGCTCCGCCGACACGGAGGCGACGGTCAAGGCGGTGCGCGACCTCGGGGTGCGCGTCTACGAGGCCGACTCCGAGACCCTGCGCGTCTTCGGCGTCGGGCTGCGCGGCCTGCGCCCGCCGGCGCGCCCGATCGACTGCGGCAACGCGGGCACCCTGATGCGGCTCCTGCCCGGGATCCTCGCGGGCCAGGAAGGCCGGTTCGAGCTGACCGGGGACGAGTCGCTCAGTGCGCGCCCGATGGAGCGCGTCGCCGAGCCGCTCCGGCTGATGGGCGCGACCGTCGAGACGGCGGAGGGCCATGCGCCGATCGTGGTCGAAGGTGGGCCGCTCACACCTCTTACCTATGCGCTGCCGGTGGCGAGCGCCCAGGTGAAGTCCGCCGTCCTGCTCGCGGGCCTCTACGCCGGGGGCGGCGACACGACGGTCGAGGAGCCGCTGCCGACGCGTGACCACACCGAGAACCTGCTCGCGCAGGCCGGAGCGAGCGTGCGGCGCAAGCCGGGAAGCGTCACCGTCTCCCCGGTCGAGCGGCTCGAGCTCGGCGACGTCGAGGTCCCGGGCGACTTCTCCTCGGCGGCGCCCTTCCTCGTCGCGGCCACGCTCCTCAGCGGCTCGGAGCTGACCGTCCACGGCCTCAACCTGAACCCGCGCCGCACCGGCCTGCTCAGCGTGCTCGAGCGGATGGGCGCGAACCTCACCGTCTTCAACCGGCGGCGGATCGGCGGCGAGCAGGGGGGCGACCTGGACGTGCGCCCGGCCGAGCTCGTGGGCACGGCGATCGACGCCGCGGAGGTGCCGCTGCTCGTCGACGAGCTACCGCTCTTCGCGCTGCTCGCCGTGCACGCCCACGGCGACAGCGTCCTCCGCGGCGCCGCCGAGCTGCGCGCCAAGGAGAGCGACCGGATCGAGGCGGTCGCCGACGGGCTGCGCAAGCTCGGGGGCCACATCCGCCCGACGCCCGACGGCTTCACGGTCCGCGGCGTCCCCTCGCGGCTGCGCGGCGGCGCGCTCGACTCGCGGGGCGACCACCGGATCGCGATCCTCGGCGCGATCGCCGGGCTCGTCTCACGGGAAGGGGTGGACGTCGAGGGCGCCGAGTCGGCGGCGGTATCCTTCCCCGGCTTCTACGACCTCCTCGACTCACTGCGAGCGCCACAAAACTCATGATCGTCGCCATCGACGGGCCCGCCGGGGCCGGCAAGAGCACGGTCGCACGGCTGCTCGCCGAGCGGCTCGGCTTCCGCTACCTCGACACCGGAGCGATGTACCGCGCGCTCACGTGGCTCGCGCGCCGCCGCGGGGTCGCGCTCGACCTCGCCGCCGAGCTGGCCGCGCTGGCGGCGGAGCACCCGGTCGGCTTCGACGAGGCGGGCCGCGTCTACATCGACGGCTGCGACGTCACCTCGTCGATCCGCAAGCCGGACATCGACAAGCTCGTCCCGGTCGTCGCGCGCCATCCGGAGGTGCGCGAGGTGATGCGCGAGCGGCAGCGGTCGCTCGGGGAGGAGGGGGACGTCGTGATCGAGGGGCGGGACATCGGCACGGTCGTGGCACCTCAAGCTCAGGTAAAGGTTTACCTCATCGCCGACGAGCGGACCCGGGCCTCGCGGCGCTCGCACGAGCGTCCGGGCATCGGCGCGGACGCGCTCGCGACCGACCTGCGCCTTCGGGACGAGAAGGACGCCGTCAACATGCGCCCAGCCGAGGACGCGGTCCAGATCGACACCACGGACCTTGCCGTCGACGAGGTCGTCGCCCGGATCGAAGAGCTCGTCGTGGCGCGGAAATGACGAGCGTCGCTCGCCTTCGGCTCGCTCCCGCGGGGGAAACCATGTTTCCCCCGCGAGCCCCCTTCTTCTGTCCTGTGGGGGAACTTCCAAGTTCCCCCACACCCCCTAAAGCTCATGCGCCGGGGGCCGGCGCATGAGCGTCGACGCCGTCTGGGCGGTCGGCCGCCTCACGCTCGGGTCGCTGGTCCGCCTGCTGACGCCGCTGCGGAGCTACGGCGCCGAGCACGTCCCCCGCACGGGCGGCGTCGTGCTCGCGTTCAATCACTTCCACTGGATCGACCCGCCCGTCTTCGGCCTACTCTCGCCGCGGACGATCACGTTCCTCGCCAAGGCCGAGGCGCACCGCATCCCCGGGCTCGGCCAGCTGATGCGTAGCTTCGGAACGCTTTCGGTCCGCCGCGGCGAGTCGGACCGCGAGGCGGTCAGGCTGATGCGCGAGGCGGTCCGCAACGGCGAGGCGCTAGGGCTCTTCGCCGAGGGGACGCGCCAGCAGGGCGGTGTCCCCGGGCCGGTCCAGCCCGGCGCGGCGATGGTCGCGATCCAGGAGGGCGTGCCCGTCGTCCCGGCCGCGATCCGCGGCACCTTCGAGTGGCGTATCGGCAACTTCCACCCGGTCTCCGTCGCGTGGGGCGAGCCGGTCCGGTTCGAGGGCCTGCCGAAGGGCGCGAAGGGCTACCGCGCGGGCTCCGCCGAGATCGAGCGGCGGATCCACGCGCTGCACGACTGGCTCGGCGAGATGGACGCGCTCGGCCGGCCGCGGAAGGCGACCCCACCGCGATGAGCGAGCCCGAGCTCCCCGAGGCGCCGGAGGTCCCGGAGATCATCGGCACCGTCGCGATCGTCGGCTTCCCGAACGTCGGCAAGTCGACGCTGATCAACCGCCTGACCGAGTCGCGCCAGGCCGTCGTGCACGAGACCCCCGGCGTCACGCGCGACCGCAAGGAGCTGCTCGCCGACTGGAACGGGCAGCACTTCCTCCTGATCGACACGGGCGGCGTCGACGACCTCGCCACCGACCCCTTCAGCCCCGAGATCGCCAAGCAGGCGCGCGCCGCGATCGCGGAGGCGGATGTGGTCCTCTTCGTCGTCGACGCGCGGCACGGGATCACGCCGGGCGACGAGGAGCTCGCGGTCACGCTGCGCGCGTCGAAGAAGCCCGTGATCGTGCTCGCGAACAAGATCGACGACCCGCGCCGAGACCTCGAGGCGGTCG
>DATKBA010000203.1:0-2059 GCA_035514455.1 Gaiellaceae bacterium | reverse complement strand
CCCGCTCGGCGTCAAGGGCGTGGGGGAGACGGGCGCGATCGCCTCGCCGGCCGCGGTGATGAACGCGGTCGCCGACGCGCTCCGCCCGTTCGGCGTCACCGACATCGACATGCCGGCCAGCCCCGAGCGGGTGTGGCGGGCACTCGAGGAGGCACGGTCATGATCCCGACGGCGTTCGACTACGAGGTCGCCGAGTCGGCGGAGCACGCGGTCTCGCTGCTCGGCTCGCGCGAGGACGCGAAGCTCCTCGCAGGCGGCCACTCGCTGATCCCGCTGCTGCGGCTCCGCTTCGCGCGGCCCTCGCTGCTCGTCGACATCGGCCGGATCGAGGAGCTCTCCTACGTCCGCGACGCGGGCGAGTGGCTCGCCGTCGGGGCGCTGACGCGCCACAAGGCGGTCCGCGACGACCCGCTCGTGCAGGAGCACTGCCCGATCCTCTCCCACACGGCCGGGCTGATCGGCGACCCGCAGGTGCGGCACCGCGGCACGATCGGCGGCTCGCTCGCGCACTGCGATCCCGCCTCTGACCTGCCGGCGGTGATGCTGGCGCTCGGCGCGGAGCTCGTGATAGCAGGCCCGGAGGGCGAGCGCACCGTGCCGGCGGCCGAGTTCTTCCGCGGCGTCTTCGAGAGCGCGGCAGGCCCGACCGAGCTGCTGCGGGAGATCCGCGTCCCCAAGCTCGGCGGCTGGACCGGCTGGTCGTACGTCAAGTTCAACCGGCGCGCGCAGGACTGGGCGACCGTGGGCGTGGCGGCGATCGTCCGGCACGAGCACGACGGCCCGGTGCAGGAGGCGAGGATCGCGCTCACCAACATGGGCGCGACCCCGCTGCGCGCGACCGCGTCCGAGGAGGCGCTCGTCGCGGGCGCGGAGGACCCGGCCGCGCTGGTCGCGGACGGGACCGACCCGCCCTCGGACGTCGCCGCGAGCGCGGAGTTCCGGGCGCACCTGGCGCGGGTGATCGGGAAGCGGGCGATCGAGGAGGCGCTCAGCCGATAGTTCGGCGGACCTTCACGGTGCCGGGCTCGAGCACGTAGCCGTGCTTGGCGTTCAGGTGGCGGATCGGGGCGTTCCGCACCTCGTTCGCCGTCTGCAGCGTGCGGAAGCCCGCGTTCTTCGCCCACGCGATCTGCGCCGCCTTGAGCATCGACGCGACACCGCGTCCGCGGTGGGCCCGCAGGACGCCCGTGAGGTCGTGGAACGCCCGCTCGGTCGTCTCGTCCGAGAAGGAGAGCTTCGCGTAGCCGAGCACCTCGCCGCGCTCGGTCGCGACGAAGACGGCCTCGGGCCGGTCGCCGGCGCCGCGCATGTCGCGCTCGAGCCACTCCTCCATCGGGCCAACGTCGGTGTTTTCCTCGCCGGGGATGTCCGGCCCCGCCTCGCGTGCGACGTGCCAGAGCCCCTCGGCGAGCTCGGGCCGCTCGGCCCAGGTGACGATCTCGATGCCGGGCGGCGGCGAGACCTCGGGCGCCTGGATCGCCGTCAGGTCGAGCACCATCCGCGAGTTCCGGCCGGCCTCCTCGTAGCCGCGGGCCGCGGCCCAGGCGAGGCTGCCCTCGTCGTCCTCGGCGACGGGCCCGTCCAGCTCGGTGACGCCGCGCTCGGAAGCCCAGCGCTCGATCCACTCGCGCAGCGCGTCGCCCGTGCCGCGGCCGCGCCGGGAGGGGCGGACGAGCGCGGCGCCGATCCCGCGGTGGGGAGGCGTGTGCCAGCCGGTGAGCGCGTAGCCGGCGCCGGCGAGCTCGCCGTCCTCCTCCGCGAGCAGCCAGACCATCTCCCCGGCCTGCCGCCGCCAGTCGACGAACCCGGCAACGCCGCCCGTCTCCTCGCGCGGCATCGCCTCGCCGAGCACCTCCATGAGGGCCGGGAGCTCGTCCTCGCCGATCTCGCGAATCGCCAGCATCCGGCTACACTACGAGGAACACACATACGGGGGCGACCTGGTTTCGACGTGGTCGGTTCTCCGGTAGAGCTGCAAGCCGAGGTCCCCGGTCGGCCTCGTAAAACCACCGGGAACAGAACAAATGCGAAGAACGATCTCGCACTCGCTGCCTAAGTA
>DATKBA010000202.1:0-2287 GCA_035514455.1 Gaiellaceae bacterium | reverse complement strand
GCCGGTCGAGGTGTGGATCGCGCGCACGATCTCGTTGTCCTCGATCACGAGGAGCACGCCTCGGTTGCGATCGATCTCGACGCGGCGCCCGGGGCCCCGCGTGGCGGGCCGCGGGAGCCGCGCGCGGAAGAGCGAGACCTGAGTCTGGCCGGTGACCGTGCCCGTACGAGCCAGCCCCTCCCAGCCCTGGAAGGCGAGCAGCGCCTGCGAGGTGCGGTAGTCGAGCGAGCCGGTGACGTCGGAGCGATCGAGGAACCCGATCGACCACAGGCGGAGCTGCACGCCTCGCACGGCGTACGCATAGCCGCCCTCGCCCTCCTGGAGGCGCTGCGCCCCTGGCCGGACGCCGAGCGGGAGCGTCGTCACCAGCCGTCCGTCGGCCGAGATCGCGGCGAGCTTCCGCGTCGTGCCGAGCCACGCGAGCGTCGCCGAGATCTGCGCCAGCCGCATGCCCATCGTCTCGGGAGCGGCCGGAGCCGTGAGCGAGGCGGCCACGCGAACGAGGAAGAGCTCGCCAGCGGCGCGGACGAAGCGCGGCTTCAGGCCGGGCCGGAGCGCGGTGCGCACACCCCGCGCGCGCTCCGCCTTCGTCGGCCCCTGCGCCAGCTCTCGGAGCGCGTGCAGGGCGGGCTGCGCGCCCCTCGGCAGCTCGCGCTCGACACGGACGAGGCGACCGTTCCGGACGAAGGCAACGTCGACGGTCTTCGGCACGCGGGCACGCACCGATGCGAGCGCCCGCGACGCGACGGGCTCGCGCGCAGATGCCCGAGGCGCCTCCCGCGGCGGCGCAGCGGCGGGCTCGAGGTCGACGGCGAGCGTGCCGGCGAAGCCGAAGAGCAGTGTCGCGAGCAGGAGACGCATATCCGGGCGGATTTCCTTCGCCGTAGATCGGAAAACGCCTCTTTCGAGGGATCCGTATCGTGCCCGGATGCGCACGCTCTCGCTCCGCGAGCTCAATCGGGCGACGCTCGCGCGACAGCCGCTCCTCCGTCGGCACCGGCTGCCCGTGACGCGCTCGATCGAGCGCGTCGCCGGCCTTCAGGCCCAGTGGCCGCCGTCGCCGTACATCGGGCTCTGGTCGCGGCTCGAGGGCTTCCGGCGCGAACAGCTCGTCCGGGCCGTCGAGCGCCGCCGGGTCGTGAAGGCCACGCTGATGCGCACGACGCTGCACCTCGTCAGCGCGGACGACTACCTAGGGTACGCCGGCGTCCTCCTCCGGCGCGGGTGCCGAGACCGTCGAGCGCCAGCTCGCCAAGCTCCGGGGAGGTCCCGACGTCAAGGCACTCACGAGCCGGGTCGCCGCGCTCACGGCCGAGCAGCCGAGAACGCGCCCCGAGCTCCTCGAGCTCCTCGGCCAGCCGAAGCTCGTGGTCGAGGAGCGCCGTCCGTGGCTCGTCTGGCACGCGATCGCGGCGAAGGCGGCGCTCGTCCACGGTCCCTCGTCCTCCGTGTGGCGCTCGACCACGGCAGGCGTGCCGTTCGTTCCGGCCGAGACGTGGCTGGGAGCGCGTGGCGCCGTCGGTGAAGAGGCGGTCGCACGGATCGTGCAGCGCTACCTGTCCGCCTTCGGCCCCGCGACCCGGGCGGACGTCGCACAATGGAGCGGCCTGCCGCTCGCCGTCCTCGAGCCCGGGCTTGAGCGGCTACGGCTCCGCCGCTTCCGCGACGAGCAGGGCCGCGAGCTCCTCGATCTCCCGCGGGCGCCGCTCCCGCCGCCGGACACGCCCGCGCCGCCGCGCCTGCTCCCGCGCTGGGACAACCTCCTCCTCGCGCACGCCGACCGCACACGCGTGCTCTCGGACGAGCACCGACAGGCCGTGATCGCGACGAACGGAGACGTTGCCGACGCCTTCCTCGTCGACGGCGCCGTCGCGGGCATGTGGAAGCTCACGGACGGCCGGGTCGAGCTGGAGCCGTTCGCACCGCTCCCGCGCACTGCCCGCCGCGAGCTCGAGGACGAAGCGCGCCGGCTCGCGGCCCTCGCCGCCGGTGGATCCGTCAGGTGCTCTTCCTCCACCAGAAGCGAGGATCGTCGGTCTCGGCCGCCGCGAGGTCGTCGAGGCTGACGCCGCGATACCTCTCGAGCGTGAACGAGGTCTGTGCGGCGAAGCCGACCGCCGTGAGCGAGAACGTCAGCGGGTGCGCCGCGATCCGCCAGCCGGCGAGCGGTCCGGGCTGGTCGAGCCGCGCGCGCTCCTCCTCGGAACGGACGTCGACCACGACTGCGCCGCCATGTGCGCCGACGAAGTGGTCGTGCCAGACGGCGACGCCGCGCCGAGAGTCGTCG
>DATKBA010000201.1:0-2000 GCA_035514455.1 Gaiellaceae bacterium | reverse complement strand
CGTCGAGGTGGGCGGCACGATCAAGCCCTCGAAGGGGGTCAACCTGCCGTCGTCGTCGCTGCCGATCCCCGCCCTGACGGAGAAGGACCGGGCCGACCTTGCGTTCGCGCTCGCGGCCGGCGCCGACTACGTCGCGCTCTCGTTTGTCCGGACGGCCGACGACGTCACGGAGTTGCGGCGCCTGATCGACGCCGCCGGCTCCTCGGCGCGGATCGTCGCGAAGATCGAGAAGGCGGAGGCGGTCGTGAACCTCGACGCGATCGTCGAGGCCTCGGACGCCGTGATGGTGGCGCGCGGCGACCTCGGCGTCGAGATCGGCGTCTCGCAGGTGCCGCTGGTCCAGAAGCGGATCATCGAGCGCGCCCGCGAGGCCGGCCGCGCGGTGATCACGGCGACGCAGATGCTCGAGTCGATGATCCACGAGCCGGAGCCGACCCGCGCGGAGGTGTCCGACGTCGCGAATGCCATTCTCGACGGCACCTCTGCCGTGATGCTCTCGGCCGAGACCGCGGCCGGAGACTTCCCGTTGCAGGCGGTCGCGCAGATGGACGCGATCGCACGGTCGGTCGAGCCGTCGCTGCCCTACGTGCGCGTCACGGCCGGGGTGGACGTCGCGGCGATCCTGACCCACGGCGCGTGCGACCTCGCCGACGACGTCGGCGCGGCCGTGATCGCCGTTCCGACCGAGACCGGGGCGACGGCGCGGCTCGTCTCCCGCTGCCGTCCGCAGGGGCCGATCGTGGCCGCGGCGACGAGCGCCCGCGTCCTCCAGCAGCTCGCGCTCGAGTGGGCGGTCGTGCCGCTCCTCGTCGGCGAGCCGCCGTCGATCGAGGCGGGCTGGACCGACATCGTCGGCCGCGTCGTCGGGCAGGGGCTCGCGCAGCCGGGCGACACGATCGTGCTCACGGGTCGCGCCGAAGTGCCGCTTGGCGGCTCGACGAACCATGTCTTCCTCCATCGCGTCGACGGCCCCGAGCCGGACGGGCGGCCACGTCCGGCTCCCGGCTATGCGCTGCAGCGTCACGCCCGCCGGCTTCGGGCGCGCGCCGCGCGCGAGGCGGTCGCAGGTGGTTGAGCGGGCCGCCGAGCTCCTGCGGCGCTTCGGCAGCCCGCTCTACGTCTACGACCTCCCGGAGATCGAGCGGCGCTACGTCCGCTTCGTGCAGGCGTTCCCGTACCGGCCGCTGGACTGCCACTACGCGCTCGTCTGCAACAAGAACCCGGTCATCGTCCGCCGGCTCCACGAGCTGGGTGCGGGGGTGCACGCGAACACGCCCGGCGACGCTTTCGCGGCGCTCGCTGCGGGTGTGCCCGCCGAGGACGTCGTCTACAGCGGGACGAACCTCACGGGCGCCGACCTCGACTATCTGCTCGCCCGCGGCGTCGCCCTCAACCTTGACTCGCTCGATCAGCTGCGGGACGTGGTGCGCCGCGGCGGGCGCCGGAATGTTGGGCTCAGATTCCTGATCGACGATCCGGCGAAGCGAAACCGGATCGGCGTCTCGCCGTGCGAGCTCCGCGAGGCGCTTCGGATCGCAGACGGCGGCGGTGTCCGGGTCGTCGGGCTGCACATGTACGCGGGGACGAACAACCATCGGCGCTCGCGCTTCCTGGGCTGTGTCGACCGGTTGTTCGCTGCCGCCGAAACGCTCCCCGACCTCGAGTACGTGAACCTCGGCGGCGGTTACGGGATCGGCTATCGCGAGGGGGAGCAGGATCTCGACGTCGAAACGATCGGGCAGGAGGTGACGCGGCGCCTGCAGTCGCTCTCGCTCCGGCGCGGCCGCTCGATCCGGCTGGTCGTCGAGCCCGGCCGCGTCCTCGTCGGGCCCGCGGGCTCGTTGCTGATGACGGTGGTCTCCGTGAAGCATCGCGGCGGCCGGCGGTACATCGGCGTGGACAGCACCGTCGGGAACGTCGTCGTGCCGAGCGTGTACCACGGCTACCACCGGATCGAGGCGCTCCGGCCCAGCGGGGAACCGCTCGAGCTGACCACGGAT
>DATKBA010000200.1:0-2599 GCA_035514455.1 Gaiellaceae bacterium | reverse complement strand
CGGGCGGGCGAGTTCTACGAGGACATCCTCGTCGCGCGCGCGTAACCCGGCGCGAAGGCGGCACAGACACGTGACTCCTCGCCGCGTAGCGTCGGGTCGTGCTCGGCCGCGCGCTCACGCATGCGCTCGTCGGCCTCGACGCCCGCCGGGTCGAGGTGGAGGCGCGTGTCGGCGGCGGCGTGCCCGGCCTCGCCATCGTCGGGCTCGCCGACCGCGCCTGCTCCGAGGCCAAGGAGCGCGTCCGCAGCGGCGTGAAGGCGGCCGAGTGCCAGTGGCCGCGCGGGCGGGTGCTCGTGAACCTGGCTCCGGCGGCGCTGAAGAAGGAGGGCTCGGGCTTCGATCTCCCGATCGCGCTCGCGGTGCTGGCGGCGTCGGGGCAGGTGCCGCGTGACGCCGTCGCCGAGCATGCGGCGCTGGGAGAGCTGTCGCTCGACGGGCGGGTGCGCGCGGTTCCCGGTGCGCTCGCCGTGGCCGAGGGAGCCAGGCGCGCCGGGCTCGAGCGGATCCTCTGCGCCGCCGAGTCGGCGCGGGAGGCGTCGCTCGCGGGAGTGGAGGCGGTGCCGATCCGCCACCTGGCCGAGGCGGTCGCCTACCTCCGGGGCGAGCTGGAGCCCGAGCCGCCGCCGAACGGCCGCGAGCCGCCTCCGCCCGAGCTCCCGGACCTCGCGGACGTGCGCGGCCAGGAGCGGGCCCGCCGCGCGCTCGAGGTCGCCGCCGCGGGCCGGCACAACCTCCTCTTGGCGGGCCCGCCGGGGACGGGCAAGACGATGCTCGCGCGCCGCCTCTCCGGCGTCCTGCCGCCGCTCACGGTCGCGGAGACGCTGGAGGTGACGCGCATCCACTCCGTCGCGGGACTGCTCTCGTCCGAGCAGCCGCTCGTCTCGGCGCCGCCGTTCCGGGCTCCCCACCACAGCGCCTCGATGGCCGCGATCGTCGGCGGCGGCGCGGGCCCGGCCCCGGGGGAGGCGAGCCTCGCGCACCACGGCGTGCTCTTCCTCGACGAGCTGCCGGAGTTCCAGCGTCCGGCGCTCGAGGCGCTGCGCCAGCCGCTGGAGGACGGCATCGTCGCGGTGGCGCGGGTTGGCGGGCGGGCCGTGTTCCCCGCGCGCTTCCAGCTCGTCGCCAGCATGAACCTCTGCCCGTGCGGCGCGCGCGGCGACCCCGCGGCGACGTGCTCGTGCTCGCCGCAGCGGCTCGCCGCCTTCGGCGACAAGCTCTCGCGCGCGCTCGTGGACCGCTTCGACCTCGTCGTGACCGTGCCGCGCGCCCGGGCCGCCGAGCTGGCCGCCCCGCCGGGCGAGCCGTCGGAGCCGGTTCGCGAGCGGGTCGTGCGGGCGCGGAGCGCGCTCGCGGACCGGCCGCTGCGTCGCGTGCGCGCCGCCGACGAGCTGCTCGACCGCGCCGTCGAGCGGCTGCCGCTTTCGGGCCGCGGCCGCGCCCGGGTCGCGCGCGTCGCTCGGACGGTCGCCGCTCTCGCCGGCGCGGACGACGTGCTGCCCGAGCACGTGGCGGAAGCGCTCTCCTACCGGTCTCCGCGGGAGCTGCAAAGGACATGAGCTGACCGGTCGACACGGCGAGCGCCGGAAGGACAGGCCGTGACCGAGCTCGCGGTCGCGGCGTTCGCCGCCGAGACGGGCACGCACCAGCTCGAGCGGCCGCGCAGCGGGCGCTTCGCAGCCTTCCTCCGCGCCTTCGACGAGCGAGCCTACCGCGAGCGCCTGGCCGCGCGGAGCGTCCGGTTCCTCGCGCGCTCGGACGCGGAGTTCCCTCCGCTCCTGCGTGCGATCCACGACCCGCCCGTGGGCCTCTTCCTGCGCGGAGCGGGATCCGCCGAGCTGCTCCGGCGGCCGGCCGTGGGGATCGTAGGAGCCCGCGCGTGCTCTCCGTACGGCGCCCAGGTCGCGCGCAGCCTCGGCCGGGAGCTTGCGGGTGCGGGGCTCGTCGTCGTCAGCGGTCTCGCCCGCGGCGTTGACGGCGAGGCCCACCGCGGCGCCCTGGAGGCGGACGGGCTCACGGTGGCGGTGCTCGGCTGCGGCGTCGACCGCGACTACCCGGCCTCCAACCGGGAGCTCGCGCGGAGGATCTGCGAGCGCGGGCTCGTCGTGTCGGAGTACGCGCCCGGCGTGGAGCCGGCGCCGTGGCGCTTCCCGGCTCGCAATCGGATCATCGCGGGCCTCGCGGCGGCGACCGTGGTCGTGGAGGCGCGCGAGCGCAGCGGCGCGCTCATCACCGCCGACCTCGCGCTCGAGGAGGGGAGGGAGGTGTTCGCCGTTCCCGGCGAGATCACGAGCGCCCTGAGCGCGGGCACGAACGCGCTCCTGCGCCAGGGCGCGACGGCGCTTACCTCGCCCGACGACGTGCTCGACGCCCTCGGCCTCGAGCGGCGCGCCGCCATAGCGCCGCCCGCGGAGGCAGCGGCGTTCCTCGCGCTCCTGCCCGCGAGCGCCGACGAGCTGGCGCGGGCCACCGGCAAGGAGGCGGGCGAGCTGGCGGCGGAGCTGTGCGAGCTCGAGCTGGCCGGCCTCGTCCGCGAGCAGGAGGGGGTGTACCGGCCGGCCGCGCTCTAACATCGCGGGGTGTCCGCCTCGTACTGGCTCGC
>DATKBA010000199.1:0-9354 GCA_035514455.1 Gaiellaceae bacterium | reverse complement strand
CCGAACGGGGTCGATCCGGCGTTCTCGCCGGGCCCCGGAGCGCACGACTACGTGCTCGCGGTCGGCGCGGTGCAGCAACGGAAGAACCCGCTCGCCGCGCTCGCTGCCGCCGAGGCGGCCGGGCTCCCGCTCGTCGTCGCGGGCCCGGCGAAGGACGAGGCGCTCGTGCGCGAGCTCGAGCGGCGCGGGGCGCGCGTGACGGGGTACGTCGACCAGCGCGAGCTCGCCGAGCTCTACCGTGGCGCCGCCTGCCTCGTGCAGGCCTCGCGCTACGAGGGCTTCGGGCTGCCCGTGCTCGAGGCGATGGCGTCGGGCACGCCCGTGGTCGCCGTCCCCGAGCCGGCGCTGCAGGAGGTCGCGGGCGACGCGGCCGTCTGGGCGGAGGAGCACGAGCTCGGGGAGGGGATCCATCGCGCGCTCGCGGAGCGCGACCGGTGGGTCGCAGCAGGGCTCGAGCGGGCGCGGCGGTTCTCGTGGGCCGCGGCGGCGAGGCGCACGCTCGAGGTCTACCGGGAGGCGCTCGGACTGTGAAGGTCTCCGCCGTCGTCGTCTCGCACGGTCACGCCCTGGAGCTCGGGCGCTCGCTCCCCGCGCTCGCGCCGCAGGTGGACGAGCTGCTCGTCGTCGCCAACCTGCCCGGGAGCGCCGGAGCGGTGCCGGAGGGAGCGCGGGTGCTCGCCAACGAGCGGCCGGTCCCGTTCGCGGCGAACGTCAACCGAGGCGTCGCGGAGACGAGCGGCGAGTACGTGCTGCTCTCGAACCCGGATGCGTATCCCGAGCCGGGCGCGGTCGCCGAGCTTGTGCGCTTCGCGGACGAGCACCCGCGGGCGGGCCTCGTGGGGCCGCTCGTCCTCTGGCCCGACGGCACGTGGCAGCCCTCGCTGCGGCGGTTCCCCACAGTGCTGGGGACGATCTGGCGCCGCACGCCGCTGCGGCTGCTCCGCCGTCCCTACGAGCACCAGGCCTCCCACTACGGGACGCAGCCCTCGGAGCCGGTCCAGGGCGACTGGCTGCTCGGCGGCGCGTGCCTGCTGATGCGCAGGGCGATGCTCGACGAGCTCGGCGGCTGGGACGGCGGCTTCCGCCACTACGTCGAGGACATCGACGTGGCCTACCGGGCGGCGCAGGCGGGCTGGGAGCGCTGGCTCGTCCCGAGCGCGGTCGCCCGCCACGACTACGCCGCCGTGATCGACAAGCGCTTCCTCTCCCGGCACACGCTCTGGCACCTGCGCGGGATGCTCCGCTTCCTCCGCAAGCACCCCGAGCGGCTGCGGGCGCTTCGATAGCTACTCGCGCGGGCCGGTGTACTCCTCGAGCGTCACGTTTCCGGGCCGCCAGTCGAAGGAGACCTGCGCGCCCAGGCGCCGCCGGTCGCTCTGTCCCGCCGGGTCGAGCTCGTACGGGGAGAAGGTGGGCTCGATCGTGACCTCGACGTGGAACGGCGCCGGCGGCACGGAGAGCGCGAACGTGCGCTCGCTGCACGCGCGCACCTGCCAGCCAGCCTCGTCCGTGACGCGGCCGACGACGCCGTTCCGCTCCGGGCCTAGGACCAGCGTCCCGGCGCGGATGATCACGTTCCCGGGCAGGTCCTTGTCGGAGCACCAGCCCTTCCTGCCGACGGTGACGAACGCCGTGCCGGGGCCTGGCTCCGGGTTGATGTAGCGCGAGAAGCCGGCGCCGACGCGGTTGTCGTCGCCGTTCGAGCCGACCCAGCCGTCGCCGAAGATCCCGCGCTGGGCGGCGGCGAGCCGGAGTGGCGGCTCGAGCGCGTACAGCCGCCAGCTGCCTTCCGTGCGGAGGGGCGTGCCTGCGACTTCGATGCCGCGCTCGACGACGGCATACCGGTAGCCCGGGTCGGCGGCGAGCTCGCCCTGCGGGCTGAGCAGGTCGGGCGTCAGCGCGGGGCCGGGACCGGGGGCGGTGCCGTCGAGGCTCCAGACCCGCTTGACGGAGCGGTTCCAGAACTCGAGCAGCCAGAGCCCGTTCGCGTCGGCGATCTTCTGGCCGATGTAGAGCGTGGGCTCGCCACCCGTCGCCCGGTCGACCCAGCTCGGTTGGCGCGGCAGGTTCGCCATGAACGCATCCGCGAACGCGACCGAGCCGCGGGCGGCGTTCACCTCGCCGGTCGCGTTCCAGCCGACCGTGAGCACCGCCGCCGCGAGCGCGATCGCGCGGGCGATCGCATGACCGCGCACGAAGACCACCGCCGCGACGACCCCGACGGCCGCGAGGAGCATCCAGAGAAGGACGCTCTCGGCGTGCTCGGGTGTCCAGCCGTACGCGCGGTTGGCGGCGGCGAGGATCGCGAGGCCGGGCGAGTCGGAGTAGAGGCGCGTATCCATGTGGTACGGAGTCGTCAGCAGCAGGAAGGCGACGAACGCGGTCGAGGCGGCCAGCGCAAGCAGTCGCACGCGCCGGTGCTCGAGCACGATTGCGGTCGCGACGAAGAGCAGCGGTGCGAGGTAGATCAGGTTCCGCTCGACGACCCGGGTGGCGAACGTGGTCGAGATGATCGCCGCCTTGCCCGCGGTGTAGAGGCCGAAGCCGATGATCGCCAGCCAGAGCACGCTCCGGAACGCGGAGAGCTCCCTCGTCTTGGGCTCGTCTCGAGGCCGCCAGCCCGCCGCCAGCCCGGCCACGACGGGCAGGACGCCGAGGCCGATCGTGAACGCGCCGCCGGCCCAGAGCCCGTACTCGATCATCCGGCCCTTCCAGTGGCGAGTGGCGTTGTCCCAGTCGACCGAACGGCCCGAGTAGAGCTCGTTCAGCACGAGCACCGCGCCGAGGACGAGCAGCGCGACGCCTGCGTAATCGGCGCGCGACCAGTCCCGCCGCAGCCGCACGAACCGCTCGCTCTCCCACGCGGCGACCAGCCAGGCGCCGGCGAGCACCGCCGGGATCACGATCAGCTCGTCCCGCACGAGCGGCGCCACGAGCGCGGCCGCGACGACGAGCGCGAGGTCGCGGCGAGCGCGCGTGACGATGCTGCGGACGATCAGGTAGAGCGAGAGGGTCGACCAGAAGTACGCCAGCGGCTCCTCGACGATCATCGCGGTGTAGACGAACGCCGGAATCGACACAGTCGCGATCGCGACGAGCAGCGCGGCCGGGCGCGAGACGGCGAAGCGCGCGAGCCCGTAGGCGGGGAAGAGGGTGAGCGTCATCACGAGCACGCCGATCACCTTCACGGCCTCGTACGCGCTCTTGACGTCGTCGAGCCACCACGCGGGCGCGACCAGGTACGGGTAGAGGCTGAACTGGCCGGTCAGCTTCTCCCCCCGCCGGGCAAGCTCGCCCGTCTCGGCGGCCGAGCGTGCGAGCTGGGTGAACTCGAGCTCGTCCGTGAAGATCCACGGCGTCGCCTGCCTCGACGCCTGCCAGGCGTACGCGGCGCTGACGAGCAGGAAGGGCATGAGCAGCGGCAGCGCGCGCCAGAGCCGGTCGAGCAGGCCGAACGCCGCCGCCGTCGCCCGGCCGCCGGCCGCGGTGGTGCTCACGGGAGGCCGGCCCCCGCAAGCTCCGAGAGGTCGCTCGCGAGCTGCCGGCGCAAGAAGCGGCAGGGGACGTCCCGCTCGCGGCAGGCCGCGGTCACCGCCTCCAGCCGCTCCGGGCGGGCCTCGGGGATCGTGACGAGGACCGCATCGACACGCTCCGCGTCGAGCGCGGCGGCCGCGCCGTCGAGGCCCCCGTGCACGCGGACGCCGTGGATCCGGCGGCCGCGCAGCCGCGGGTCGTCGTCGAGGAAGCCGACGACGCGCTCGTTCGGCGTCTCGCGCAGCTCCCGCAGCAGGCTGCGGCCGCTCCGCCCGGCGCCGACGATCAGCACGCGGCGCTGCTCGCCGCGGCGCGTCAGGCCGGCGACCAGCGCAACGAACGCGCGCTCGCCGAAGCGGGCGCCGCCGACGAGGAGCGCGCACAGGAGCGCGTCGAGGACGAAGATCGAGGTCGGGAAGTCGCCCAGCTCGCGGGTCGCGTCCACCACCGCGAACGCGAGCGCCTCGGAGACGCCGACGGCGGCCAGGACGAGCGCCGCGTCGCGCGCTCCGGCGTAGCGCCACACCGAGCGGTAGAGCCCGAAGGGCACGAAGGTGAGGAAGCGCACGCCGAGCAGGATCGGCAGCGTGACGATGAAGAGATGCCGCTGGTTGATGGTGCTGTTGCCGCCGACGACGACGACGTAGGCGGCATAGAAGGCGGCGGTGACGAGCGCGCCGTCGACGAGCACCTCGACGAGGCGGCGCCAGTGCACGCGGACGGTGCTCGGCACGACGTCCGCCGACTGCTGCACGTCCGAGAGGAAGCTGCCGAACTGGAGCAGGAGCGCGAAGCTGAGCAGGACGCCGACGGCGGTGATGCGCCCGTTGTCGAGCACGGTGTAGGCGAGGCTCGTCGCGCCGAGCCCGGTCGCGATCGCGACGAGCAGGAGCACGGCCCGCTTCTCGGAGAGCCCGCGGTAGACGAGCCGGTGCGAGGTGTGGTCGCGCCCGCCCTGAGAGACCGGCCGGCCCTCGAGCAGCCGCAGCACCGTCACGAGGCCGGTGTCGAGCATCGGCACGGCGAGCACGAGCAGGGGCAGCGCGAGCGTCGCCAGCGTCGTCCCGGCGACCTTGTAGGTGGCGGCCAGGCCGAGAGCGCCCAGCGCAAGGCCGATCACCTGGCTGCCGGAGTCGCCCATGAAGACGGCGGCGGGCCGTCCGGGCCGCAGGTTGAAGGGGAGGAAGGCGGCGCAGGCCAGCGCCAGCGCCGCCGCGACGACGAAGATGTCCCGGTTCGGGTTGACCGTCGCCGCCGCGATCGCGAAGAACCCGCTCGCGACGAGGCCCATGCTCGCCGCCAGCCCGTCCATGTTGTCGAGCAGGTTGAAGGCGTTCGTCATCCCGACGAGCCAGACCAGGCCGAGCGCCCAGCGCAGCGCCTCGTTCTCGACGACCTCGACCGAGATCCCGCTCGAGAGCACGAGCACGGCCGCCAGCACCTGGACGGCGAGCTTCGCGAGCGGGTTGAGCGGCCGCACGTCGTCGAGCAGGCCGGCGGCGAAGAGCAGCGCGCAGCCGGCGAGGATCGCGGCGACCTCGTCCGTGGAGGCGATCCCGCCGAGCGCGAGCGCGGCGCCGACCGCCGCGGCGAGGCCGGCGAAGATGCCGACGCCCCCGAAGGTGGGGGTCGTGGCGGTGTGCCACCGGTCGGCGCTGGGGGCCGCCCTGAGGCGGCCCGCGACTCCGGGGGACTGCAACAGGGCCCAGATCACCAGCGCGGTGACCGGCAGCGCCAGGAGCGGCGCGGCGATGCTCACGACGGGGAAGCGTAGTGGATGGGTGTTGTCACCTCGTTAGGGGCCGCCCGGGGGCGGAAGCCCGCTCGTAGACTAGATCTCGATGGCGACGTACCTCGACCTGTTCCGCTACCGCGAGCTCTTCGGCAGCCTCTTCCGCCGCGACCTGCGGGCGAAGTACAAGGGCTCCGTACTCGGGCTCGCCTGGTCGCTGGCGCACCCGGTCGTGCTGATGCTCGTCTACCTGCTCGTCTTCAGCGTGTTGCTGAAGATCCAGACGGCCGACTACAAGCACTACTGGCTGTTCCTGCTCACCGGCCTGCCGCTCTGGGTCTTCTTCGCCACCTCGCTCCAGTCGGCGTCGCGCAGCCTGCTCGAGAACGCGAACCTGATCCGCAAGGTGCGCTTCCCGCGCCAGCTCGTGCCGCTCTCGATGGTGGCGACGCAGCTCGTCGGGCTGGCGGTGATGCTGGCGATCGTCGTCGCGCTCAGCCTCGTCTTCGTGCCCGAGGCGCGCGACACGGTCTGGCTGGCGTTCCCGCTCGCCGCGCTCGCCGTCTGCCTCGTCGCGGGGCTGGGCCTCGCGGTCGCATCGCTGAACGCGATCTACCGCGACGTCGAGCACCTCGTCGCGGCGCTGCTCTTGCCCTGGTTCTTCCTCACGCCCATCCTCTACTCGCTCGAGAGCATCCCGGGCGTGAGCGAGCATCCGCGGCTCGTCGACCTGATCCACTGGGGGAATCCGCTGACGCCGCCGATCGAGGCGATCCGCGACCCGCTCTTCTTCGGAGAGCTGCCGGCCGCAGGCGACGTCCTCTACCTCGCGGTCGCGGCGGCCGTGTCGCTCGCGCTCGGCGCGTTCGTCTTCACCCGCGTCGACGACCGCGTGGCAGTCGAAGTCTGATCCGGCCGTCGAAGAGGGACGGTTCGCCACCGGGGATCCAGGCGGGGAGGCCCTCGTGCTCGCCCGGCTCGAGGCCGGCGAGGAGCGACGGCAGAAGCAGGGGGTACGCGAAGGCCGGGTTGCGCCCCCCACCCGGCGCCCACGGCCGCAGCGCGCGGTCGCCCGTCTCGAGCGAGCCCCCGACCGCCGCGAACCCCTCGGCGTGGGCGTCGAGGACCCGGCGCGACCAGTCGGGTGCGGGGAGCGCGCCCGGGACCAGGTGCGCGGTCGCGACGGCTCCTTCGGCGGCGAGCGGCTCCTCCTGCGCCGCGAGCGCCGCCGCGGTCTCCGCGCTCTCGCCTCCGTGCACGGCGACGCCGAGGCGCCGCTCCGCGATCCGCGGCGCGACGTCGACGTCGAGCTCGAGCGGATGCGAGCCCACCTCCGCGAACCAGAAGCGGTGCTCCTCGACGAGGTCGAGCGCGAGCCGGTAGCGGCCCGGGGGCTGCGGCGCGCGCACCTCGAGGTCGAGCTCCACCTCCTCGCCCGGGGCGACCGCCCGGGGCAGCGGAAGCCGCGGCCCGTCCCAGACGATCGGGTTGCCGCGGTCGTCGAGCCAGTGGTAGGAGAGCTGGACACCAGCGTCCCCCCGGCTGCGCCACGTCGCGCTCCCGGCGTTCCGGAGCGACACCGTCAGCGGCGCCTTCTCGCCCGCGCGCAGGGCCGGCAGCGCGTGCGCGAGCCAGCGGACCGCGAGCGGCCCGGCCGGGACGGGGTGCTCGCCGACGCGCTCCATCACCCAGCTAGCCTACTTCCGCCATGACGGAGCCCCTCCTCGTCCGCGCCGCGCGCCTCGAGCCCGTGGAGCGGACGCCCGTCTGGTTCATGCGCCAGGCGGGTCGCTCGCTCCCCGAGTACCGCGAGATTCGCAAGGGCCACGGGCTCTTCGAGATCTGTGCGCAGCCGGACCTCTGCGCCGAGGTGACGCTCCAGCCGGTCCGGCGGCACGACGTCGACGCGGCCGTGATGTTCGCCGACATCGTGCTGCCGCTGCTCGGCATGGGGGTCGACGTGCGCCTGGTCGAGAACGTCGGCCCTGTCGTCGACAGGCCCGTGCGCACGCTCGCCGACGTCGAGCGGCTGGTCGTTCCCGAGCCGGAGGAGTCGGTGCCTGC
This sequence comes from Gaiellaceae bacterium, assembly GCA_035514455.1. Taxonomy (GTDB): domain Bacteria; phylum Actinomycetota; class Thermoleophilia; order Gaiellales; family Gaiellaceae; genus Gaiellasilicea. Next base: position 2,024 of record DATKBA010000199.1, on the reverse strand, counting down.
CCTGCTCGAGGCCGTCTCGATCGTGCGCCGCGAGCTGCGCCCCGACCAGGCGGTGATCGGCTTCTGCGGCGGCCCGTTCACGGTCGCCGGGTACCTCGTCGAGGGGAAGCCGAGCCGCGAGTTCCCGAACCTGAAGCGGCTGATGTACGCCGAGCCGGCCACGTGGCATGCGCTGATGGAGAAGCTGACCGACGCGTTCTCCCGCTACGTCCGCGGCAAGGTGCGAGCCGGCGCCGACGCGATCCAGCTCTTCGACTCCTGGGTCGGCGCGCTCTCGCCCGCCGACTACGCGGAGTTCGTCCAGCCCTACTCGGCCCGCATCCTCGCCGCCGTCGACGTCCCCACGATCCACTTCGGCACCGGCACCGCGACGCTGCTCGACCTGATGCGCGACGCCGGCGGCGACGTGATCGGGCTCGACTGGCGGATCCCGCTCGACCGGGGCTGGGAGCTCGTCGGCGAGGACCGCGGGGTACAGGGGAACCTCGACAGCGCCGTCCTGCTCGGCCCCTGGGAGCGCGTGCGGGAGGGGACGCTCGACGTGCTCGCGCGCGCCGCCGGGCGTCCGGGCCACATCTTCAACCTCGGCCACGGCGTCCTCCCCGGCACCGACCCGGACGTGCTCGGCCGCGTGCGCGAGCTCGTCCACGAGCAGACGGCGCGGGTACCCGCGTGAGCGTCGCCGTCGTGCTGATGGCCTACGGCTCGCCGGACCGCCTCGCGGACGTGCCCGCGTACTACGCCGACATTCGCGGCGGGCGCCCGATCGCGCCCGAGCGCCTGGAGGACCTCGTCGAGCGCTACCGCCGGCTCGGGATCGAGGACTCGAACCCGCTCAACGAGATCACCGAGGCGACCCGGGCCGCGCTGGAGGCCGAGCTCGGGCTGCCCGTCTTCACGGGCATGCGCCACTGGACGCCGCGGATCGCCGAGGCCGCCGAGCGCGCGCTCGCGGGCGGGGCGGACACGGTCGTCGGCCTCGTGCTCGCCCCGCACTACTCGGGGATGTCGATCGAGCGCTACCGCGCGCAGCTCGCCGAGGCCGTGGGCGACCGGGCCGAGCTCCGCTTCGTCGAGCGCTGGGGCGCCGAGCAGGGATTCGTGGAGCTGCTGGCGGGCCGCGTCGAGCCCCGGAAGGACGCGCACGTCGTCTTCACGGCCCACTCGCTGCCGGCGCGCATCCTCGAGCAGGACGACCCCTACCGCGACGAGCTGCTCGAGACCTCGCGCCTGGTGGCGGAGCGGGCGGGCGCGCACGAGTGGACGTTCGCGTTCCAGAGCCAGTCGCCGACGGGCGAGCCGTGGCTCGGGCCGGACATCCTCGAGCACCTGAACGAGCTCGCCGCCACCGACGTCCGCGACGTCCTCCTCTGCCCGGTCGGCTTCGTCGCCGACCACCTCGAGATCCGCTGGGACCTCGACGTCGAGGCGGCCGGCCGCGCACGCGAGCTCGGCATCCGGCTGGAGCGGATCGAGCTGCCGAACGCCGACCCGGCGTTCGTCCAGGTGCTCGCCGGCCTCGTCCGTAGGGCCGCGGCTGTACCGTCCGCAGGGTGAAGACGGGCCGGATCCGCGTCGAGGGGGTCACGCGCCGCTTTCGCGTCCACGCGAACGAGGCCCGCAGCCTCAAGGAGCTGTTCGTGCTCGGCGGGCGCACGGAGGCGCGGGACGTGCTCGCGCTCCAGGGCGTCACGCTCGCGATCGAGCCCGGCGAGGCCGTGGGGCTCGTCGGGCGCAACGGCTCCGGCAAGTCGACGCTGCTCCGCCTGATCGCCGGGATCATCAGGCCGACGAGCGGCCGGGTCGAGGTGGGCGGCCGGATCGGCTCCCTGCTCGAGCTCGGGGCCGGCTTCCACCCCGACTTCTCCGGCCGCGAGAACGTTTTCCTGAACGGCGCCATCTACGGGCTCAAGCGCGCGCAGATCCGCGAGCGCTTCGACGAGATCGTCGCGTTCGCCGAGCTCGAGGACGCGATCGACCGGCCGGTGCGGACGTACTCCTCCGGGATGTACATGCGGCTCGGC
>DATKBA010000198.1:0-10068 GCA_035514455.1 Gaiellaceae bacterium | reverse complement strand
GCCGGGTCGGGCTCGAAGCCCGCCAGGTAGTACTCCTCCTTGATCCCCGGGTAGCGGACGAGCTTCGGGGGCTTCGCCCCGAGCCGTGCGAGCCGGTCGAGCGGGATCGCCTCGGGGAAGACCGCGCGCGTGGCGGCGCGGACGCCGAGCTGGTGCTGGAGCGTCGCGAACTCGTAGTCGTGCGCGGTGGCGCTCGGGACGCGGAGGCTGCGGGCGGCGAGCGTGAGCTCGTGCGAGCCGTGCGCGAGCGCGAGGTCGAAGCGGCCACGCGCGCCGAAGCGGCGGAGGGCCGGTAGCCGGCCCGCGAGCGCGCGCGCCTTGCCGAGCACGCCCGCGCCGCCGTGATGCGGCCCGACGACGTGATGCGCGACCCCGTGCCGTTCGAGCAGCTCGAGCGTCTGCGCGTAGGCCCGCGCCGTCACCTCGACCTCGTGCCCGTCCTCCTCGAGCAGCCGGATCAGGGGCCGGAAGAAGAGCACGTGCGGCGAGTTGGTGATGTCGATCCAGACGCGCATTCCCGACGACTCTATAAGATGTGCTTATGGACACGCGCCAGCTCGCAGCCTTCTGCGCCGTGGTCGAGCGCCGCAGCTTCTCGCAGGCCGCCGACCGGCTCGGCGTCACGCAGCCCGCGGTGTCGCTCCAGGTGCGCGCACTCGAGAAGCGGCTCGGCACGCAGCTGCTCGACCGCTCGGGCCGGCGGGTCGAGCCGACCGAGGCCGGGTTGCGGCTCTACCGGGGCGCGCAGCGGCTGCTCTCGCTCGAGGAGCAGCTCCTCGACGAGCTCGCCGGCGAGGGCGAGGGCGAGCTGACCGGCGAGCTCCGGCTCGGCGCCTCGACCGGGCCGGCCGCGATCGTCGTCCCGCTGCTGCTCTGCGAGTTCCAGCGGGAGCACCCGGGTGTTCGGATCGTGCTCACGGTCTCGGACACGCAGTCGATCGTCGAGCGGGTCGCCGCGCGCGACCTCGAGCTCGGCATCGTCGGCGCTGCGCGGCGCCACCGCGCCGTCCGCTACGAGCCGTTCTTCGACGACGAGGTGATCCTCGCTTGCCCGCCCGGCCACGCGTTCGCCGGCCGCACGGTCACGCTGGACGAGCTCCGGGAGGCGAGCCTGATCGTGATGCAGGAGGGAGCCGGCGTTCGGCAGATCGTCGAGGACGAGCTGCGGGCGCTCGGGACGCGCCTGCGCGACCTCGACGTTCGGCTCGAGCTCGGCCTGCAGGAGTCGGTGCGAAGCGCCGTCCACGCGGGCTACGGCGTCACGTTCATCTCGCGCTCGGCGGTCGAGCCCGAGCTCGCCGCGGGGACGCTCACCGCTGCGCGGGTCGAGGGGTTGGACGCGAAGCGCGAGATCTCGCTCGCCCGCGCCGCGGGACGCACGGCCACGCGCGCAGCCGACGCCTTCGTCGAGTTCGCCCGCGCGCGGCTCGCCGCGGCGTGATCGTGCGCTGGGGCCTGGCCGAGCTGCCCGCGCTCGCGGGTGAGCGGCCGTTCGTCGTCGCCGGGCCGCGCTGGCGCGCGATCCTTCCCGAGGCGGAGCGCTGGGAGGAGGTGCCGTCGCACCGCATCCGCGTGCCGGAGGACGCCGACATGCTCGTCGCGGTCGGCGGCGGCAGCGCGATCGACACGGCGAAGGCCGCTTCGGCCGAGAGCGGCCTGCCCGTCGTCTCCGTCCCGACCACCTACTCCGGCGCCGAGTGGACGGGCTTCTTCGGCGTCCGCGATCCAGAGCGGCGCATGCGCGGCGGGGGCTCGGGCGCGAACCTGCACGCGATCGTCTACGAGCCGGAGCTGACGCTGGGCCTGCCCGTCCCGGAGACCGTCGGCACGGCGCTGAACGCGCTCGCGCACTGCGCCGAGGCGCTCTACGTGCGCGAGCGCAACGACGAGAGCGACCGGCATGCGCTCGCGGGCGCGGAGGCGATCGGGCGCTGGCTGCCGCACGTGGTCGAGCGCCCGGACGATCTCGAGGCGCGCACGGAGCTGCTCCGCGGCGCCTGCCACGCGGGCGCGGCTCTCGGCGGCTCGATGCTGGCGCTTGCGCACGCGCTCGCGCAGGGCCTCGGCGGACGCTACGGCGCGCCGCACGGGGCGCTCAACGCCCTGACGCTGCCGCCGGCGCTGCGCTTCAACGAGCCCGTCGCGGGCGATGCGGTCGCCCGGTTCGGCGTCGCGCTCGGGACCGCCGACCCGGCGACGCGGGTGGAGGAGCTGGCCCGGCTCGGCGGCTACGAGCGGCTGCGCGACCTCGGGATTCCGGAGGACGCCCCGGCCGAGGTCGCGGAAGCGGTCGCGGCGCGCCCGGGCGCGAAGGCGAACCCCCGCGAAGTCACCGCGGCCGACGTCGAGCAGCTGCTCCGCTCGATCTGGTGAGCTTGTGTCTGATAGACACAAGCTCACCCCGACCGCGCTCGCGCAGCGGTTTCAGGCGAGCTTGTGTCTGACAGACACTAGGCGCACTCGGCCTCGACGACCGTTCCACCCGGTCCCGACTCGAATGGCCGCGCGCGTTTTCGCGAATAAGCGTGACTAATGCCGCGCATTAGCGGTTCGGGTATCCTGGCGCCGGTGAGCGGACAGCCTTCCTTCGACGTGCTCGTGATCGGCAGCGGGGCCTCCGGCCTCGCCGCCGCCGTGTCCGCGGAACGCGCGGGCGCGCGGGTCGCCGTCGCGACCAAGGGCTCGATCCAGGCGTGCAACTCGGCGAAGGCGCAGGGCGGGATCCAGGCCTCGTTCGGCGACGACGACTCGCCCGAGCAGCATGCGGCGGACATCTTCAAGAGCTCCCACGAGAGCGCGGACATGCGTCTCGTCGAGATCCTCACGGGCGACGCGCGCGGCGCGATCCACTGGCTCGAGGAGCTCGGGGTCGAGTTCACGCGCGACAACGGCGGCTACCGGCTCGCGCGCTGCGGCGGCGCGTCGGCGAAGCGCCTGCTCCAGGTCGGCGACCGCACCGGGCACGCGATCACCAAGGCGCTCCGCGACGCCTTCGCGGCGGGCACCGGCACGCTCTACGCGAACAGCCCGCTGCTGGCGCTCGCGCCGCGCGAGCACGGCTGGCGCGCGACCTGCGGCGAGCACGAGCTCGACGCCGCCGCCGTCGTCCTCGCCGCCGGCGGCCGCTGCTTCAGGGTGGCCGAGGAGCGCGGCGAGCTCTCCACGAACCACCCGAACGCGACGGGCGAGGTGACGCGGATCGCGCTCGACCTCGGCGCCGAGGCGCGCGACCTCGACGAGCTCCAGTACCACCCGAACGGCGGCGCCTGGCCCGAGACGATGCAGGGCTATTCGATCCCCGAGACGACGCGCGCGTACGGCGCGGTCCTGCTCAACTCCGACGGCGAGGAGTTCACCGACCCGCTCGGCCCGCGCGACGTCGTCAGCCAGGCGATCTTCGACGAGGTCGCGAAGGGGAAGGGCGTCGAGACGGAGGACGGGCGCCCCGCGGTCTACCTCGACACGACGCGCATCCCCCAGGCCGACGCGGAGATCTCGCTGCCGTACATGCTCCGCCGCTACCGCGGCGCGGGGATCGACCCGCTCGAGCAGCCGATCCTCACCTACCCCGTCCTCCACTACCAGAACGGCGGCCTCACGATCGACACCGACGCGCAGACCACCCTCGAGGGCCTCTACGCTTGCGGCGAGATCGCGGGAGGCACCCACGGCCGGAACAGGATGATGGGCAACTCCCTCCTCGAATGTGCCGTCTTCGGCCGCCGTGCCGGCAAGGCGGCCGCACAGAAAGCGAAGGCATGACCACGACGACGATCACCGACCTGCAGCACGCCCTCGAGGACGCCGCGGCGCACCTCTACGTCTGGGCGCTGAAGGACATCCCGCAGGACCTTCGCGACGCCCTCGCGGCGGCGATGGAGCGCGAGACGTCCGTCACGGGGCAGCGCGTCCTCCAGACGATCCACCGGAACGTGAACATCGCCGACGAGGAGAAGAACCTCGTCTGCCAGGACACGGGCATCGCCGTCTACACCTGCCGCGTCGGCGAGCACTTCCCGCTCCATCCCACGCGCATCTACGAGGCGCTGCGCGACGGCACGGCCCGCGCGACCGTCGAGCACCCGCTCCGCTCGAACGCGGTTCACACCCTGACGCGCGAGAACACCGGCCCCAACATCGGCCACCGCCTCCCGATCGTCCACTGGGAGTTCATCGAGGACTGGGACGGCCTCGACGTGAAGTGCGTGCCGAAGGGCTCCGGCTCGGAGAACATGAGCTTCCTGAAGATGTGCGTCCCCGCCGACGGCGTGAAGGGGATCAAGCAGTTCGTGCTCGAGTCGATCGTCGGCGCCGGCGGCAAGCCGTGCCCGCCGGGGATCGTCGGAGTCGGCATCGGCGGCACCGCCGACTACGCGATGTACCTCGCCAAGGAGGCGATCACGCGACCGGTCGGGACGCGCAACCCCGACCCGCTCGTCGCCCAGCTCGAGGACGAGCTCTACGGGCTCCTGAACGAGACGGGGATCGGCCCGATGGGCCTCGGCGGCGACGTGACCGTGCTCCAGTGCCACATCGAGCACGCCGACACGCACATGACGCTCAACCCCGTCGCGGTCAACTACCAGTGCTGGGCGGCGCGGCGCGCCTCCGTGCACGTCGACGCGCAGGGCAACCTCGACTACGACCGGGAGTTCTGATGGCGAAGCACGAGGTCACGTTCCCGATCACCGACCCGCAGGAGATCCTCAGGCTCCGCGCGGGCGACGAGGTCACCGTTCAGGGACACATCATCGGGATCCGCGACCGCACGCAGATCCGGATCTTCGACCAGGGCGTCGAGCCGCCGATGAACCTCTCGGGCGCGTTTCTCCTCCACACCGCCCCCGGCGTCCGCAAGCTCGAGAGCGGCCGCTACGAGAAGGTCTGCATCGGCACGACCACGAGCGCGCGCATGGTGCGCTTCACCGAGCCGCTCGGCGCGCAGTACGGCGTCCGGGCGATCTGCGGCAAGGGAGGCTTCCCCGACGAGGCGATCGAGCCGATGCAGCGGCTGGGGATGGTCTACTTCGCAATCGTCGGCGGGGCGGCAGCGCTCGAGACGACCCAGATCGAGGAGATCGAGGAGGTGATGTGGGAGGAGCTGATGCCCGAGTGCCTCTGGAAGTTCCGCGTCAAGGACTTCGGCCCGCTCACCGTCGGGATCGACGCACACGGCAACTCGCTCTACCACGACGTCCAGACTGCCGCCCAGGAGAAGCTGAAGGAGATCTATGCGCGCCTTTAACGGCGAACCCCAACCGAACTTCCTCGACCTGCCGCAGCGGCCCGCGAAGCCGCGCGAGAGCGGGCTCACGCACGTGATGGACAAGGGGATGAACATCCGCGAGATCGAGGGCCTCTTCGACACCGCCGGCGAGTACGTCGACATCGTCAAGCTCGGCTGGGGCACGAGCTACGTCACGAACAACCTCGAGAAGAAGATCGCGCTCTACCGCTCCTTCGACACCCCGATCGTCTGCGGCGGCACGCTCTTCGAGGCGGTCTACGGCCGCGGGAAGCTCGACGGCTTCAAGTCCTGGCTCCAGCACTACCGCTTCTCGCACGTCGAGATCTCGGACGGGACGCTCGAGATCCCGCGCGAGCGCAAGCTCGAGCTGATCGCCGAGTTCGCGCGCGACTTCACCGTCCTCTCCGAGGTCGGGTCGAAGGACTCGGAGGTCGTCTTCGCCCCGTACCAGTGGGTGCAGTGGATCAAGGAGGAGAAGGAGGCCGGCGCCTGGAAGGTGATCACCGAGGCGCGCGAGGGCGGCACAGCCGGGATCTTCCGCAAGGACGGCGACATGCGCACCGGCCTGATCGACGAGATCGCGCACGAGATCGACTTCCACGACCTGATCTGGGAGGCGCCCTCGAAGAGCTCGCAGGCGTGGTTCATCAAGCACTTCGGCCCCGAGGTCAACCTCGGCAACATCGCGCCGGAGGAGGTGATCCCGCTCGAGACGCTCCGCCTTGGCCTGCGCGGGGACACGCTGAAGGAGATCCTGCTCGCCGGCGAGCCCGCGCCGGCGACGTAACGGTGTCGTCGCTCACCTGGGAGCAGGTGAGGACGAGGCGGCTCCAGCGCAGCCACCTGCTCGAGCAGGCTCCGGCGGAGCAGCTCGTCGACGTCGTCCGCGACGTATGCGGGATCCATGCGCAGGTGATGGGCTCGGCCGAGCTCCAGCTCGCCGCGCGCGTCGACGGGATCACGCAGGCAGACGTGCGGGAGACGCTCTGGGAGCGGCGGCAGCTCGTGAAGACGTGGACGCTGCGCGGCACGCTTCACATCCATCCCGCTGACGAGGTTGGCCTCTGGACGGCGGCGCGCCGGGCGGTGGTCGGCCCGGCCGACTACGAGTCGGACGAACTCGAGCGCGTCGAGGAGGTCGTCGCGGCGATCGGCGACACGTTGCGGGGACGGCAGCTGACCCGAGAGGAGCTCGCGGACGCGGTCGTCGCCCGCGTGGGGCCGGAGCCACGGGAGAAGCTCGCCTCCGGCTGGGGGTACTACCTCGGCGACGCCGCGGAGGCGGGCGTGCTCTGCTTCGGCCCGCCGGAGGGAACGAAGGTCACGTTCGTGCATCCGGACGACTGGTTGGGCGGGCAACGCGCCTGGGAGCCGCTCGCGGCGCTGCGCGAGGTCGCGCGCCGCTACGCCGAGACGTACGGGCCGGTCACGTACCGGCAGTTCCGCGGGTGGTTCACGTCTCGGAGCTTCACCCCGGCCGACGCCAGGGCCCTCTTTGACGACCTCGACCTGCCCGAGTCAGAGCCGGTCGAGCCGGCTGCGTCGGTTCGCCTGCTGCCCGAGTACGACGTCTACGTGATGGGCTTTCGCGAGCGCGAGCACCTCGTCCCACCGGAGGTCCGAGAGCAGGTCGCCGCTCACGGCAAGGGCCGCTACGAGGGCCCTGCGGGGACGCCGTTCCTCGTCGTCGATGGCCTGTGCGCGGGGATCTGGAGCCGGAAGAAGGTCGCGCGCCGGATCGAGCTGACGGTCGCTCCGGCCCGGAGGCTGACGAAGGCCGAGCGTGCCGGAGTCGACGCGGAGGCGGAGCGGATCGGCGACTTCCTCGGACTGGAGCCGCGGCTAGCGATCACGCAACCACCACCGTAGGATCGTCGGGTGGACCAAGGAGCCGCCCGCGCGCTGCTCGCACTCGCGGAGGAGGTTGCGCCCGGGTTGAAGGGGCTCGACCGCGAGGCGGCATTCGCACGGCTCGGGGAGCGCTACGAGGAGCTGATCGCGGCGCTCGACTGGTTCGTCGGGGAGCAGCGAGCCGACGAGTCGATCAGCCTGGCGCGGTGGCTGGGACCGTTCTGGCAGGCGACCCGCCGACTCGATGAGGCCACGGACCGGTTCGACCGAGCGCTCGCTCTCCCCGGCGGCGACGACGACCTCCGCGGCCGCGGCATGGTGGAGGCGGGCCTGCTCTGGTTCTGGCGCGGCGACGACGAGCGCGCAACGGCGCTGTTCGAGCAGGCGCTCGAGCTGAGCCGCGGCCTCGAGGCACCGACCGTCGGGGCACTTGCGCTCACCGGCCTGGCGAGAATCGCGTTGCGCGACGACGACCTTGCCGAGTCGAGGAGGCTTTGTGTGGAAGCCCTCGAGCTGAGCGAGAGCGGCGCCGACCCGATCGGCCGCGGCGGCGCCGCGCACGTCCTGGGCGTCACGGCCCAGATGCTCGGTGACCTGAACGAGGCGCGACGCTGGATGTCGGAGCGGGTCGACCTGGCCCGGGCGGACGGGAACTACGGGGGACTCGGGATGGAGGCGAACAACCTCGCGATGGTCGAGCGGCAACTGGGAAACTTCGACCGGGCGGACGAGCTCTCGCGCGAGGCCCTCGACATCTTCCACCGGCGCCGCGATGAGTGGGCCTACCCGTTCGGGCTCAGCGGGCTGGCGGCGGTCGCGGTCGAGCGCGGCGATCTCGGACGGGCCGCGACGCTGATCGGGGCCGCGGACGCGAGGGTGCAGGAACAGGGCGCTTCCTGGCCGCCCGACGAGCGGCCGCATTACGAGGCGGTGGTCGCGGCGCTCGAGACATCGATGGACGCCGCCGAGCTCAAGCGGGCCCGCGCCGCGGGTTGCGGGCTTACCCCGGACGAGGCGGTCGCCTACGCGCTCAGCGGAGCTGCGTGACGACGATCGACGACGTGCGGGCGGCGGCGAGCGCGCTCCCGCGCTCGTACGAGGTGGTCGTGCGCGGCCGCGTCAAGTTCCGCGTCGGCCGGATCGTCTACCTCGCGCTCTCCCGCGACGAGACGCTGCTGGGCTTCGCCTTCCCGAAGGAGTGGCGGCAGGCGCTCGTCGAGACGGAGCCGCACACGTTCATGCTCCCGCGGCCGTCCGACCTGCGCTTCAACTGGGCGGTCGCCCGGCTGGCCGCCCTCGACGAGGCCGAGCTGCGCGACCTCGTCGTCGACGCGTGGGCGATGGTCGTGCCGCGGAGCCTCTCCGCTCCCTTTGCGACGCATTGACCGCCGCCGGGAAGCACGGACGACCGCGCAGCGTCGAGACGGTGCTACCGTCCTGACATGGACGCCGACCGCCTCGCACCCGGGCTGCGCCGCGCCGTCGACGCCGCAGAGACCATCGACGAGCGGCTGCTGATGCTCCTCTTCGTCCGCAAGGCGGAGCCGGTCAACGAGCTGGTCGAGATCCTCGGCAGCGACCGCGGCGAGACGATGGCGGCCCTCGGGCGGCTCTCGCAGGCGCGGCTCGTCTCGCACCACCGGCCCGAGGAGGGAGGAGCGATTCACTGGTTCGCCACCGCGGAGGGGAAGACCCGGGGCGAGCACGTCCTGCGCGCGATCGCCGCACGCCTCGGCGCCGCCGCGGCCCAGGAGCCGGCCGCCGCTGCCGAGGAGCCCGCAGCCGACGAGACGCCGGACCACAAGCGCCTGAAGGCACGCCGCCGCGTCGCGATCGACCAGAACGAGAAGACCGGCTTCTCCTGGGACACGTAGCCGGCCTAGCCGGCGGCGGAGAGGATCATCCCGGCGGCGACGGTGTCGTTCGTCGACTCGTCGATCAGGATGAAGGCGCCGGTGGCGCGGTTCTCGGCGTACGGGTCGACCGCGAGCGGCTCGGAGAGGCGCAGCCGCACGCGGGCGATGTCGTTCAGCTCCAGCCGCTCCGGCGCGGCCCGGTCCTCGAGCGTGTGGATGTCGACGACCGAGACGAGCTCGTCGACGACCGCGCGGACGGTGCGCGTCGTCTGCTTGATCGCGAGCTTCGCCTGCGGCTCGAGCGGCTGCTCGGCCATCCAGCAGACCGTCGCCTCGAGCTCGCGCGCGACGGTCGGCGGCTGCTCCGGGTCGGCGAGCAGGTCGCCGCGGGAGACGTCGAGGTCGTCGGCGAGGCGCACCGTCACCGACATGCCGGGCACGGCCGCGTCCAGCGGCCCGTCGGCGGTCTCGACCGCGGCCACGGTCGTGCGCCGGCCGGAGGGGAGGACGACCACGTCGTCGCCGGCGCGCCAGACGCCGCCCGCGACCTGGCCGGCGTAGCCGCGGTAGTCGTGGTGCTCGTCCGAGATCGGGCGGATCACCCACTGCACCGGGAAGCGGCGGTGGTCGAGGTCGCGGTCGCCGGCGATCTCGACCGCCTCGAGGTGCTCGAGCAGCGTCGGCCCGTCGTACCAGGGCATCCCCTCGCCGCGCTCGACGACGTTGTCGCCGCGCAGCGCCGACATCGGGATCACGTGCACGTCGCGCAGGCCCAGGCGCTCACTCGTCTCGCGCAGCTCCTGCTCGATCTCGCGGAAGCGCTCCTCCGAGAAGCCCGCGAGGTCCATCTTGTTGACGGCCACGACGACGTGGGGGGTGCCGAGGATCGCCGCGATGTACGAGTGGCGGCGCGTCTGCTCGATTACGCCCTTGCGCGCGTCGACGAGGATGATCGCCATGTCCGCGGTCGAGGCGCCCGTGACCATGTTGCGCGTGTACTGGACGTGGCCGGGGGCGTCCGCGAGCTGGAAGCGGCGGCGCGGCGTCACGAAGGACAGGTAGGCGACGTCGATCGTGATCCCCTGCTCGCGCTCGGCGCGCAGGCCGTCGGTG
>DATKBA010000197.1:0-4024 GCA_035514455.1 Gaiellaceae bacterium | reverse complement strand
ACGTAGTGCCGCGAGCGGCCGCCGCCGCGCGGCCTGAGCAGCCCTGCCGCGACCGCAGCACGCAAGTCGTTCGTCGCGGTCGCCCGGCTGACGTCGGTGACCGAGATGTAGTACGCGGGCGTCACGGACCGCTCGAAGAATGCGTCCCAGGTGGCGTTCACGAGACGCGGCGGGACCCCCGCATCCTCGACTACCGCCTCGAGTGCCTCCCACACTCGCCTCTCGACACGCTCTCGAAGATCCAAAGCGCGAACCTGCGCGAGCTGGGCTCGGACGTGCGCCTCGAGGAACGGCGTGACATCCGCCGTTTCGTCGAACTCCCGCCCGAGGCACGCGAAAGCTCCGTAGTAGTCCGCGACGTGCCGACCCCACCACTCCTCCAGCGAGGTGAACTCCTTGCGCTCGAACCCGCCGCGGTACATCGCCAGCGACGCAAGCACGCGACAGACGCGCCCGTTGCCGTCCTGGAAAGGATGAATGGCTGCGGCGACGACGTGGATCCAGGCCGATTCCACGCCCGGATGCTCCAGACCCTCTTCCATTCGCTGACACGCCTGGTCGACCAGATCGGACACGCGCTCGGCCGCGGCGGGCCGGAACACCTCCTGCCCCGTCGACTGATCGACTACCCAGCGCGGGCCGCCGGCCAGACGGCCGGCCCCGAGCGCGTAGTTGCCCGCGAGCACGCGGTCGTGGAGGCCGACAACCAGCTCTCTGTTCCACTGGAATCCCGGGTCGTCGGCACGGCGAAGCACGAACTCCATCGCCTCGCGGTAGCCGCGAACTAGCTCCGTGTCCTGCTCGCTGACACCAGCCGGTCTCTCGCCGGCGAGGATGCGACGGACCTCATCGACGGTGACCGGCACCTGCTCCATGCGAACGGAGGCGGCGACGGCCTCCACCTCGAGGTCTCGCCGCAACCGCCCGACCCACCGCCGGGACAGTGCTGCCGCCCGGTCAAGACGCACGCGCCACTCATCCAGCTCTTCGCACCCAGACGCGACCACACGCGCGTCGTATGGGAAGAACGCCATGGGAATTAATCTACTAAATTGCTAGGCGTTTGTGGATATATTCGCCTAAGGACACGCGCCCCTGCGAATCGGCCGGACGATCCCGTAGATTCTCGCAGGTGACGGTCGCCGCCTGGCTCACGCTAGCCGTCGTCGTCGCCACCGTCGCGGTGATGGCGACCGAGCGCGTCCGGCCGGCGCTCGCCATGGTGGGGGCGGTCACGTTCCTGCTCGTCGCCGGCGTCGTGGACGCGCAGCAGGCGCTCGCCGGCTTCTCCAACCCGGCGCCGATCACCGTCGCCGCGCTCTACGTGCTCGCCGCCGCCGCCCGGAAGACGCAGCTGCTCGCCATGGTGACGGGCCGGGTGCTCGCGCGCGACGGGCGGGCGCGCCCGTCCGTCGAGCTCGCGCGCGTGCTCGCGCCGACGGCGGCGGCGTCCGCGCTCCTGAACAACACCCCGATCGTGGCGATGACCGCGCCGGCCGTCGCCTCGTGGGCGCACGCGACCGGCCGCTCGGCCTCCCGCTACCTGATCCCGCTCAGCTTCGCGGCGATCCTCGGCGGCGTCGTCACCCTGATCGGCACGTCCACGAACCTCGTCGTCTCGGGACTGCTCCAGCAGGCGGGGCACGAGCCGCTCGGACTGTTCGAGATCACCTGGGTCGGGCTGCCGTTCGCGCTCGCGGGCCTCGTCGTGCTCGCGCTGCTCGCGCCGCGCCTGCTGCCCGAGCGGCAGGCGCCGGGGGAGGCCGCCGCCGCGGACGCGCGCGAGTTCACGGTCGAGATGGTCGTGACGGGCGGCCGGCTCGCCGGGCGGACCGTGTCCGAGGCGGGCCTCCGCAACCTCGAGGGCGTGTTCCTCGTGGAGATCGAGCGCGACGGGACGGCGATCGCGCCGGTCGCGCCCGAGGAGCCGCTCGTCGAGGGCGACCGGCTGATCTTCGCCGGGAACGTCGACCGCGTGCTCGACCTCCAGCAGACGCCCGGGCTCGTCTCGGCCGAGGAGCGGCACTTCTCCGTCGCCGGCGCCTCGTCGGCGCGGCGGACGTACGAGATCGTCGTCTCGGCCGACTCGCGGCTCGTCGGCAGCACGCTCAAGGAGGCGGACTTCCGCGCCCGCTACGGGGCGGTCGTGCTCGCGATCCACCGGGCCGGCCACCGCGTGCGCACGAAGCTCGGCGAGGTGCCGCTCGGCCCGGGCGACGTCCTCGTCGTCCTCGCGGGCTCCGACTTCCGGGCCCGGGCGCTCGACGGCCGCGACTTCCTGGTCGTCGCCCCGCTCGGCTGGGAGACGACCAAGGCCCCGGAAAAGACCGCGCTCGTCGCGCTCGTCGTCGCCGGGCTGCTCGTCGCGGCCGGAACCGGCCTGCTCGACATCCTCCCCGCGGCGCTGCTGGCCGCGCTCGCGCTCGTGGCCTTCGGCGCGCTCTCCGCCGCCGAGGCGCGCGACGCGATCGACCTGAACGTGATCGTCCTCATCGCCGCCAGCTTCGGCCTCGGGGCCGCCATGTCGGTGAGCGGGCTCGCGGGCAGCGCCGCCGAGCTCGTGCTGCGGCCGCTCGGCGGGCTCGGCTACGCCGGGCTGGTGCTCGGCGTGCTGGTCGCGACCGCGCTCCTGACCGAGATCGTCACGAACAACGCCGCGGCTGTGCTGATGTTCCCGATCGCGCTCTCGGCCGCGGAGCAGGCCGCGGTCGACCCCCGCGGGCTGGCGATCGCGGTCGCGCTCGGCGCCTCCTCCTCGTTTCTGACGCCGATCGGGTACCAGACGAACACGATGGTCTACGGCCTCGGCGGCTACCGCTTCGGGGACTTCGCGCGGCTCGGGCTGCCGCTGACGCTCGTGATGCTCGTGGTCGCGCTGCTCGTGATCCCGCGGGTCTGGCCCGGCTAACCGCCGAGCCGGTAGAGCGTGAAGCGCTCGTCCTCGTGCACGACCGGCAGATCCGGGCGCAGGTCGAAGCGGGCGCGGTCGACCACCAGGTAGCCGGCGCCGTAGCGGCGCGGAATCCCGAGGTCGCCGGTGCGGAAGAACTCGAGCACGTCCCGGCGGCGCTCGTAGGGACGGTTCTCCCCGGTGTCGGCGACGTGCGCGGGCGGCCCGGCCGCGACGTAGACCGGTGCGAACGCGGCCACGCGGTAGCTCGTCTCGAGGTCCGAGAAGACGACCGCCCGCTCGGGCACCCGCTCGCGCAGCGCCTCGACGAGCTCCTCGGTGAGCGGGCTCGGGAGCCGGGCCTCCGACGGCGTCCAGGTGCGCGCCGCGTGCAGGCCGACCGGGAGGACGAACAGCACGGCCGCTGCGCAGGCGAGCCACTCGCGCCGCGGCCTCCCGACGTCCGCCCGAACCGCGGCCCCCGCCGCGAGCGCCGCCGCGCCGCCGACGAGCGCGAAGAAGACGAGCCCCGCCGGGCCGCCCCCCTCCTCCAGCCGCGCGGTGAAGTCGCCCGGGTACGCGACCTGGAGCGCGATCCCGGCGATCAGCGCCACGGGCAGCACGAGCATCCCGAGCAGGCGCGCGAGCACGTACGCCCCGCCCGCGAACGCGAACGCGAAGGGCACGAAGCCGGCGAGCCGGCGGGACTGGGAGAGCGAGACCGCGTCCGAGACGCGCATGAAGAGCTCGGGCACGAGCACGACGAGCAGCACCGCGAGCGAGCCGCCGAGCACGAACGCCGCCCAGCGCCGCCGCGCCGCGAGGCCGGCGAGCGGGATCGCCGCCAGGGCGGCGACCGCGACGGCGCCGCTGCGCGCGACGAGCTCCGGCGCGACCCGGTAGGCGCCGCTCCCGGCCACCTCGAGGTGGCCCTCGTACTGGACGAAGGCGCGGGCGAGCTCGCCCGCCTCCGGGGCGTGCGAGGCCGTCTGCCGCACCACCGGCAGGAGCCAGAGGAGCGCGAGCCCCGCCGGGGCGAGGAAGGCCGCCAGGCCCCCTCCGAGCACGCCGGCGTCGCGCAGGTCGAAGAGCGCCCGCGCGAGCAGGAAGCCGGCGAGCGGGAGCGCGAGGAAC
>DATKBA010000196.1:0-8739 GCA_035514455.1 Gaiellaceae bacterium | reverse complement strand
GGTGCCCGCCGTGGCCGTCAGCCCGCTCGTCGGCGGGCGCGCGGTGAAGGGCCCGGCAGACCGTATGCTCGCCCGGATGGCGGGAGGGACGACACCCGGGCACGTCGCCGGCTGCTACGCGGGCCTGATCGACGCCCTCGTGGTGGACGAGTCCGACCCCGCCGGTCCGCTCGCCGTCCGCCGAGTCGTCGCGCGTACGCTGATGACCGACCTCGCCGCCTCGCGGCGGCTCGCCGAAGCGGTGCTGGAGGCGGCGGCGTGAGCTTGCTCACGTTCCTGGGACGCCGCTCGCGTCGCGTAGGCCGGTGGGACAGTACGGTGGTACGGCCCACCGGCTGGAGCGGCGCGAGCGGCGTCAGCCTGTCGCGGAGCCCGGCTTCGCCGGGCGGGAGCGAAAGGCGGCCAGGGACGTGAGAGTGGCCGTCGTCGGGGGGACGGGGAGCTTCGGCCAGGCGGTCGCGAAGCGGCTCGTGGACGCGGGGATCGACGTCGTAATCGGCTCGCGCGACGCGCAGCGCGCGCGCGAGGCGGGAGCCGTGGTCGGAGCGGAAGGGGCGTCGAACGACGACGCCGTCCGCGGCTCGGACCTCGTCCTCTTCGCCGTCAAGGCCGACGCGGCGGTGGACACGGCACGCGACCTGCGCCAGTCGATCGGCTCGACGCCGGTCCTGTCGGTCTGCGCCGAGCTCGCCTTCGGCCCGGGCGGCGTCAAGCCGACCGGGGAGGCGACGTCGATCGCGAAGCGGATCGAGGACGAGCTCGACGCGCCCGTCGTCGCCGGGCTCCACTCGCTCGCCGCCTCGAACCTCGCCGGGGCGCCGCCCGACGAGGACGCGCTCGTCTGCGGCGACGACGCCGAGGCGAAGGCGCTCGCGCTCGATCTCGCCTCGCGGCTCGTCTCCGGCCGCGCGGTCGACTGCGGCCCCCTCGCGAGCGCCCGGGCGCTGGAGGGCATGACGGCCGTGATCGTGAACGTGAACAAGCGCTACAAGGCGCACGCGGGCCTCCGCGTCACCGGCCTGCCGTGACGGACGGCGTCCGGGTCTTCCCCCTCGAGGGCGTGCCGGAGATCGAGGCGGGCGACGACCTCGCCGCGCTACTGGCCGAGGCCGCCGATCGCGCCGGCGGGCTGGAGGACGCCGACGTTGTCGTCGTCGCGCAAAAGGTCGTCTCCAAGGCGGAGGGGCGCGTCGTCGCGCTCGGCGACGTCCAGCCCTCGCCGCGGGCGCTCGAGCTCGCGGACGACCGCGATCCGCGGCACGTCGAGTGGATCCTGCGCGAGAGCGCCCGCGTCATCCGCGTCCGCCCGCCGCTGATCATCTCCGAGACCCGGCACGGGTACGTCTGCGCCTCCGCCGGGGTCGACGCGTCGAACGCGAAGGGCGAGGGGACGCTCGTGCTCCTGCCCCTCGACCCGGACGCGTCCGCCGCCCGCCTACGCGCGGCGCTGCGCGAGCTGACGGGCCGCGATGTGGGCGTGATCGTCAGCGACTCGTTCGGGCGGCCGTTCCGCCAGGGGACGACCGAGGTGGCGCTCGGCGTGGCGGGGATCACGCCGCTGCTCGACCTCCGCGGCCTTCGCGACGCGGCCGGCTACGAGCTGCACGCGACGCAGATCGCGGTCGCCGACGAGCTCGCCGCCGCCGCCGAGCTCGTGATGGGCAAGGTGCGCGGGATCCCGGCCGCCGTCGTCCGCGGCGTCGACGTGCGGGGCGCGGGCAGCGGGCGCGACCTCGTCATCCCCGAGGAGCGGGACCTGTTCCGATGAGCCTGTCGGACCCCCGCGACCGGGCGCTCCACGAGGCGGCGGTGGCGCTCAACTCCGAGCTCTCGCTCGACGCGGTGCTGCAGAAGCTCGTCGAGACCGCCGCCGAGCTGACCGGCGCGCGCTACGCCGCGATGGGCGTGATCGACCCGTCTGGGGCCGGCCTGGAGCGGTTCATCACCACCGGTGTCGACGAGGAGACGCACCGCGCGATCGGCGACCTGCCGCGCGGCCGGGGCATTCTCGGCGTCCTCATCCACGACGCGGTGCCGCTGCGGCTCGCCCACCTGAGCGACGACCCGCGCTCGGTCGGCTTTCCGCCGAACCACCCGCCGATGGACACGTTCCTCGGCGTCCCGGTGCTCCTGCGGGGCGTCGCCTACGGCAACCTCTACCTGACCGAGAAGGCCGGCGGGGGCGAGTTCACCGACGAGGACCAGGCGGACGTGATCCTGCTCGCCACCCACGCTGCGGTCGCGATCGAGAACGCCCGCCTCTACGAGTCGGCCACGACGTGGTCGCGCCAGCTCGAGTCGGTGAACGAGATCGCCGTCGCGCTCGCGCAGGAGCTCGAGCTGGCGCCGCTGCTCGGGCTCGTGGCCGAGCGCCTGCGCGAATTGATCGACGCGCGCGCTGTCGCCGTCGCGCTGCCTCAGGCAGACGGGTCGGTGCGGATCGAGGCCTCGGCGGGGCTCGAGCTCGTCGGCGAGGTCCTGGACGACACCTCGAAGACCGCCCGCGTGCTCGAGCGCCGGCAGAGCGAGCGGATCGACTCGGTGCTCGACGATCCGGAGGTGAACGTCGAGTTCGCGCGCAGGTTCGAGCACCGTGCGGCGATCTGGGTGCCGCTGCTCGTCGGCGACCGCGCGATCGGAGTTCTCTTCGCGCTCGACAAGAACGGCCCCGATCCACGCTTCACCGACGAGGATTTGCGCCTCGCGGAGAGCTTCTCCCGCCGGGCGGCGGTGGCCGTCGACCGCTCCGAGCGCGTCGCGCGCGACTCGCTTCGGCGCGTCGTCGAGGCACAGGAGCAGGAGCGGCGGCGCCTCGCGCTCGAGCTGCACGACGAGACGGGCCAGGCGCTCACCTCGATCCTGCTCGGGCTCCGCGGGCTCGAGCCCGGCGAGTCGTCCCAGCTCGAGAGCCTGCGCGAGCTCGTCGTCGACACGCTCCGGAACGTGCGCCGCATCGCCGTCGAGTTGCGGCCGAGCGCCCTCGACGACTTCGGGCTCGTGCCCGCGCTCGAACGGCTCGTCTACGGGTTCTCGGAGCGGACGAAGATCCGCGTCGACCTGACGGCGCGCCTCGGCGAGAAGCGTCTCCCGCGCGACGTCGAGACGGCCTTCTACCGGATCGTCCAGGAGGCGCTCACGAACGTGGCGCGGCACGCGGGGGCCTCGCGGGTCGACGTCCTGCTCGGCCGCACGCCGGGCTCGGCGACGCTGCTGGTCGAGGACGACGGCTCCGGGTTCGATCCGGAAGAGGCTCCGCGGTCGAGCCTCGGCCTCGTCGGGATGCGCGAGCGCGTCGGCCTGCTCCAGGGGCGCTTCAGGATCGAGTCGCGCCCGGGTGCGGGCACGACGATCGCGGTCGAGGTGCCGCTCTGAGTGCGCCGGCTCGATTGCGGCTTTTCCGCAGCAGCGACCGGGAGATCGCCCGGATGCGGTGAACGTGCCCCGTTGCGACCATGCAGCGCATGAGCACCATCGCCGTCATCGCACCGCTGAAGTACGGAGCCCAGGCGGAGGCCCGTGCGCTGATTACCTCGGGGCCGCCGTTCGATCCGGAGCGCACGCCGCTTGTCCGCCACGAGGTCTTCCTCACGGGCGACGAGGTCGTGTTCGTCTTCGAAGGCCCGAACGCGCGCCTCGCGGTGGAGCAGCTGATCGGCGAATCGTCGATCTGGCAGGCCGCGCTCGCCTGGCGGCGCTGTCTCGCCGGCCGGCCCCGGGTCGCCGAGCACGCGTACGAGTGGCGGCGCGGCGCGGACGCCCCGGCGGCGTAGCTACACCAGCGCGGACTCCGCGAGCCCGCCGAGGCGGGCCCCGAGCAGCGGCGCGAACTTGAAGCCGTGCCCGCTGCACGGAGAGCCGACGACCACGCGGCCGCGGCGCTCGCACGTGAAGCGGTCGTCCGTCAGGTTCGTGTACACGCAGGTCTCGACCCGCGACGGCTCCGGGTCGATGGCCGGAAAACGGCGCGCCAGCCACTCGCCGGCCGCCCGGGCGATCGTGTCGTCCGGCTCGCCCGGCGCGTCCGGGTCGGTGCGAGGTCCCGTCTTGTGCACGCCCGCCTTGGCCCCGGCCCCGGGTGCCGCGAGCGCATAGCCGTGGACGCCCTCGAGCGTGGAGTCGATCAGGGACGGGATCGCCGCCTCGTGGGCGAAGTAGGCGGTGGTCTCGCGGGTCGGGAGCGCGTCGGCGAGCTCGACGAGCCGCGGCGCCCAGGCCCCGGCGGTGACGACCGCCGCCTCGGCCTCGAGCGCCCCCGACTCGAGCTCGACGCGGACGCCGCCGCCGCTCTCGGTCACCTCGACCGCCCGCGTGCCGTCCAGCAGCCGGGCCCCGTGCTCGAGGGCGGACGCCGCGAGCGCGTCGAGCGTCCGGTCGGCGAGCGCGACGCCGCCCTCCGGCTGGAGCAGCCCTCGCTCGCCCGCCTCGAGGGCGAGCCCGAAGCGCCGCTCCGCGTCGGCCCGCTCGAGGACCTCGTGCCGGACGCCGCACGCCGCGAGCGCGTCGCGGTTCGGGCCCCAGTCGCCGAGGTCGATCGATCCGTGCAGCTCGAGGAGTGTCGTCCCCGCCTCCGCCTCGAGCTCGCGCCAGAGCGGCAGCGCCTCCCGGGCGAGCTGCACCCACTCCGCATCGGGGTAGGACAGCCGGAAGATCCGCGATGTTCCGTGGCTCGAGCCGCGGTCGTGGCCGAGCGCGAACTGCTCCAGCACGACGACGTCCCGCCCGCTGCGGGCGAGCGCGCGCGCCGTCGCGAGGCCCATTACGCCCGCGCCGACGACGACCACCTCGGCGTCGCGGCTCACCTCGGTCGCGTGAAGATCACGAGCACGGACAGCTGCTCGTAGCCGGTGAAGCGGTGCTCCGCGCCGGCGGGCACGAAGACGCCGTGCCCTTCTTCGAGCGCCGTCTCGACGCCCTCGACCTCGAGCGTGCCGCGACCCTCGAGCACGACGTAGACCTCGTCGTCGTCGTGCGGCTGCTGCCGGTCGGGCTCGGGCGCGACGAGGACGTAGACGCCGAGCTCCAGCCCGGGCGAGGTGTGGACGATCTCGTACCCGCCGCCGGCCGCCGCCAGCCGCCGCTTCACCGCCTCGACGTCGAACGGGTGCACGCGCGGAGCGTAGCTAGGCGGGGTCGAGCAGGTCGAACAGCTGCCTAGGCGTGAGGCTGCGCACGTCCCCGTTCTCGCCGACCTGGATCCGCAGCGACCGTGCCTGCTCGTCCATGTCGAGGGTCAGTACGACCGCTCGCGCGCTCAGCTCGTCGACCCGGCGCGCCGCCTCGTCGAGCTCGGCCAGCAGCTCGGCGGGTGGAGTGTCGGGGATGACGTAGGGGACGACGTTCATGCGGACGGTCCCGTGATCGGCCGGGACCGGGCGAGATTGAGTCAGGAGGGGCGGGCGCGGTCACGGGCGCCGATGTGGGCGACGGCGAGCGCGAGGGTCTGCTCGGGGTTGCCCGAGGCGGCCGAGCGGCGGATCGCGAGGACGTCGTCGAACGCCTCGAAGAAGAGGTCGAGCAGGACGGCGTCGAACTGGGTTCCGCGGCCCTCCAGCATCAGCGCGCGCGCCTCGTCGGGCTGGTGCGCGGGACGGTAGACGCGGTCCGAGGTGAGTGCGTCGAAGACGTCGGCGATCGCGACGATCCGGCCTTCGATCGGGATGTCGTCCCCGGCGAGGCCGCGCGGGTAGCCGGTGCCGTCGATCCGCTCGTGGTGCGTGAGCGCGAGGTCCGCCGCGAAGTCGAGCAGCTCCACGCCGGAACCGGCGAGGATCCGATGGCCGATCTCGGTGTGCGTCTCGATCACCGAGCGCTCGTCCGCGGTCAGGTGACCGGGCTTGAGCATGATCCGGTCGGGGATGCCGATCTTGCCGACGTCGTGCATCGGGCTCGCGATCCGGATCATCTCGGCGCGCTCGACGTCGAGCCCGGCGAGGCGCGCCAGCAGCGCGCAGTAGAGGCTCATCCGGATGATGTGCTCCCCGGTCTCCTGGTTGCGGAACTCGGCCGCCCACGAGAGCCGCCGGATCGTCTCCTCCCGCAGCCGCCGCAGCTCGCCGTCGGAGGTCTCGAGCCGGGAGATCGTGTCCCGGAGCGCGACGGTGCGGTCGAGCACGGTCTGCTCCAGCCGGTCGCGGTGGTCCCGGTTCTCGATCTCGAGCGCGCGGCGGCGGAGCGCGTTGCCGACGTTGATGATCAACTCGTTCGGCTTGAACGGCTTCAGGATGTAGCCGTACGCGCCCAGCTCGATCGCGATGTCCGCGTAGCGGCGGTCGTCCATGCCGGTGACCATCACGACGGCGGTGTCCGGGTACTGCGCGAGCACCTCGCGCGTGAAGTCGATTCCGGACTCGCCGGGCATGTTGACGTCGCTGAGCACGAGCGCGACGTGAGTCTCCTTGAGCGTGCGGCGGGCCGCGGCCGCGCTCTCGGCGGTCAGGCACTCGTAGCCCTGCGCGCCGAGGAGGCGCGCGAGCAGCGTCCGGATCTGGTCCTCGTCGTCGACGATCAGGATCCGGTCCGTGGGGGGCACGGTGGACATCACTCTTGTTATCGGCAGCGGGCGGCACTTCTCAACCCGCAACGAGCTCGAGCCGGTTCCCCCAGGGATCGTCGATGTAGCAGCGCCGCACGCCCGGCAGCGCGTCGTCGTCGGCGACCTCGACGCCGGCTGCGCGCAGCCGGCCCACGAGCTCGTCGTAGCGGGCTGCCGTGAAGGCCGGATGTGCTTTCCGCGCGGGCGCGAAGCCCTCCTCGACGCCCACGTGCAGCTGCTGCGGGCCGAGCCGGAACCAGACGCCACCCCGCGCCCGCAGCGCGGGCGGCTTCGCCAGCTCCTCGAGCCCGAGCAGCCCGCCGAAGAAGCGGCGTGCGTCCTCCTCGCAGCCGGGCGGCGCGGCGAGCTGCACGTGGTCGATTCCGTCGAGCACGCCCCGGAGGATAAGCTCGGCCGGATGTTCGAGGAGGGGCTCGCCGAGCTGCACACCCATCTCGGCGGCTCCGTTGCCTCCGACATCCTCTGGTCGCTCGCGCACGAGCAGGGGATCGCGCTGCCGGTGAAGGACTACTGGGAGTTCGACGCCCTCGTGACCGTCTCCGACCCGCGCGGGGTCGAGAACCTCGACGCGCTCGACCGGATCTACCACTGGACGGAGCTGATCCAGTCGTCCCCGCTCGCGGTCGAGCAGTCCGTCCACGGGGCGATCGGGGGCGCCTACCGCAGCCAGGGGATCACGACGCTCGAGCTGCGCTTCAACCCGATGAAGCGCAACCGCGGCGGTGAGCGCGACCTCGACCACATCATCCTCGCCGCCATCCGCGGGCTCGACCGTGCCTCGATCGAGTACCCGCAGGTGCGCTGCGGGCTGATCCTGATGATGGACCGCACCTTCGCTCCGCGGCAGAACGAGGTCGTGGTCGAGAAGGCGATCCGCTGGGCCTCGCGCGGGGTCGTCGGCGTCGACATCGCCGGCCCGCGCCCGGGCGGCGAGCGCTACGACTACACGCAGATCGCGCCGATGGTCGAGACCGCCCGCGCCGCGGGGCTCGGCGTCACGATCCACGTCGGCGAGGAGGGGGCGACCGGCGCCGAGGAGATCGGCGAGGTGGTCGAGCACCTGCGCCCGGAGCGGATCGGCCACGGGATCCTCGCCGCCCGCGACCCGGGACTGATGCGGCTGCTGCGCGACGCGGGCACGGTGCTCGAGATCTGCCCGACCTCGAACCTGCTCACGAAGGCGCTCGCCGACGAGGACGCGGTGCGCGAGACGCTGTGGGCCTTCAGGGAGCACGGCGTCGCCTTCACGATCGCGACCGACGGCCCGGAGATGATGCGGACGCATCTGCGCGACGAACTCGAGCTGCTGGAGCGGATCGGCGCGCTCACGCGCGAGGAGCTCGAGGCCGCGAACCGGCGCGGGCACGAGGCCAGCTTCATCCGCCGCTGAGTCGGCTTTCTGATCGTTTCGATCAGCGATTCGAAGGCCGCGCCGGAATCTCACGGCCGAGCAGGGCGTTCCGTTTCGGTAGAGATGGCCGCACCCGCCCCCTGGAAGCTGCTGACCGCCCTCTGGACCGTCTACCTGGTCTGGGGCTCGACGTACTTCGCGATCAAGGTCTCGGTCGAGACGCTGCCCGCGTTCCTGTCCGCCGGCTTCCGCTTCCTGCTCGCCGGCGGGCTGCTGGCCGCGATCCTCGTCGCCCGCGGGCGCAGCATCCGCGTGACGCGGCGCGAGCTCGGCTCGTCGGCGCTGCTCGGGCTCTCGCTGCTGACGCTCGGCGTCGGCATGGTCACCCTCGCGGAGACGCGGATCGACTCGAGCATCGCGGCGATGATCGCCGGCTCGGTGCCGCTGCAGGTGATCGTCCTGCGGACGCTCGCGCGCGAGCGGGTCGCGCTCGCGACGCGGCTGTCCGTGCTCGCCGGGCTCGTCGGCCTCGGCCTCGTCGTGGTTCCCGGCGTGGGTCACGGCGCGGGCGCGGCCGGGCTCGCGATCATGCTCGGCGCCAGCGTCTCGTGGTCGCTCGGCTCGTTCTTCGGCCACCGGCTGCCGTTGCCGCGGGACGGCTTCGTGGCGACCACCTGGGAGATGCTGAGCGCCGGCGCGTTCCTGCTCGTCTTCGGGGTCGCCGCGGGCGAGCTCGGGACGATGGACCCGGGGGCGTTCAGCCTCCCCTCCGTCGCCGCGTGGCTCTACCTGGCCGTCTTCGGCTCGCTGATCGGCTTCACCGCCTACGCGTGGC
>DATKBA010000195.1:0-6932 GCA_035514455.1 Gaiellaceae bacterium | reverse complement strand
GACCGTGAAGGCCTACGAGGAGCGGCTCACCTCCGAGAACGTCGAGCGGATCCTCGGCGACGGCTGGGACGTGATCGTCGACGGCGCCGACAACTTCCCCACCCGCTACCTCGTCAACGACGCCTCGGTCTGGCACGGGATTCCGGTCGTGCACGGCTCGATCTACCGCTTCGAGGGCCAGGTGACGGTCTTCAACCCCGGCGAGGGCCCCTGCTACCGCTGCCTCTTCCCCACCCCGCCGCCGCCGGAGCTCGCGCCGAGCTGCGCGGAGGGTGGCGTCCTCGGCGTCCTGCCGGGGATCGTCGGCTCGCTCCAGGCGAACGAGGCGCTGAAGCTCGTGCTCGGGATCGGCGACTCGCTCCAGGGCCGGCTGCTCCTGCTCGACGCGCTCGGGACGACGGTCGACGAGGTCGCCGTCCAGCGCGACCCCGGCTGCCCCGTCTGCGGCGAGCACCCGACGATCACGGAGTACGTCGACTACGTCGAGTTCTGCCAGGGGGTGGGCCGGTGACAAGGGTGCGGATCCCGCCGACGCTGCGGAACGAGGTCGGCGGCGAGCGCGAGCTCGTCGGCGACGGCGAGACCGTGCGCGAGGTGCTCGCGGACATCTCGGGCCGCTACCCGGCGCTCGAGGCACAGCTCTTCGAGGGCGGCGACCTCGCCCCCTTCGTGAACGTCTACGTCGGCGGCGAGGACGTGCGCACGCTCGACGGCCTCGAGACCCGCGTGAACGGCAGCAGCGTGATTCTCCTACCGGCCATGGCCGGTGGCTGCTAACACGCTGGCCCCGAGCCTCCTCGACCTCGTCGGCGACACGCCCCTGGTCGAGCTCTCCCGCTTCGCGCCGGGGCCGGTGCGGCTGTACGCCAAGCTGGAGGCCGAGAACCCGACCGGGTCGATCAAGGACCGCATCGCGAAGGCGATGATCGAGGCGGCGGAGGCCTCGGGCGAGCTCGAGCCGGGCCGGCGGCTGCTCGAGCCGACGAGCGGCAACACGGGCATCTCGCTCGCGCTCGTCGCGAAGTTGAAGGGCTACTCGCTCACCTGCGTGCTGCCGGCGAACGCGACGGCCGAGCGCCGCCGCCTGCTCGAGCTCTTCGGCGCCGAGATCGTCGAGTCGCCGGGCGAGGAGGGCTCGAACGGCGCCGTCCGCCTCGCGCTCGAGCTCGCCGAGCGCGACCCGTCGTACTTCATGCCCTTCCAGTACGCGAACGAGGCGAACCCGCGCGCCCACTACGAGGGCACCGGGGCGGAGATCGCGGCGGCGCTCGACCGCGTCGACGTGCTCGTGGCCGGGCTCGGCACGGGCGGGACGCTGATGGGGACCGGCGCGCGGCTCCGCGAGAGCTTCCCCGACGTCGTCGTCGCCGCGGCGGAGCCGCTGCCGGGCGAGTCCGTGATGGGCCTGCGCTCGCTGGAGGACGGCTACGTACCGCCGATCCTCGACGTCTCCAAGCTCGACCGGAAGGTCCTCGTCTCGAACGAGGAGTCGGTCACGGGCCTCCGCGGCCTGCTCGACACCGAAGGGATCTTCGGCGGCGTTTCCTCCGGCGCGGTCGCGCACGTGGCGCGCAAGCTCGCGGCCGAGCTCGAGGAGGGGGTCGTCGTCTGCATCCTCGCCGACGGGGGCTGGAAGTACCTCTCGGCCGGCTTCTGGGACGCGGACGACGTCGAGACGTCGATGGAGCGGACGGTCTGGTGGTAGTCCCGGCCGAGGTGCGCAGCGAGCTGCGCGCGCACGCCGAGGAGGAGGCGCCGAACGAGGCCTGCGGGCTCGTCGTCCTCCGCGACGGCGTCGCCGAGCGGTACGTGCGCGGCCGCAACGCCGCCGCCTCGCCCTACCGGTTCGAGCTCGAGGTGCCGCCGGAGACGTGGTTCCTCGAGGACGAGGGCTACGAGCTCGCGGTCTTCCACTCCCACCTCTCCTCCCCGCCGCGACCCTCCCGCACGGACGTGGAGAACATCGGCCTCTGGGAGGGGAGGCCGTATCTGATCCTCTCGCTCGGCCGGGACTCGCTCGCCGGCTGGACGATCGCGGACGGCCGCATCGAGCCGCTGCCCGTCTCCCAGGTGCGATGATCGACGCGATGGTGGTGGAGGAGATCCGGCCGGGCCTCTGGCGCTGGACGACACCGCATCCGGACTGGACGGAGGCGGAGGAGTGGCCGCAGGACGTCGGCTGCACGTACTACGAGGCGCCCGGGAGCACTGTCCTGATCGACCCGCTCGTCCCGGCCGGTGAACGCGAGCGCGAGCGGTTCCTCGACGCGCTCGACCGGGACGTCGAGCGCCGCGGGCTGCCGGTGGCGATCCTGCTCACGTGCGAGTGGCACACCCGCAGCACCCGTGAGCTGACGACGCGCTACGACGCGGTCCGCGAGGCGCCGGCGGGCGTCGAGCCCTTCCCTCTCCCGGAGCTCGAGGAGACGATCTGGTGGCTGCCCGAGCACGGCGCGCTCGTGCCGGGCGACGTCCTGCTCGCGGCGCCCGGCGGCGTCCGCGTCTGTCCCGACGCGTGGCTCGAGGGACGCTCGTCGCCGGCGGCGATCCGGGCCGCCCTCCGCCCCCTGCTCGAGCTGCCGGTCGAGCGGATCCTCGTCACCCACGGCGAGGCCGTGCTCGCGGACGGTCGCACCGCGCTCGAGCGGGCGCTTGCGTAAGCTCGCGGGCCTGGAAGCCTCCGTCCTCACCCCCGACGCCGTCGAGTTCCTGACCGAGCTGCAGCGCCGCTTCGGCCCTCGCCGACGGGAGCTCCTCGCCGCACGGCACGAGCGGGCGCAGCGGCTGCGCGACGGCGAGCTACCCCGCTTCCTCGCCGAGACGGCGAGCGTGCGCGAGGGTGACTGGCGCGTCGAGCCCGTGCCGGCGGAGCTGCAGGACCGCCGAGTCGAGATCACCGGCCCCGTCGACCGGAAGATGGTGATCAACGCCCTCAACTCGGGCGCGAAGATGTTCATGGCCGACTTCGAGGACTCGAACTCGCCCACGTGGCGGAACTGCATCGAGGGCCAGGTCAACCTCACCGACGCGCTCGAACGGACGATCGAGCTCGATACCGGCGAGAAGCGGTACGCCCTGAACGAGGAGACGGCGACGCTGCTCGTGCGCCCGCGCGGCTGGCACCTCGAGGAGCGTCACTTCCAGGTCGACGGCGCCCCGGTCTCGGGCAGCCTCTTCGACTTCGGCCTCTACTTCCTCCGCAACCACGCCCGCGGCGGCACCTTCTTCTACTTGCCGAAGCTCGAGTCGCACCTCGAGGCCAGGCTCTGGAACGACGTCTTCACCTGGGCGCAGGCCGAGCTCGGCGTCCCGCACGGGACGATCAAGGCGACCGTCCTGATCGAGACGATCCTGGCCGCGTTCGAGATGGAGGAGATCCTCTACGAGCTGCGCGAGCACTCAGCCGGGCTGAACGCCGGCCGCTGGGACTACATCTTCAGCGTGATCAAGAAGCTCGGCCACCGGCCCGAGTTCGTGCTGCCGGACCGCTCGGCGGTGACGATGGCCGTCCCCTTCATGCGCGCCTACACCGAGCTGCTCGTCAAGACCTGCCACGCGCGGGGGGCGCACGCGATCGGCGGGATGGCCGCGTTCATCCCCTCGCGCCGCGACGCCGAGGTGAATGCGGTTGCGATCGGCAAGGTTCAGGAAGACAAGGAGCGTGAGGCGGCACAGGGGTACGACGGCACCTGGGTCGCCCACCCCGACCTCGTCCCGGTCGCGATGGAGATCTTCGACCGCGTGCTCGGCGACCGGCCGAACCAGGTCGAGCGGCGGCGCGACGACGTCGCCACGACGGAGGCCGACCTGCTGAACGTGGCCGCCACTCCGGGCGAGATCACCGAGGAGGGGCTGCGCAACAACGTCTCCGTCGGGATCCAGTACCTCGCCGCGTGGCTCCAGGGCTCCGGGGCGGTCGCGATCTTCAACCTGATGGAGGACGCTGCCACGTCCGAGATCTCGCGCTCACAGGTCTGGCAGTGGCTGCGGCACGGCAAGGTCGAGCGCGCGGACGTCGAGCGCGCGATCGAGGACGAGGTCGCGAAGCTCGGCGAGGGCTACGACGAGGCGCGCGGGCTGTTCGAGCAGGTCGCGCTCGGCGAGGAGTTCGTCGAGTTCCTGACGCTGCCCGCCTACGAGCACATCGACTAGCACTAGGACCTGCGTAGGCGGATCAGGGCCGAGAGGCCCATTGCGCAAACCCCCGTGCTGCCGACACTCTGAGGACATGAACGACGGGCAGATCCTTCTCTGGTGCGTGGCGCTCTTCGCGCTCGAGGTCCAGCACCTCAAGTGGATCGTGTGGGAGCACTGGAACTGCCGCCGCTGCGGGGTCAAGCACAGCCAGTGCGGCCACGGCTCGCGGCTCGTGAAGTACTTCTAGTCGCCGGCTGTGAAGAACTGCCAGTCGCCGTCGGGCGTGATCGCCGTGCGGTAGCCGAGATAGCCGGTGCCCTGCGTCTGCATCAGCTCGAGCTCCTCGCGCGAGTAGAGGCCCGCGTCGACGAGCGCCTGCCAGTCGGCCTCCTCCGGCGACTCGTCGTAGGCGGTCGGCCACGCATACGAGCCGGCCTCGTTGCGCGTGTAGGGCAGGGCCAGGATCTGGGCGAGCGCGCGCATCGGCAGCGGCTCTTCGGTCCCCGCCTCCTCGACGTCCCGCCAGAACGCGGCCGCCGAGTCGCCCCCGCCGAAGCTGAAGGTGAAGCCCTCGCCCCGCTCGAGCGCGATCTGCTCCAGCGTGTCGTAGTTGCACGCAACGGCGGCGTCGAAGACGCGCTGCCGCACCTCTGCGACCTCGGCGGGCAGGTCCTGCTCGGGCAGGGTCAACCGCAGCCCGGCGGTCGAGCAGCCGGCCTCCGGCTCGGGCTCGGTGGGCTCGGGCTCGGGCTCGGGCTCGGTGACGGTCTCCGTGACCGTGACCGGGCCGGGCGCGCCCGCCTCGTCGGCGTCCTCGGAGCCGCAGCCGGCGAGCGCGAGCACGACCGCGATGAGCGCGAGAGCCTTCACCAGAGCACCTTCCTCACAGGTGGATCGAACCCTGCGCGAGCGCCTCGCCGGCCGGCTCCTCGGCGCGTACGAGCACGACGCGGACGAACGAGCCGGTGCCGCCGATCTCCGCGGGCTCGACGAAAGCCCCGAACGGCTGCACGAGCTCGCCGTCGACCGTCAGCTCGCCGCGGAGGACGCAGCCGATCCCCTGTCCGGCTGCGGGGCTGCTCCCATCGACCTCGCAGCGCATCGCATAGTCGGCCCACGGGTCGAGGTCGACCGGGGCCGAGAGCTTCGCGTCGTCCGCCGACCACTCCGTCAGCTCCCAGCGGAGCACGGTGGCGCCGTCGGCGCCGGCGGCGAGCGCGGCCTCGTCGCTCCCGAACGCCGCCCGGCCCGCGTGCAGCCCGGCGAACTCCCCCGAGGCGACATAGACGATCCGCCCGCCCGCCGGCAGGACGAGCTGCTCCCCCGGCGCCAGCAGGTCCTCGTAGAGCGAGAGGGACGTCACCCGCTGGATCCTACGGCGTGACGAGCACCCGGCCCGGCTCGCCGGCGAGGCTCGCTCGGAACGCCTCGTCTGCCCGGTCGAGCGGGAAGGAGGGGCCGACGAGGCTCGCGAGCTCGAGGTCGCCGGCGGCGACGAGGGCGAGCAGCCGCGGCAGCGCGACGGCCGGGTCCTCGGAGCCGTAGATCGTCCCCGTCAGCGTCTTCTCGCGGTTCGAGAACTCGAAAGGGTCGAGGTCGAGCTTCTCGCCGCCCGCGGGGAGGCCGACGACGACGGCCGTGCCGCCGCTCCGCGTCCAGCGGAGCGCGAGCTTCGTGGTCGCCGCCGCACCGACGGCGTCGAACGCGTAGTCGACGCCCTCGGGGTCGAGCTCGCGCATCGCCTCGCGCACGTCGTCGGGGGCGCAGGCGCGCGTGGCGCCGAGGGCGAGCGCCTGCCCGCGGCGCGCCTCGACGGGATCGACGACGAGGATCTCGGTGGCGCCCGCGATCCGGGCGCCCTGGACGACGAACTGGCCGACCCCGCCGGCGCCGATCACGAGCGCGCTGAAGCCGGGCTCGGGCCGGGCGGCGTTGAGGACGGCGCCGACGCCCGTGAGCGCGGCGCAGCCGAGCAGCGCCGCCTGCTCGAGCGTCACGTCGTCCGGGAGCGGCATCGCCGCGCCGGCCGCGACGACGACGCGCTCGGCCAGCGCGCCCGTCGCCGTGCCGCGGAAGACGGTCTCGCCCCCGAGCGAGAGCCCGGTGCGGCCGTCCAGCAGCGTGCCGCGGCCGATCGCCGACGCGAGCGGCGCGCAGGCTGCAGGGCGTCCGCGCCTGCACGCTCCGCACTCCCCGCACGCGGGTGCCCACGAGAGCACGACGCGGTCGCCGGCACGGACCCCCTCGACGCCGTCCGCGACGGCCTCGACGACCCCCGCGCCCTCGTGACCGAGCACGATCGGCGTCGGCCGGTCCCACTCGCCCTTGTAGGAGTGGAGGTCGGTGCCGCAGACACCGACGGCGGTCATCCGGACGACGACCTCCCCGAGCCGCGGCTCCTCGACGTCGAGCTCCTCGACGACGAGCGCCCCCGGCTCGTGCATCACTGCGGCGCGCGTCCTCATCGCATCAGCATCCCGCCGTTGACGTCGAGCGTCGCGCCCGTGACGAAGCCGGCGGCGTCGGAGGCGAGATAGGCGACCGCCGCCGCGACCTCCTCTGGCCGTCCGAGCCTGCCCACCGGGATCGTCGCCAGCATCGCCTCCAGCCGTTCGGGGGCGACGGTAGCGACCATCGGCCCGTCAATCGCGGCGGGCGCGACGGCGTTGACGGTCACGCCCGACCCGGCCAGCTCGGTCGCGGCGTGGCGGGTCAGCGCGATGATCGCCGCCTTCGACGTCGCGTAGTGGACGCCGGTGACCGCGCGGCTGTTCTGACCCGCCACCGAGGCGAGG
>DATKBA010000194.1:0-2092 GCA_035514455.1 Gaiellaceae bacterium | reverse complement strand
GAACACCGTCTCTACAGTAAACGGCGACGTGCGCATCGCATTCCGACCCCGCTCCTTCGTCCGCGTCTCCGGGCCCGCCGCCGAGGAGTACCTCGACCGGATGGTCTCGAACGACGTCGCCGCGCTCGGGCCGGGCGAGTCTTGCCCCGCCCTCCTGCTGACCGCGAAGGCGCGGGTGATCGCGCCGCTCGTCGTCCTCCGCCGCGGGCACGAGGACTTCCTCCTCCTGACCGAGCCCGAGCTCGGCGAGCGCGTGCGGGCCGAGCTGCTGCGCTCGCGCTTCGCGACGAAGGTCGAGGTCGAGCTCGAGGAGCACACCGCGCACGTCGTCTTCGGCGGCGAGGGGATCCCGACGACCGACTACGGTGAACCCGCCGCCGAGGTGCTCGACGCCGCGCTCGAGCCGACGCTCGGCGCCGACGAGCTCGAGCTGCTCCGGATCCGCGCCGGCACGCCCGCCTGGGGGAAGGAGATCGACGACCGCGTCCTCCCCGCCGAGGCCGGGCTCACCGAGCGCGCCGTCAGCTTCACCAAGGGCTGCTACCCGGGCCAGGAGCCGATCGCGCGCCTCCACTACCGCGGGCACGCCAATCGCGGCCTCCGTGTGCTGGCGCTCGCGGAGCTCCCCGAGCCCGAGGCCGAGCTCTCCTACGAGGGCAAGGGCGTCGGCCGGATCACGAGCGCCGCCCGCACCGGCGACGGCGCCGTCGCGCTCGCCTACGTGCGTCGCGAGGTGCCCGTGGACGCCGTGCTCGAGACGGGCCGCTCGGCGGCGACCCAGCTACACTGATCCCTCCCCAAGCGCCCGTAGCTCAGGGGATAGAGCGCTGCCCTGCGGAGGCAGAGGTCGCACGTTCGAATCGTGCCGGGCGCACTCGGTTTTGCGGCGAAGACCCTGGAAGGGTCGCCGGCAGGATCAGCTTCATCACCAAGCCCTGACGGAAGGATCGGTGCGCTAGGCGGTCGGGCTGATCGTGTTGCGTGCGGAGGAGATCGTGTCGCTGCCGATCGCCTTGATCACCTCGGGCCGGTCGAGCAGGCGGGCCCGCTGGTCGGGGCCGAGGCGGTTCTGCACGTAGCGGTCCTCGAGGATCTCCGCCAGGTCGCGGCCGCGGTCGTGCTCGCGGATCACGTACGCCGCCACCCGCTCCTCCGCGGAGGAGCGCTGGAACAGGAACGAGAAGAGGTTCCGGAACGCCATCGCGGGCGATTGTATCCTCCCACGATGCGTCGCAACACGTTGGACGGGCGGTGCGCCGAGCGAGTGCTCCAGGGCGTCGACGACGCCGGCCGCGCGGAGCGGATCGTGATCTGGATCGAGCGCAAGGAGGGCGCCGTCTGGGCGGTCGGCCGCGCGGTCGACCCGCAGCACCGCAACACCGTCGAGTCGCGCCGCGACGACTACCTCTTCGAGGGGTACGAGCTCGGCGACGCGCTCGAGGCGGCGAACGCCGCCCTCGAGGACGACGTGCGCGTGCTCGAGGACGACGGCGTCGGCGGCACGGTGAAGCCGTTCACGCGCAAGGAGATCCTCCCGGTGCTCGAGCGCTTCTTCTTCGGCAGGCGTTAGGCCTCTTTCGGCCACTCGAGGTTCGCGTCCGGGATCGGGTCCCCGTGCGGGTCGTGCGTGGGGAAGCCGAGCGCCTTGTCGATCCGCGCCTCGAGCTCCTCCGAGAGCGCGTGCTCGAGCCGGGCGGCCTCGTCGTGGACGTCGTCGACCCCGATCCCGAGTGTCTCCGCCAGGTAGAGCTCGAGCAGCCGGTGGTGCCGGATCACCTCGAGCGCGACCTGCTCGCCCGCGTGCGTGAGGGTGACCCCGCGGTAGGGCGCGTGCTCGGCGAGCCCGAGCGCGGCCAGCTTCTTCACCATCGCGCTCGCCGAGGCGGCGGAGACCTGCTGGCGCTCGGCGAGCGCGGACGTGGAAACCCGCTCGACCTCGACGCCGAGCTTGTAGATCTCCTTCAGGTAGTCCTGGATCGCGTCGCTCAGGTCGACCATCCGGGTCCAGTGTAGGCGGGTGCTAGCCTCGCCACGTGCTGATCAGGCTCGGACACAGCCCGGATCCCGACGACGCGTTCATGTTCTGGGCGAT
>DATKBA010000193.1:0-20772 GCA_035514455.1 Gaiellaceae bacterium | reverse complement strand
GCCGACGAAGAGGATCGTGCCGCCGCGCTGCGCGATGTTGCGCGCGAAGTCGTAGGCCTCCTCGAGCAGCTCGGAGGTCTGGGTCAGGTCGATGATGTAGATGCCGCCGCGCTCGGTGAAGATGAAGCGCTTCATCTTCGGATTCCAGCGACGGGTCTGGTGGCCGAAGTGGACTCCGGCTTCCAGGAGGTCACGCATAGAGACGACTGCCAAGGGAATGGCCCCTTTCGTGGTTGGTTGCGCTGCTGCCGGCGGGGCGCGGGTGGAACCGCTCCCAGAGAGCGGCACCCCCACCCGTCCTGGTCGCCGGGACGGAGGGTCTACGGACAGCGCGAAGTGTAGCGGCCGCACGGCCGAACGGCCCTTAGTGCCACTGTGTCACAAGCCTCCGCGGTCGCTCGAAGATCGCTCAAGTCCCTGATCGAGCCGTTCGCGCGCCGGCGAGCGCGCGTCGGGCCTAGTGACACTGTGTCACTAAGCCTCGGCGCGGGCGCGGTCGAGCGCCGCGGCGAGGTCGGACGGCAGCGGCGACTCGGCCTCGACGCGCTCGCCCGTGAAGGGGTGGGCGAACGCGAGCCGCGACGCATGGAGGAACTGCCGCTCGAGCCCGAGGTCGCCGGCCGAGCCGTAGACCGGGTCGCCGCAGACGAGCAGGCCGATCGCCTCGAGGTGGACGCGGATCTGGTGCGTGCGGCCCGTCTCGAGCCTGACGTCGAGAAGGGCGCGCGGCCCGAGCAGCTCGACGACCTCGAAGCGCGTGACCGCGTCGCGCGGGGTGGCGGTGTCGAGCGAGTGCCGCGTCTTGTCGAGCCGGTCGCGACCGATCGGCGCCTCGATCCGGCCGGTGCGGGAGCGCGGCGTGCCCTTCACGAGCGCGAGGTAGCCTCGCTCGACCTCCCGCCGCCGGATCAGCTCCTGCAGCCGGGCGTGCGCCTCCTCCGACCGCGCGACGACGAGCAGGCCGGACGTGTCGCGGTCGAGCCGGTGCACGATTCCCGGCCGGTCCTCGTCGCCGCCCGCCGGCTCGTGCGCGAGCAGGCCGTGCACGAGCGTGCCGGAGCGGTGCCCGGTGCCCGGGTGGACGACGACGCCGGCCGGCTTGTCGACGACGAGCAGGTGCTCGTCCGACCAGGCCACCTGCAGGTCCATCTCCTCGGCGGCGAGCGGCTCCGCCGGTCCCGGCAGCTCGGCGACGACCTCCTCCCCGCCCTCGAGCCGGTGGCTCTTGGGCCGCCGCTCGCCGTCGACGAGGACGGCCCCGTCGGCGATCAGCCGCTCCGCGAGCCCCCGGGAACCGACCTCGGGCCGGCCGGCGAGTGCGCGGTCGAGCCGCTCGTCGTCAGGGGCGCGAAAGCGGAGAGTGGCCAATGCGGGTCGGCCGCTTCCTACGGTCCCCGCCGGCGAGCGCGCCGAAGAGGGTCGCGACGCCGATGACGATGAACACGTCGGCGAGGTTGAAGGCGGGCCAGTAGCGGAAGTCGAGAAAGTCGATCACGTGCCCGAGGCGCACGCGGTCGAGCAGGTTCGCCAGGCTGCCGCCGAGCACGAATCCGAGCGCGACGGGCAGCACCGGGTGGCGCGCGCCCGCGCGGGCGAAGAAGAGGACCATCCAGATCACGGCGAGCGTGGTCAGGGCGATCACGATCGAGGTCGCGCTGGAGAAGAACCCGAACGCGATCCCGGAGTTGTGGACGTGGTGGATCGAGAAGGGCCCGGCGATCTCGACCTCCTCGCCGAGTGCGAGCGCGCTCGAGACCACCTGCTTCGTGAGCTGGTCGGCGGCGACCGCGGCGACCGCGATCGCGAGCAGGCCGACCCATTGCCGGCGGCCCGCGCCGAGCGGCCGCTCGGCGGCGAGGATCGGCCGCAGCGCGTTCGTAGAGGAGCCGACCCGGACGTCGAGCGGCGACTCGCGGCGTGCCGGCTCGTTCACCGGCCGCGCGCCCGCGCGTGCTCGACGCAGAGCGTCGTCCAGGGGACTGCCTCGAGCCGCTCCAACGGGATCGCCTCGCCGTCGACGTCGCAGAGCCCGTACTCGCCGGACTCGATCCGCGCGAGCGCCTCCTCGACCTGGCGCAGCTGCTCGCGAGCGTCCTCCTCGAGCCCCTCGTCGAGCTCGCGCTCGAACGTCTCCGTCGCCGTGTCGGCGAGATGGTTGTCCACGCTCGACGACATCAGCTCGCCCGTCGCCTCGATGAGCGACGAGCTGCCGATGTCGTGGTGCTCGATCGTGCTCTCCAGCCGCGTGCGGATCTGCTCCAGCTCTACACGGAAGCGGGCGGTGTCGATGCTCATTCGGTCTCCTGTCCGCCCGCCGTGGCGAGCCGTCGCTCGATCTCGTCCGGCTCGATGCCGGCCAGTTCGACGATCTTGTCGCGCGAGCCGCCGCCCGAGACGAGCGTCACGCTCGAGCGCGGAACGGCCAGCGTCTCCGCGAGCAGCGCCAGGACGGCGTCGTTCGCCTTGCCGCGCTCGGGCGCCGCCGCGACGCGCACCTTCCAGGCGCCCCCGTGCCGGCCGACGACGGCCGTCCGGGTTGCCCCCGGGGAGACGCGAAGCCGCACTCTGGTCGTGGAAGCCACGACCGAAGGATAGTCGCGCGCTCGGAGGGTTTGGCGGAGTGTCGCTCGTCGCGCGACCCGGCGACTCAGCCGACATTTCGCCAACCCTCCTAGGAGATCAACCGGCGGATCTCGCCCGTGGACTCTCCCACGGGCTCGCGGGCGTCCGTCGCGGCGTCCTCGAGGCTGTCGAGCGCGGAGCGGAGCAGCGACTTGATCCGCCGCAGCTCGGTCTCGAGCCGCTCCTTCTCGGCGGACGCGCGGCGTGCGACCGCCCGTGCCTCGGAGTGCGCCTCGGAGACGATCGTCTCCGCCTCCTTGCGGGCCTGCTCGCGCAGCTGCTGCGCCGCGCTCTCCGCCGAGACGAGGGTCGTGCGGAGCAGCCCCTCGAGCTCCTTGTGGCGGACGAGGTCGAGCTCGAGCTGCTCGACCTTGTCGGCGAGGTCGGCGCGCTCGCGCCAGACGTCCTCGAAGCTCTCGGCGACGTCCTCGAGCAGGCGGTCGACAGGCTCGCGCTTGTAGCCGCGCAGGATTCGCTTCAGCTGGACGTGGCGGATCTCGACGGGTGTGAGGGCCATCAGGCTCCTTTCCTAGAGGCGCTCGAGCAGCGAGACGAGCACGCCGCGGACGATGAGGAGGACGAAGATCGCGACCATCGGCGAGAGGTCGATGGGCCCGAGCGGCGGCAGGAAGCGCCGGAAGAGCCGCAGGTACGGGTCGCAGACGTCGTAGAGGAAGCGCTGGAGCCGGTTCAGCCAGGGGCGGTACGGCAGCCGCACCCACGAGGTGATGATGTAGGCGAACAGCAGCAGCGTGTAGACCCAGAGGAAGACCGAGACGAAGCTCGCGAGCGAGTCGCCGAGGCCGGCGAGCAGGGTCGGGGTGGCGAGATCGCCCATGCCGGCCGGTTTCGCGGCGGCGGAGCGATTTCCTACGCTTGGTTGAAGAAGCCGCCGCGCTCGAGCATTCTCGCCCGTTCCTCGGCGGAGACCTCGACGTTGCGCGGCGTGAGCAGGAAGACCTTGTCGGCGACGCGCTGCATGCCTCCGTCGAGCGCGTAGGTGAGCCCGCTCGCGAAGTCGATCAAGCGCTTCGAGAGGTCCTGGTCGCAGCTCTGGAGGTTGAGGATCACGGGCACGCCGTCCTTGAAGCGGTCGGCGATCTGCTGGGCGTCGTTGAAGCTGCGCGGCAGGACGAGGTGCACCTTCACCGAGGCCGGGCTCGGCACCGCCTCGACGCCGCGCAGCCGCGTCGCCGGGCGGATCACGGCCGTCGCGTCACCCGCCGGCTCGGGATCCGTCCAGTCGTCGAAGTCGCGGCCGCGGCGCGGCTGCAGGCGCCGGACGTTTGCCCGCTCGCGCGCGTGATAGGTGCGCTCCAGCTCCTCGTTCGTGGCGTAGCCGTCCTCGTCCCAGTCGTCTTCCTCGGCGATCCCGAAGTAGACGAGCGTGCGGTTCCAGACGTCTGCAAATCCCATCTCAGCAGGAGATTATGGCCCATACAGGATGGAGCCGACACGCACGAGCGTCGCCCCTTCCTCGGCCGCGACGCGGTAGTCCTGCGAGGTGCCCATCGACAGCTCGGCGAGCCCGTGCTCGGCTGCGAGCTCCCGCAGCCGGCGGAAGTAGGGCCGTGACGCCTCCGGGTCGGAGGCCGCGGGCGGCATCGTCATCAGGCCGCGGACGCCGGCGTAAGCGCGCAGGAGGTCGCCGACGCGCTCCGGCGGGACGCCCGACTTCGACTCCTCGCCGGAGAGGTTCACCTCGACGAGCGCGGGCACCGTCAGGCGCGGGGCGGCCGACTCGGAGCCGAGCGAGTGGACGAGCTCGCAGATGCGGTTGACGACCTTCGCCTTATTCGACTGGAGGTGGCCGATGAAGTGCCAGCGGAACGCGTCGCCGTACTCGGCGTGCTTGCGCTCGAGGTCCTGGGCGCGGTTCTCCCCCACCACCTCGATCCCGGCCTCGGCGAGCACGGCCATGTCCTCGAGGGAGACGTACTTCGTCGCCGCGACGACGGTCACTGCCGGCCCGACCTCGCCTCTGATCCGCTCGTAGGCGGCCCGCACGGCGTCAGGCGACACGGGCGGCCACCCCCTGGACGCCGCGCGGCTTGCCCGTGCGCCGGTGCGAGAAGAAGAGCCCGGCGTTGCACGACGTGCAGAGCTCGAACCGCTCGACCGACTTCACGCCGGCGTCGTGCAGCGCCCGCTCGGCGGCGGTCCAGAGGTCGAGGCTACGCCCGTGCACCACCTCGGGCCCG
Organism: Gaiellaceae bacterium; assembly: GCA_035514455.1. GTDB lineage: Bacteria > Actinomycetota > Thermoleophilia > Gaiellales > Gaiellaceae > Gaiellasilicea. The sequence continues at coordinate 15,949 of DATKBA010000193.1, read as the reverse complement.
AACGCGCTCGCGAACGGCTCCGCCACCTCCGGGCCGACCTCATAGCAGCACGGGCCGATCGCCGGCCCGAGCGCGGCGCGCACGCGCCCGCCGAGCGCTGCGACCCCCTCCGCCGCGATCCCGGCCAGGAGGCCGCGCCAGCCCGCGTGGAGGACCGCGACCGCCGGCGCCTCGCCCTCCTCGCGGACGAGCGCGATCGGGAGGCAGTCGGCGGTCATGGCCAGCACCGGCACGTCCCGCTCGTCCGTCCAGAGCCCGTCGCCGGGCTCGCCGCGGCGTCCGGCCTCCGCGCGGTGGACGACCGTCGAGTGGACCTGGCGGTTGAGCGCGAGCCGCTCCGCGTCGGCCCCGATCTCCGCGCAGAGGCGGCGGCGGTTCTCGTCGACCCGCTCGACGTCGTCGCCGGTCAGGCGGCCGAGGTTGAGCGAGTCGTACGGGCCCTCGCTGACGCCTCCCTCCCGCGTGGAGAAGACGATCTCGTACGGCCCGGGCGGCGACCAGCGGATCACCCGGTGCGCAGCCTCTCGGCCTCGGCGAGCAGCCAGTCGCGCGTGTTCAGCCCGGGATCGCCGATCACGCACGCGAGCAGGTGCTCGAGCGCGTGCCCGAGCGCCGGGCCGGGCTTCCACCCGGCCGCGATCAGGTCGTCGCCGTCGACCGCGAGCTGGTCGAGCCTGTGCGGGCGCTCGACCTCCGCCGCGAGCGAATCGCGAAAGCGGTCGAGCCGAGCCAGCTCCTCGTCCGTCGCCTCGTTCGCTTCGGCGCGCTTGCCGAGCAGGTCGGCGCGCTTGTGCGCGACGAGATCGAAGACGAGTCCGTCTCCGTGCCGGTGCAGGAACTTGCGCGCCTTGACCGGATCGACGCCCGCGGGCACGCCGAACATGTGTGCGCGGACGATCCTCCGCACGCGGTCGCGCACGCGCACCGGATAGCGCAGGCGGGAGAGCGCGGCGGCGGCGAGCTCGGCGCCGATCTCCTCGTGGCTGCGCTTGCCGAGCTCCGGCTTCGCGTAGAAGTGGAGGCGGCCGTCCCGGCCGCGCCACGACGACTCGGGCTTGCCCGCGTCGTGCAGGAGCGCGGCGAGCCGGACCTCCAGCGGCGCGCCCGCCTCCGCCGCCGCCTGGACCGCCCGGAACGTGTGCTCGTCCAGGGGCAGGTCGTGGTAGCGGCTCTCCTGGTCGAAGCCGATCGCAGGCGCGAGCTCCGGGAGCAGGTGCGGGAGCACGCCGGTGTCGCGCGCGAGCCGGAGCGCCTTCGCCGGATGGGCGCCGAGGAGCAGCTTCGACAGCTCTCCCATCCCGTCGGCCGCGAGGCCGCCGCCGATCCGCTCGCCCGAGACGTGCTCGAGCTGCGGCGCCCACTCGCGCATTTGCCGGACCGTGTCCTCGTCGGGGTCGACGCCGAGCTGCGAGACGAAGCGGAGACCGCGGACGATCCGGAGCGGGTCGTCGCGGAAGCTCGTCGGCGCCGTCGTGCGCAGGACGCCGCACTCGAGATCCGCCTGCCCGCCGAGCGGGTCGAGCAGCTCCCCGGTTTCGAGCCGCCGCGCGATCGCGTTGATCGTGAAGTCGCGGCGGCGCATGTCCTCCTCGAGCGTGATCGCGGCGTCCGCGGCGATCTCGAAGTCGTGCCGCCCGGGGCCGGTCGAGCGCTCCACGCGCGGGGGCGTGAACTCGATCCCCGCCGGCTGGAGCGCGCGCGCCTCCCGGTCGGCGGGATGCAGCCGCACCCCGACCCGCTGGTCGGCGACGACCAGGTCCTCGACGCGCCCGTGCGGCTCCAGCGCGGCGCGCAGCTCGACGTGCCCGACGCCGGGGACGACGAAGTCCCGCTCCTGCACGGGCAGGCCGAGCAGCTCGTCCCGGACTGCGCCGCCGACGACGTACGCGTCGAGCCCGAGCGAGTGCACGTAGTCGGCGACCGATTCCCACACACCGGTCATTCTGCCGTCGCATGGCACACGTCCGCTCGCGCGGACGCGCGCCGCGCATGTCCCTGAAGGGCCGCTTCGCGGCCGGCGCGGCTTAAGAACCTCGCCTAGAGCAACGCGACGGCCTCGATCTCGACGAGCGCGCCCGAGGGGAGCTTCGCCACCTCGACCGTGGAGCGCGCGGGCGGCCGGTCGCCGACGTGAGTCGCGTAGACCTCGTTCATCGCCGCGAAGTCGTCGAGGCTCTGGAGGAAGACGGTCGTCTTCACCAGGCGGTCGAGGCCGCTGCCGGCCTCCTCGAGGATCGCGCGCAGGTTCTGCATCACCTGCTCGGTCTGCGCGGCGACGTCCGCGCCGACCATCTCCTTGGCCCCCGGCGCCAGGCCGAGCTGGCCGGCGACGAAGACGAGCCCGGCCGCCTTGACGGCCTGGTTGTACGGCGCGCCCTGGAACGGCGCGGGCGCGCGGTCGGTGCGGACGATCTCCTTCTCTGCCACGTGCTCTCCTCGCCTCAGGCCCGGGAAGCCTGCGCGAGCGCGGCCCCGAGCGCCTTGAAGATTGCCTCGAGCACGTGGCCGGAGTCCTCGCCGTCGAGCAGGCGCACGTGCAGGGTCAGCCCGGCCGCGTCGGCGAAGGAGTCGAGGAAGCGGGCGGCGAGGTCGCTGCCCAGCCCGCCGGCGCGCGCCTCGGTGAGGTCGACGTTGCTGGCGACGAGCGGCCGGCCGGAGACCTCGAACGCGACGTGCGCCAGCGCTTCGTCGGCGGGCATGAAGGCGGAACCGTGCCCCGGGGTGCCGTCGGCGCGGAGCAGACCCGACACGGCCTCGCCGAGCGCACGGCCGGCCGCGGTCACCTCCGCCTCCGCGTCGCCGGGCGGCAGCTCGAGCGCGAGCTCGAACCGGCCGCTCCGAGCGAGCAGGCCGAGCAGGTGGTCGAGGACGGGGATGCCGGTGGCCACGTTGGCCGTGCCGGCCCCGGGTGCGACGCGGGCGCTCATGCGACCGAGGGTAACCCATCCGGGGGTAACGCTTTCTGCAGGTTAGAAGGATGATCTGACAGCTTTCGTGGGTCACCTGCGGTTCATCACCGGCTCGGTCCTGGCGGTGCTCGTCACGGCCGGACCCGCTCTGCCCGCGATCGACCCGGGAGCGCGCGTGGCGTGGCCGCGGGGAACGGCCGTCGTCGCCTACGCGAACGAGCAGGCGCTCGACCGCGTCCTCGCCCGCCACGCGGGCACGGTCGTGGGGCGCATCCCCGCCCTCCGGATCGCGGAGATCCGGCCGCGCGGCGACGTGGAGCGATACGCCGCCCGCCTCGCCGCCGAGCCCGGGATCGTCCGCGTGGAGCGCGCGGCGCAACGCCGCTCGCTCGTCGAGCCCGCGCTCGCGCCGGGTGCGGCGGGCCCGCCCCAGTGGCAGTACGCGGCGATCGGAGCAGACCGGGTCCCGCCGGACGTCGCCGCCGCGGCCGCGGGGATCACGATCGCCGTGATCGACACCGGCGCCGACCTGACCGCACCCGACCTCGCCGCCAAGTCGCCCCAGGCGCACAGCGTCCGGGGCGACGGCGGCCCCGACGTGAGCGACCTCAACGGCCACGGCACCTTCGTCGCGGCGCTCGCCGCCGGCTCCGCGTCGAACGGCGAGGGGATCGCAGGCGTCGCGGGCGAGGCGAAGCTGCTGATCGTCCAGGCCGGCGGCCCGACCGGATCGTTCACGGACGTCGAGGAGGCCGCGGCGATCGTGTACGCCGTCGACCACGGCGCCCGGATCCTCAACCTCAGCCTCGGGGGGCCGTCCACCTCGACGGCGGAGCGCCGCGCGGTCGACTACGCCGTCGCGAAGGGCGCGCTCCTCGTCGCCGCCGTCGGCAACGGCTACCGGGACGGAAATCCGGTCGAGTACCCGGCCGCTCTCCTCCAGCCCGTGGGCTCGCGCGGCGTCGGCGGCCGCGGGCTCGCGGTCGGCGCCTCGGACCGGAACGGCAAGCGCGCCGCGTTCTCGAGCACGGGCACGCACGTGTCGCTGCTCGCCCCGGGCGACGCCGTCTTCAGCGCGGTCTCGTCCCTGTCGCCCCGCCTGCGCTACCCGCGCACCGCGCTCGCCGGCTCGGCGGCCGGCGCGTACGGCTACGGCAGCGGCACGTCGTTTGCGGCCCCGCAGGTAGCCGGCGCCGCGGCCCTCGTCTGGGCGGCGAATCCGCTGCTGCGGGCGGACGAGGTCGCGTCGATCCTCGAGCAGACGGCGAGCGGCGGCGGCGCGTGGACGCCCGCCGCCGGCTTCGGCGTGCTCGACCTCCCCGCCGCCGTCGCCCGCGCCCAGGATCCGGCGCTGGCCGTTCCCTTCCGGCTCGAGGGCGTCCGCACCGGCACGCGCGTCTCGCTCTCCTGGCCCGCCCATCCCGGCGCGGCCTCGTTCCGGGTCACCGTCTCGCGGGACGGCGCCTCGCAGCGCGTGCTGACGCCGTCGACGGCCGCGACCGCCGCCGCCTACGACCTCGTCGGGGGAAGCGTCTACGTCTTCGGCGTGGCTGCGCTGGACACGGACGGCGGCACGCTCACGGCCTCCGCTCCCCTGGTCGTCTCGCTCCGTCAGGCTCCGGCGCGGATCAGCCTTAAGGCAACGCGGACCGCGCGGCGCGTCGCGCTCGCCGCGCGCCTGCAGGTGGTGGGCGCACCCGGCGCCGAGGGCGCGCGCACGGTCGTGCTCGAGTCGTTCGACGGCGGGCGCTGGTCGCGCGCGGCCACGGCGGTGACCGACTCGACCGGCCGCGCCGCCTGGCGGTACGCGCTCAAGTCCGGTGAGTACCGCGTCCGCGCCCGCTACCCGGGCACGGCGGAGATCGCGGCCGCGACGAGCGCGCCGGTGCGAATCACCGTCCGCTAGGCGTCGACGCGCTCGATCGACGCGCCGAGCGCCCGCAGTCGCTCGTCGATCCGCTCGTAGCCGCGGTCGATCTCCCCGATGTTGCCGATGGTGGACGTCCCCTCGGCGCAGAGCGCGGCGATCAGCATCGCCATCCCGGCGCGGATGTCCGGGCTCGTCAGCCGCTCGCCGTAGAGCTGGGCAGGCCCCGTGACGACGGCGCGGTGAGGGTCGCAGAGGATGATCCGCGCACCCATCCCGACCAGCTTGTCGACGAAGAAGAGGCGGCTCTCGAACATCTTCTCGAAGACGAGCACCGTCCCGTGCGCCTGCGTCGCTGTGACGACGGCGATCGAGGTGAGGTCGGCCGGGAAGGCGGGCCACGGGCCGTCCTCGATCTTCGGGATCTGGCGGCCGAGGTCGTCCTGCACGACGAGCTGCTGCCCGGGCGGCACGCGGACGGTCGTCTCGCCCACCTCCACGGTGACGCCGAGCTTGGCGAACGTGGGCAGGATCGAGGTGAGGTCGCGCGGCTCGACGTCCTCGATCGTGAGGTCGCCGCCGGTGGCCGCCGCCAGGCCGATGAAGCTGCCGACCTCGATGTGCTCGGGCGCCACGCGCCACGCGCCGCCGCCCAGCTTGTCGACTCCCTGAATCCGGAGCACGTTCGACTCGATCCCGTCGATCCGGGCGCCGAGCGAGACGAGGAAGCGGCAGAGGTCCTGCACGTGGGGCTCGCAGGCGGCGTTGCCGATCACCGTCTCGCCCTTGGCGCGGACGGCGGCCATGACGACGTTCTCCGTCGCCATCACGCTCGCCTCGTCGAGGAAGACGTTCGTGCCGCGCAGCGCCTCGGCGCGCATGTCGTAGCGGCCGTTGAAGTCGATCTCGGCCCCGAGCTCGGCGAAGCCGTGGATGTGCGGATCGAGCCGGCGGCGGCCGATCACGTCGCCGCCCGGCGGCGGCATGCTGACCGTGCCGAAGCGGGCGAGCAGCGGCCCGGCGAGCAAGAACGATGCTCGGATGCGGCGGCAGAGCTCCTCGTCGAGCTCGGTCTTGTGCACGCCCGTCGTGTCGATCCGAACCTCGTTGTCGCCGGCCCAGTCGACCTCGGCGCCGATGCCGGCGAGCAGCTCGAGCATGGTCTGCACGTCGCGGATCCGCGGGACGTTCGTCAGTCGCACCGGCTCCGTCGCGAGGACGGTGGCGGCGAGGATCGGCAGCGCGCCGTTCTTGTTCCCCGCGGCGCGGACGGTGCCGCTGAGCGGCCGGCCGCCCTCGATCACGAAAGCCTGCATTCCGGTGGAGAGCGTAGTTGCCGCCATGAGGCGGGGTATCGTAGACATCGGATGGAGCCGACGCGGGAGAAAGCGTGGGAGACGCTCACGCGCTATACGAAGAGCGAGTCGCTGCGCCGGCACGCGCTCGCCGTCGAGGCCTCGACGCGCTACTACGCGCGCCGGTTCGGGGAGGACGAGGAGCTCTGGGCGGTCACCGCGCTCCTACACGACTTCGACTACGAGATCCACCCCACGCTCGACAAGCACCCGCAGGACGGCGCGCCGATCCTGCGCGAGGAGGGGTGGCCGGAAGAGGTGATCGAGGCGGTCCTCTCCCACGCCGAGCACCTGGGGCTGCCGCGCGACACGCCGTTGAAGAAGACGCTGTTCGCCTGCGACGAGATCTCGGGGTTCGTCCACGCCTGCGGTCTCGTGCGGCCGGCGGGGCTGGACGGGCTCGAGCCGAAGTCGGTGAAGAAGAAGCTGAAGCAGCCGTCGTTCGCAGCCGGTGTCCACCGCGACGAGGTCTACGCGGGCGCCGAGCTGCTCGGGATCGAGCTCGACGAGCACATCGCGAACGTCGTCGCGGCCTTGCAGCCGATCGCGAACGAGCTCGGCCTGCGCACCGCCGCCGATGCGGCGTGAGCTTGTGTCTATCAGTCACAAGCTCCCCGCGCCCCGCCTCGTTGCGCGCCCGACCGCGAGCTTGTGTCTATCAGACACTAAGTCGCGCTGAGCGCTTCGACGAGGCGCGCCAGGTCGCCTTCGTCCGTCCACCAGCCGCACGAGACGCGCACGAGGGGCGTCCTCGGGATGTCGCGGACGACGACGCCGGCCTCTACGAGCCGGGCCACCGTCGCGGGCGGGTCGTCGTTCCGGAAGGCCACGAGCATCGACTCGCCCGGCACGATCTCCGCCAGCGGGGCGAGCAGCTCCCGGCAGCGGCTCGCCATCGCGGCGGCGTGCTCGAAGCGCCACCCCGGCGGCAGCCGCAGCGCCGCCAGCAGGCCGGCGAGCGCGGCGCTCGAGATCCAGCCGGGGTCGAAGCGCGCGGCCCCCTTCGCGGGCTCGAAGCTGCCCGTCTCCTCGTACGCCGTCTGGGAGAAATAGCTCGGCCGCGCGACCCGGAGCCGCTCGGGGTCGGCGACGACGAGCGCGCCGGTCGAGTCCGGGCCGCAGAGCCACTTCTGCCCCGAGATCGTGAGGAAGTCGAGGCCGGCCGCGTCCACCGGGATCGCGCCGGCCGACTGGGCGCCGTCGACGAGCACCGGGACGCCCGTCCGCTCGCGCAGCTCCCGCACCGGCAGCACGCGCCCGGTCGTCCAGAGCACCTGCGAGAGGGCGAGCAGCCGCGTCCGCGGCGTCACGGCGGCGAGGATCGCCTCCGGGTCGGCGTCGGCGACGACGACGCGGGCGCCGCTCGCGTGCAGGGGGCCGAGCAGGCCGAAGTGCTCCTCCCGCGTGGTCACGATCTCGTCCTCCGGCTCGAGACCCAGCCCGGCGAGGACGATGTTGCAGCCGTCCGTCGTCGACCCGGTGAGCGTCACCTGGCCGGGCAGCGCGCCGACGAGCGACGCGAGCTCCTGCCGCGCCTCCGCACGCAGCCCGAGCATCCGCTCGAAGTACTCCTTGCCGGAGCGGCCCCGCTCGAGGTCCGAGCGCAGCTGCTCCTCGACCGCCGCGGCGGTGGCGCGTGCGAGCGGGCCGAACGTCCCCGCGTTCAGGTACGCGAGGCGCTCGAGCACCGGGAAGAGCGCCCGGCCCTCCTCGGGGGTCACCCGACCCTCACCTCGACAGGCGCATGGTCGGAGAGCACCGCCCCATTCTGACGGCGCCGCTCCTCGGGCCACACCTCGAGCGGGCCGTGCGGGACGCCGGCGACGACGATGTGGTCGATGTTCGGCCCCGGCAGCTCCGGCTCGTCCAGGTTGAAGTCGCCCGCCAGCACCCGGGCATCGCCCGGGCGCGCGAGCTCCTCGACGAGCGCGTGCGCGCGCTTCAGCTCCGCCCGCGGCACGTCCGGGCGCCGGAACTGGTTCGACGCGTGGACGTTGCCGATCACGATCCCCTCGAGCCGGACGGCGTGGCAGACGCGGCGCTCGCGGCTGGCGGCGCTGACCCGAACCGTGCGGTGCTCGAGGGGCACGTGGCCGGGCGCCAGCAGGATCGCGTTCGCCTGGCCCGTGACCGCCGAGCGGAAGCGGCGCGGATCGCGCCGCTGGAGGACGCCGCCGAGCCGGCGGGGCACGAGCGTCCGCTTGGCGACAGCCGACAACGCGGACATGCCGCTCCACTCCTCGAGCCGGCCGAGCGACCAGAGCGGCAGCTCCTGGAGGCAGACGGCGTCGGGCCGGTCCGCGGTCGCGAGCTCGATCATCTCGCGCAGGTGCACGCGCGGGCCGCGCGGGCTGGTGTTGCCGTGAAAGAGGTTCCAGCTCCGGATCAGCACGGGCACTAGCCTACGACCGATGCGCGTCGTCCTTGCCGACCCCCCGGCCTTCACGCCGCCCTACGACCACGAGCTCGCCTCGGCGCTCGCCCGCGCGGGCGCCGACGTCGAGCTCGTGACGTCCCGCTTCCGCTTCGGCGACGCTCCGGCGCCCGTGGGCTACCGGCGGCGCGAGCTCTTCTACCCGCTCTCGTCGCGCCTCTTCCGCCGGTCGCGCCTGCGGCTGCCGCTGAAGGTCCTCGAGCACCCGCTCGGCCTCGCGCGGCTCGCGGCCACAGCCGCCGACGTCGTCCACGTCCAGTGGGTGGCCCTCCCGGAGGCCGACGCGTGGCTGCTGCGCCACCGCGCGCCCCTCGTCCTCACCGCCCACGACCTGCTGCCGCGGCGGACTGCGGCTCGCACACGGCTCTGGCGGCGGCTCTTCGACCGCTTCGAGCGCGTTGTCGTGCACAGCGAGCGCGGCCGCGACACGCTCGCGGCGTTCGGCGTCCCGGCTGCGAAGCTGCGCGTGATCCCCCACGCGGTGTCGCCGAGCGACCCGCCGCGCACGGACGACGGGCGCACCGTGCTGGCGCTCGGCCTCGTCCGGCCCTACAAGCAGCTCGACCACGCGCGCCGGGCGGCGGCGCGGGCGGGCGCCCGGCTGGAGGTCGCGGGCGACGCGAGCACCTTCCTGCCCGAGAGCGAGATCGATCGCGCGCTCGGCGCCTCCACCGTCGCCGCCTTCCCCTACCGCGCCGAGCTCGACCAGAGCGGTGCGCTCCTGCGCGCGCTCGGCGCCGGCGTGCCCGCGGTCGTCTACGACGTCGGCGGGCTCGGCGAGCCGGTGCGACGCTACGGCGCCGGACGCGTCGTTCCGCCCGACGACGTCGACGCGCTCGCCTCGGCGCTGCGCGAGCTCCTCGACGACCCCGACGCCCTGGCCGAGGCGCGCGCCGGTGCCGCACGGGCCCGCGCCGAGCTCACCTGGGAGGCCGCGGCTTCGGCGCACCTCGAGCTCTACGGCGAGCTGCTGTGAGGCTGCGCCGCGACCGCTTCGGCGACCTCGTCCGCCGCCAGCTCGACCTCTTCGCCGAGGATGAGGCCGGGCTCCTGCGGGAGGCAGTCGACGCCGAGCGCGCGTACGACGAAACCGCGCGCGAGGAGGCGGAGGAGCTGTACGGCGACTACCAGCTCGTGCTGGAGACGGTCGCCGACCGGCTCGGCGAGCTCCGCGACACCTATGCGGCGACGCTCGACGAGGATGCCGCCGAGGAGTATGCGGCCGCCTTCGAGCGCGCGACCCGCAGGCGCCACCCGCGGGTGAGGCTCTAGCGTGCTGCGCCTCGAGGACTACGGGCTGATCGGCGACCTCCAGGCCGCGGCGCTCGTCGGCCGCAACGGCTCGATCGACTGGCTCTGCCTCCCCCGCTTCGACTCGGCAGCGTGCTTCTCGGCCCTGCTCGGCGACGAGTGGGACGGGCGCTGGCAGCTCGCGCCCGACTGCGAGGTCGAGCGCGTCGAGCGGCGCTACCGCGAGGACACGCTCGTGCACGAGCTCGACTTCCACTGCGCCGGCGGCAGCGTGCGCGTGATCGACTTCATGCCGCCGCGCGGCACCGAGCCCGACCTCGTGCGGATCGTCGAGGGGCTCGAGGGATCGGTGCCGATGCGCCTCGACCTCGCGATCCGCTTCGGCTACGGCTCGATCGTCCCCTGGGTGCGGCGCCTCGAGGACGGGACGCGGATCGCGGTCGCTGGCCCGGACGCGCTTGCGCTGCACACGCCCGTGGCGGTGCGCGGGGAGGACCTGCGCACGCGGGCGGCGTTCACTGTCACCGCCGGCGAGCGCGTGCCGTTCGTCCTCACCTGGTACCCGTCGCACGAGCAGGTGCCCCCGCGGATCGACCCCGAGCGCTCGCTCGAGGAGACCTGCGGCTTCTGGCGCGAGTGGGTCGGGACGTGCACCCACGCGGGTCGCTGGCACGACGCGGTCACGCGCTCGCTGATGGTGCTGAAGGCGATGACGTACGCCCCGACCGGCGGGATCGTGGCCGCCCCGACGACGTCGCTCCCGGAGCAGATCGGCGGCGTCCGCAACTGGGACTACCGCTATTGCTGGCTGCGCGACGCGACCTTCGCGCTCGACGCCCTGCTCGAGAGCGGCTACACGGCCGAGGCGCACGCATGGCGCGAGTGGCTGCTCCGCGCCGTCGCCGGCGACCCGGACGACCTGCAGATCATGTACGGGCCGGCCGGCGAGCGCCGCCTGCCGGAGTTCGAGGTGCCGTGGCTCTCCGGCTACGAGGGCTCCCGGCCCGTGCGCGTCGGCAACGGCGCGAGCACGCAGTTCCAGCTCGACGTCTACGGCGAGGTGCTCGACGTGCTCCACCAGGTGCGGCGCCGCAAGATCGAGCCCGACGACCAGTCGTGGGCGATCCAGCGGGTGATGCTCGCGAACCTCGAACGGCGCTGGCGGGAGCCGGACGAGGGGATCTGGGAGGTCCGGGGGCCGCGACGCCACTTCACGCACTCGAAGGTGATGGCGTGGGTGGCGATGGACCGCGGGGTCATGGCGGTCGAGGAGTACGGCCGCGACGGCCCCGCCGAGCGCTGGCGGTCGGTCCGGGACGAGATCCACGCCGAGGTGCTCGAGCGCGGCTGGGATGACGAGCTCGGCTCCTTCGTGCAGGCCTACGACACCAAACGGGTCGACGCGAGCCTGCTCACGATCCCGCTCTTCGGCTTCCTGCCGCCGGAGGATCCGCGTGTCCGCGGCACGCTCGAGGCGGTCCGGCGAGAGCTGCTCGTGGACGGCTTCGTCCACCGCTACCGCCACGACGAGGGGGTCGAGGAGGTCGACGGCCTCCCGCCCGGCGAGGGAGCGTTCTTCCTGTGCTCGTTCTGGTTCGTCGACAACCTCGTCCTGCTCGGCGAGCTCGACGAGGCCGAGGCGATGTTCGAGCGACTGCTCGCGCTCCGCAACGAGCTCGGCCTACTTTCGGAGGAGTACGACCCGCGGCTGCGCAGGCTCGTCGGCAACTTTCCCCAGGCCTTCTCGCACATCGGCCTCGTGAACACCGCACGGCTGCTCGACCGCGCGCTCCACGGCCGCTAGCCCTCGTTTTCGCTCAACGGCGCCCGAAGCGGTGCCCCGCGGGGAGCGCGGCGCCGACGTCGCTGCTCGCGATCCGCCGGGCGAGCGGGCCGAGGCTCTCGAGCGTCTCGACGACGATGTTCCGGTTCTCCTTGATCCGCTCGAAGCGGCCGCGGGCGAGCAGGAGCGGCTCGCCGCGGACGATCGCCCGGTTCCGCTCGTACACCTCGGGCGAGACGATCAGGTTCACCTGGCCGAGCTCGTCCTCGAGCAGCATGAACACGATCCCGCTCGCGGTCGCCGGCCGCTGGCGCGCGACGGCCATCCCGGCGAAGGCGACCCGGCTGCGGTGGGGCGCCTCGTTCAGCCGGACGCTCGGGAGCACGTCGGCCGGCAGGTGCGGCCGCAGCAGCGTCAGTGGGTGGACGTCGATCGAGACGCTCGTCATGGCGTAGTCGGCGAGCATCCGCTCCCAGGCGGTCAGGTCGCGCAGCTCGGGCGTGGCGACCGTGGGGCCGAGCTCGAGCGCGAGCTGAATGTGCGGTTGCGCTCGGCGAGTGGGTTGCGCAGCAGCCGCAAAGCGGCTGCCTTTAGGGATTGTTGCGCTAGAAAGGGTCTGCGGCCGGGCGACGAGGCCGAGCTCCCAGAGCAGGTCGCGCCGCTTCCCCCAGCGGTCGCAGGCGCCGCTCCGCAGCAGCGCCTCGAGCTCGCGCGCGTCGAGCGGCACCCGCCGGGCGAGGTCGCCGACGCCCAGGAACTCGCCGTTCGCCTCGCGCTCGGCGACGACCGCCTCCGCGTCGTCCTTCCCCACCGACTTGACGTACTTCAGGCCCATCCGCACGGCGCCCTCCTCCCACGTGCACCGGACGGCGCTCAGGTTCACGTCCGGCGGCCGCACCTGCACGCCGCGGCGCTGCGCGTCGCGCACAAGCGACGAGGGCGGGTAGAAGCCCATCGGCTGCGCGTTCAGGAGCGCGCAGAGGAACTCGGCCGGGTAGTGGTGCCGCAGCCACGCCGACTGGTAGGCGAGCAGGCCGAACGCGGCCGCGTGCGACTTGGGGAAGCCGAAGCCGGAGAAGGCGGCGAGCTTGTCGTAGACCGTGTCCGCGGTCACCGGGTCGACGCCGTTCCGCGCCGCGCCCTCGACGAACCGCTGCCGGAACGCCTCGATCGCCTCCTCGCTCCGCTTGCGGCTCATCGCCCGCCGCAGCCCCTCCGCCTCGCCGATCGTGAAGCCGGCGAGCGCGATCGCCACCTCGAGCACCTGGTCCTGGAAGACGACGACTCCGTGCGTGTCGCGCAGCGGCTCGCGCAGGAGCTCGTGGTCGACCGGCGGCAGGTAGGACGGGTCGGCGCGCAGCCGCTCGCGCGCGTCGATGTACGGGTGCACGGCCTTCCCCTGGATCGGTCCCGGCCGCACGAGCGCGACCTGCACGGTCAGGTCGTCGAGGTTCGCCGGCTTCGTCCGCAGCAGGCTCTGCATCTGCGCGCGGCTCTCGATCTGGAAGTCGCCGATCGTGTCCGCCTGCTGGATCTCCACGTAGACCTCCCGGTCGTCGAGCGGGATCCGCGTGAGGTCGATCGGCTCGCCGTAGACCTCCGCGACCTGCTCGACGCAGTCCTCGACCGCGGAGAGCATCCCCAGCCCGAGCAGGTCGATCTTGAGGAAGCCCGCGTCCGAGCAGGAGTCCTTGTCCCACTGGCAGATCTGCCTCCCGGCCATCGCCGCCGGCTGCAGCGGCACGAGCTCGACGAGCGGCCGCGAGGAGATCACCATCCCGCCCGGGTGCTGCGAGATGTGCCGCGGCAGCCCCGCGATCTCGCCGGTCAGCTCGGCGAAGGCGCGCCAGCGGGGCGAGAGCAGACGGCGCTCGTGCTCGGGCAGGAGGGCGAGCTCCTCGGCGACGCGCTTCGCGTTCCAGCCGTCCGAGACGCGCGCGAGCCGCTCCAGCTCGGCGAACGGGAGCCCGAGCGCCTTGCCCACGTCGCGGATCGCGCCGCGCGCGCGGTAGGTGGAGAAGCTCGCGACGAGCGAGGCGTGCTCGCGGCCGTAGCGCTCGGTGACGCCGAGGATCAGCTGCTCGCGGATGTCGCGCGGGAAGTCGAGGTCGATGTCCGGCACCGACGCAAGCTCGCGGTTGAGGAAGCGGCCGAGCGAGAGGTTCTGCGCGACCGGGTCGACGTGCGAGAGGCCGGTCAGGTAGCAGACGATCGAGCCGACCGAGGAGCCGCGCCCACGCCCCGGCGGCAGGAAGCGCCGCGGCGACCCCGGCCCGCGGATCCCGCTCGCGATCTCCCTCGCCAGCTCGAGCACCTCCCAGTGGAGGAGGAAGAAGCCGGCGAGCCCGAGCTCGTCGATCAGCCGGAGCTCCTCCTCGAGCCGCGCGCGAGCCTCGCCGAGCAATCGCCTGTTGCTGGGCGGGTAGCGGCCGGCGAAGGCGTCGTTGCAGACCTCTGCGAGCTGCCTGATCGCCGGCACGTCCCCGTCCGAGAAGTCGGGGTAGCGGTAGCCGAGCTCCGCGGTCAGGTCGAACTCGAGCCGGGCGGCGACCTCGGCCGTGCGGTGGACCGCCGGGCGGTCGTCGGGGAAGAGCTCGAGCAGCTTCGCCGGCGCGTGCAGGACGCTCTCGCGGTTGCCGCGCCGCTCGCGCTCGCACGCCTCGAGCGAGGTGTTGTGGCGGATCGCGACGAGGACGTCCTGGAGCGCGGTGCGGCGCGGGTGGTGCGCGTGCACGTTGCCGGTGACGACGGTCTCGACGCCCGCGTGCTCGGCGAGGTCGCGCAGGAGCGCGTTGCGGCGGGCGTCCCCGCGCTCGAACGGCCGCTGCAGCTCGACGTAGAAGCGCTCCGGCCCGAAGACGCAGGCGAGCGCGGCGGCGGCATTCGGGTCGCGGACGCCGAGCCCGTCGCGGGCACAACCGGAGAGGCAGACGAGCCCCTCGTTCAGCTCGGCGAGGAGGGCAGGATCGAGCGCGGGCGCCACGAGGTCCCCCTCCTTGGGTCGCGTGTGCGTGTGCGCAGCAGTCAGGAGCCGGCAGAGGTTGGCGTACCCCTGCGGCGACTCGACGAGGAGGGTCACGTGCGCCCCGCCGGCCAGAGTCACCTCCGCCCCTGTGATCGCGCGCACGCCGAAGTGCTTGGCCGCGTGCGCGAGCTCGAGCGAGCCGTAGACGCCGTCGTGGTCGGTGAGCGCGAGCGCCTCGTGGCCGAGCTCCGCCGCCCGCAGCGCAAGCTCCTCCGGGTGCGAGGCGCCGTCGAGGAACGAATACGCTGAGTGGCAGTGGAGCTCGACGTACGTCAACGTCCGCGACCACCCTTATCGTTATTTTCATGTCCTACGCGCTTGTTCTGCGTCATACGAGCGGCGTCGAGGAACCTCGAACTGAGGATCTTCCGCACGGGCTTCGTGTTGGGAACGAGTTCGAACTCGACGGCATCAGATGGCGCATCGTTGGATCGACACCTGACGCTCGCGATTACGGGCTCCGAGCCCTTAACGCGTTCGTCTGTGATCCAGTTCACTAACCAACAGAATCCATCCGGAGCCGAGAGCCGTTGCACATGCGTATGCGCACGCTGGCGACTCTCATGGCCTCGATCTCCCTGGTCACCACCGCGCTCTTCGCGCACGCGCTCGTAGCCGCCGACGAGCCCCCGGCGCCGCCGGCGGTCGAGCAGGTCGCCTCGAAGTAAGCTCTCCGCGTGGACGCGCGCGAGCGCTACGACGATCTGGCCGACTTCCTCGCCTTCCGCCACGACTTCGTCGAGCTGTCCCAGATGATGGGGATGCCGTGCGTGAAGGCCCGCGGGAAGATGGTCGCAGGCTTCACGAAGGGCGAGGGTGCGATGGTCTTCAAGCTGCCCGACCCGGCCGCGCACGCCCGCGCGCTCGCGCTCGAGGGGGCGCACCTCTTCGACCCGTCCGGCAAGGGGCAGCCGTTCAGGGAGTGGGTCGTCGTGCCGGAGGCGCACGCGGATCAGTGGGAGTCGTTCGCGCAGCACGCGCTCAAGCCCGCTGGCTGAACCCCTCGCACCCCTGGCCGGCTGCGCCTCCCGGCCGGCAGAGCCGGCCTCCGGCACAGCCTCGCACTGCTCGCGGCGCTCCGGCCGGCGGCCCGTGCTCCAGCACTGTTCCACCGGCCTACGCACCGCGAGCAGTGCGCCAGGAGCACGAGGCTCTACGCGCGCTGAGTAAACCAACGTCCTAGCTCCTCGTCGCGGAAGACGCAGGCGTTCCGGCCCGACTCGAGCACGAGGTCGAAGTAGCGCCGGTCGAGCGGGTCCTCCGTCCACCAGCGGTCGACGACGCGCCACTCCTCGCGCACGAGCGAGACCGCCTCGCGGTCGACC
>DATKBA010000192.1:0-3038 GCA_035514455.1 Gaiellaceae bacterium | reverse complement strand
GGCCTGCTCGACCTGCCGGGTGATGTCGACGAGCTGGCTGCGCCTGTCCGTTGTCACGCTGAACTCCTGCACGGCGCGTATCCTAGGCCGCGTGAGCGAGGCCGCCCCGAGTGACCGCGAGCTCGACGGCTACCGCGCCGGTGCCGACCGCTTCATCGCCGAGCTGGACGAGGAGTACTACCTCCACTACGCCGGCCTGAAGCCGGACTTCGAGCTCCGGCCGATCTACGAGCGCCACGCCGACCTGACCGACCTCGCCGCGGTGAAGCGCGTCGGCGAGGCCGTCCGCGGGACCGAGAACCTGGAGCTCTTCCGCTTCGGCTGCGAGGGCTACCTCGGCGAGCTCACGCGCGAGCAGGCGGAGAAGATCGCCGAGCGCGAGGCGGCGCTCGAGATCCAGCACGAGGGAGAGCCGGTCGGCTACCGGATGCTGACGCCGAAGATCGCGAACACGGCCGACCGCGACACCCGCGCGCGACTGGAGGCTGTCCGGAACGAGCTGACCGAGGAGCACCTGAACCCGCTCTACCTCGACGCCGCCCACACGACGCAGCGGGCCGTGCCCGAGCTGGGGGCGCCGACCTACTACCACCTCTACCGCGACGGCTTCCTCTACGACCTCGAGGGGCTCGCGACCCAGTGCCGCGCGTTCCTGGCGTCGACCGAGCGGCTCTACGAGGACGCGATGGACCGCGTCCTGCGCGAGCGTGTCGGCGTCGGCCTCGCCGAGGCGGAACGCTGGGACCTCCGCCGCTTCTTCCGCGGCTCCGGCTGGGACGACGCCTTCCCGGCCGACCGGATGCTGCCCGCGCTGCGGGGCACACTCTCGGGCCTCGGGATCGACCTCGACGGCCAGGCGAACGTCCACCTCGACGTCGAGGAGCGGCCGACGAAGAGCCCGCGCGCGTTCTGCGCCCCGATCGAGATCCCGGACAAGGTGATGCTCGTGATCCAGCCACAGGGCGGGCCGGACGACTGGTACTCGCTCTTCCACGAGGCCGGGCACACGGAGCACTTCGCCTACACCTCTCCGAAACTGCGGATGGAGGAGAAGCGGCTTGGCGACAACGCGGTCACGGAGGGGTGGGCGATGCTCTTCGACCACCTGATCGACGATCGCGCCTGGCTCTCGAGCATGCTCGACTTTCCGCGCCCGGAGGTGTTCGCCGCCGAGGGCGCCGTGCAGCTCCTCTTCTACGTCCGCCGTTACTGCGCAAAGCTCCTTTACGAGCTCGAGTTCCACGCCGCGCCCGACCCAACGCAGCTGCGCCCCCGCTACGTCGAGATCCTCGGCGACGCGCTCAAGGTCGAGCCGAGCGACACCGACTACCTCGCGGACATCGACTCGAGCTACTACGTGACCGCGTACCTGCGCGCCTGGGCGTTCTCGGCGCAGATGACGACGTTCATGCGGGAGGAGTTCGGCACGCAGTGGTTCAAGCGCCGCGAGGCCGGCTCGCTGCTGACGGAGCTCTGGGCGCTCGGCCAGCGCCCGACCGCGGACGCGCTCCTGAAGGACGTCACCGGCGCCGCCGTCGAGCTGGAGGCCGTCGCGGAGGCAGTCCGCGAGGCGATTCCGACGCCGGCCTAGAGCACGCCGCCCGCCGCGGGCGGGGCGCCCGTTTCGAGCGCGTTCTCGCCGCCCGACTCGCGGGCCAGGTAGTCCTCGATCAGCATCACGTTGTCGCGCGAGCGCTCGACCACGGTCAGGAGCGCGCTCATCGAGGCGACCTCCTCACGCTGCTCCTGCAGGAACCAGTGGAGGAACTGCTCGCCGACGAGGTCGCCCTCGGTGCGGGCGAGCTTCGCGAGGTCGGCGATCTGCTCGGTGACGCGCTTCTCCTGCTCGAGCGCGAGGCGGACCGGCTCGACGACGTCCGCGAACGCGGTCTGCGGCGCGGCCACGCCGGGGATCACGACCCGCTCGTCCGCGTCGAGCAGGTACTGGACGATCATCATCGCGTGGTTGCGCTCCTCGACCGCCTGCCGGTAGAAGTGCGCGGCGAGGCGGGGCAGCGTCTGCGCGTCGTAGTGGACGGCGATCGCGACGTACTGGTGCGAGGCCGCAAGCTCGTAGCCGACCTGCTCGTTCAGCCCGTCCGGGAATGCGGCCACCGCCCGACTCTATCGCCTACGGGAGCCGCGGCCGACGCCGCGGCTTCGCCTCGCCGGGCTTCGCGACGTGGATCTCGAGCACGCTAGCATCGCGCCGTGCTGCCGCTCCGCGACAACGTGCCGACACGGCACTTCCCGGTCGTCACGGTCGCCTTCATCCTCGCGAACGTGCTCTTCTGGGTGCTGTACCAGCTCCCGGACCTGCAGGGCTCGGTCGACGAGCTCGCCTACCACCCCTGCGAGGTCGACGACTCCTGCCCCACCGTCGGCCAGGACTGGCCCCTGACCGCGCTCACCTCGATGTTCATGCACGGCAGCTGGGCGCACCTGCTCGGCAACATGCTCTTCCTCTGGATCTTCGGCAACAACGTCGAGGACGCCCTCGGCCGCCTGCGCTATCTCCTCTTCTACCTCGCCGGCGGCTTCGCGGCGACGGCGCTGCAGACCTTCGTCACGCTCGGCTGGGGCAGCGGGCAGGACGCGACGATCCCGAACGTCGGCGCGAGCGGCGCCGTCTCCGCCGTGCTCGGCGCGTACCTGCTGCTGCTGCCGCGGGCGAAGGTGCTGACGGTGATCTTCTTCGTCCTCCGCGAGGTCCCGGCCGTGCTCTTCCTCGGCCTCTGGTTCCTTTTCCAGCTGCTCGAGGGAAGCGCCTCGCTCCAGCGCCCGCAGGAGGGCGGCGGCGTGGCCTTCTTCGCGCACATCGGGGGGTTCGTCTTCGGCTTCCTGCTCGTGAAGCTCGTCCAGCAGCGGCGTCCCCTGCGACCAACACACTGATGACCTTCGAGGAGCACGTCCGCGCCGCGCTCGACTCGCTCCCGCCGGAGCTCGCGCGCGCGCTCGAGAACGTCGCCGTCGTGATCGAGGAGGAGAACCCCGACGAGCCCGACCTCTACGGGCTCTTCGACCAGCCGGAGTACCTG
>DATKBA010000191.1:0-13071 GCA_035514455.1 Gaiellaceae bacterium | reverse complement strand
ACTCGACGCGGTCGGGCGTGTTCCGCTTCGACTTGTTCGTCTGGTAGTTGCGCCGCTTGCACTCGGTGCAGGCGAGCGTGATCGCGACTCGTACTCCGGCTGCCATCTAGATCGTGTTCTCTCGGTTTCGGTGGAAAGGAGGTGCTGAGGAATAGCGGCGGCAGGACTCGAACCTGCGACACGCGGATTATGATTCCGCTGCTCTAACCAACTGAGCTACGCCGCCGCGCGGACGAGGAGTGTAGCGGTTTTGGCTAGCGGTCGCGAGCTGGCGCGGCCAGCGGACCGAGCACGCCGGCGACCATTCCAGCCACGAGCAGGACCGAGCAGACGAGGAGGAGGGCGGCCAGCACGGTCACGCCTCCAGCGAAGCAGCGGCGGGCGCGGCCTGCATGGGCCGACCGGCCCATCTCGCCGGCTCGTCCGGCCTGTTTCCTAGGATCGGGCGCATGATCCGCATCAATCCCAAGAGCGGCGGCTGGGTCGAGGTCGTCTGCGGCCCGATGTTCAGCGGCAAGAGCGAGGAGATGATCCGCCGGCTGCGGCGGGCGGAGATCGCCAACCGGCGCGTCGTCATCTTCAAGCCCCGGATCGACGACCGCTACGACGCCGCCGACGTCGTCAGCCACGCCGGGATCCGGATGCGGGCCGTCCCCGTCGGCTGCGTGCCGGAGCTCGTCGAGCACGCGCGCGGCTTCGACGTCGTCGGGATCGACGAGGTGCAGTTCTTCGAGCCGGAGATCGTCGGCGCGGCGCTCGCGCTCGCCGACGGCGGCGCGCGCGTGATCGCGGCCGGCCTCGACCAGGACTTCCGCCGGCAGCCGTTCGGGCCGATGCCCGAGCTGCTCGCGCACGCCGAGTTCGTCGACAAGCTCCAGGCCGTCTGCCACCGCTGCGGGGGCGGCGCGACGACGACGCAGCGGCTCGTCGACGGCCGGCCCGCGCCGTACTCGGGCGCGACGATCGTCGTCGGCGCCAACGAGCAGTACGAGGCGCGCTGCCGCGACTGCCACGAGTCCGGCGAGGGCTTCGCGGCAGTCGCCGCGTAAGACCTCTTTCCTTTCGACGGCGGACGACGTCCGGTCGCCGGAGGGCAACTCAGTCGCCCGCAGGCGCGCAACCCTCTTCGTAGGCGCAGCGAAGAAGGAGGGGGCTCGCGGGGGAACCATGGGTTCCCCCGCGCAGAGGACGAGGCGCGCTGCCGCGACTGCCACGAGTCCGGCGAAGGGCTCGCGGCAGTCGCAGCGTAGGTTCGCGCTACCTGCCCGGCACCGTCACGTCGATCCAGACGAGCCGGTGGTCGGAGGTCGGGAACGGGAACGTCCCGACGAGCCGGAAGAGCGGATCGGAGGCGAGCGGCCAGAAGACACCCGCGTCCACCATCTGCAGCGTCTTCCGCGGCAGGACGTAGTCGACCCGCAGGTTGCCCGGCGCGACGTCGGAGAAGTCGGCCGTATCGAAGCGCGGGTCCGAGCGATGCGTCAGGTTGATCCCGCCCTGGAGCGCGTCCTGCTCGACCGCGCCCTCGCTCTCTGGCGTCAGCTTCGTGTTCACGAGCGGGTGCTCGAGCAACTGCTGGATCGAGCCCGGGATGCTGTCGCCGTCGAGCGGGTCCGAGTTCTGGTCGCCCGCGATCACGAACAGCGAGCCCGGCCTCAGGCCGCCGGTGCCGCCGCCGTCGTCGTAGACGTACCCGCTCCTGCCGGGCGAGACGTAGTCGGCCCAGAAACGGATCTCGTCGAAGTTCCGCGTCCCGTTCCGGTCCTCCGGGCCGTCGAAGACCGGCGGCGTCGGGTGGCTCGTCAGGAAGTGGACGGCCTTGCCGCCGATCACGACCGGCAGGTCCCAGTGGCTCTTCGAGGAGAGCCGGAAGACGTCCAGCTCGGCCGGCGAGTACCAGTCCGCGGGCGCGGCCGTCGCCGGGTCGTCGGGCAGCATCGCTCCGGGCATGTCCTTCCAGAGGAACTTCTGGAACGTCCGGATCCCGGTCGGGTCGATCGGGTACATCGAGTAGACGGCCATCCCGAACTGGCCGGGGAAGAACCCGAACCCGAACGCGTCGTCCGGCCCGCCGATCACGCCGTTGTTGTTCAGGTCGAATCCGGACGGGATGCCGGTGTTCGACTCGGCCGCGAAGCGGTGGGGGTAGTGGATCGGGGCCGCGCCGTTCTGCGAGACGGAGAGATAGTTGTCCTGGAAGAGCCGCAGCGCGTTGCCGGCTGCGTCGTAGTCGAACTCGTTGATCAGGACGACGTCCGGCCGGACGCGCTGGAGCGTCTCGGCGACGTTCCGCGCCTGCGCGTTCGTCGGCGTCGAAAGGTGCTGCACGAGCTGCCCCGCGAAGAAGCGGTTGAGCGAGGCGTTGAAGGTGGCGAAGCGGACGTCCGCCTGCGGCGGCGCAGCAGCGGCGCCGCCGGCGGTCGCGAGTGCCGCCGCAAGCGCGGCGAGCAAGGTCTTTCGCATGAAGCTCTCCTCCCCTCGGAATGTGTCGGGGCGGGCATACCACACCCGCCCCGACGAGGGAAGCGGTTACGCCAGCCCGTTCGCCTTCAGGAACGCAGCGGCCACGGCCGCGGGCGTCTTCTTGTCGATCGCGACGGCCTTGTTCATCGCGATCATCGCCTTCAGGGTCAGCAGCCTGCTGACGGCGTTCAGCGTCGGCAGCAGCCGCGGGTTCTCCGCCACGAGCTTCTTCGAGACGATCGGCGCCACGTGCTGGAAGCCGAACACGTTGCGCGGGTCGCGGAGCACGACGTACTTCCTCGAGCCGAGCGGCGGGTCGGTGGTGAAGATGCCCGCCGCCAGCACCTCGCCGCGGTCGAGCAGCGCGTAGGGGCTGATCCCCGCGAGCGGCTTGAAATCGACGTTGCGGATCCCGTACGCCCTCGCCATCCCGACCGGCCCCTTCGCGTCGGCGATGTGCCGGGTCTGGAACTCGGGGAAGGCCGCCAGGGTCAGGTCGGGCACCTTGCGCAGGTCGCCGATCGTGGTCAGGCCGTAGCGCGTCGCCGTCGTGCGGAGCACGGCGATCGCGTCCCGGTCCTGGAACGGCGTCTGCCGGCCGAGCGCGTAGCCGCGCCTGCTCCAGAGCGACTTCGCCAGGTTGTAGGTCTCGAGCGCCGAGCGCGGCGTCGTCTTCCGGCCGAAGGTGACGGACAGCATCACGCCCGTGTACTCCGGGTAGGCCGTGATCTGACCGCTCGTGAGCGCCTTTGCGGCGATCTCGGTCGAGCCGATGTTCTCCTTGTACTGCACCTTGAAGCCCTTGGCTCGGAGGGCCTGCGTGTAGAGCTGCCCGAGCACGTACTGCTCGGTGAAGTTCTTCGCGCCCACGATGATCGGGGTCGCCTCTGCCCGCTCGGGCGCCGCCGGCGCGGCGGCGGCTCCCCCGAGCACGAGAGCGACTCCGAGCGAGATCGCGAAGGCGGCCCTGGCGGCCCGCCGGTTGCGCTTCCTGATCACGTTCTACCTCCCTGTCCGTGTGACGAGGACGTCCGGCTCGAACGCCGGAACCTTCTGCCGCAGCCCGTGCGGGGTCAGCGCCCGCTGCAGGCCGCCGAGCGCGGCGTCCGCCGCGATCGCGAGCAGCGAGACGACGATCGCCGCGCCCACGAGCCCCTCCGTCCGGTAGCTCGCCTGGTTGAAGAGGATCTCGCCGAGGCCGCCGCCGCCCGCGATCGCGGCGATCGTGGCGCTCGCGACGACGTAGACGGACGCGGTGCGGATGCCGGCGAAGAGGAGCGGCAGCGCGAGCGGCAGCTCCACGCGCCGGAGCACCTGGCCGCCGGTCATCCCCATCCCCCGCGCGGCCTCGACCGCATCCGGCTCGACCCCGTCGACCGCGACGTACGCGTTCGTCAGGATCGGCGGCACCGCGAGCACGACGAGCGCGACGAGCACGTTCGTGAAGCCGAAACCGAAGACGGAGAGGCCGATCGCGATCACGGCGAGGCTCGGCAGCGCCCGGCCGACGTTGGCGGCGTTGATCGCGACGAACGAGCCGCGGTGGCGGTGGCCGAGCCAGACCCCGAGAGGCACGGCGAGGACGAGCGCGACGCCGAGCGCGGCTCCCGACAGGACCAGATGCTCCACGGTCTTCTCGAGCAAGAGCTCGCGGCGCTCCACGATGAAGGAGAACGCGTCGCCGAAGGTGCCGATTCCCGCGATCACACCGTCCTCCGGGCGTGCGCCCAGGGCGTCAGCGCGCGCTGGGCGAGCACGAGCAGGGCGTCGGCGACGAGCGCCAGCGCGATCGCGAGCAGCCCGGCCGCGACGATCTCCGTCTTGAAGTAGTCGCGCAGGGCGACGAAGATCGGGCGGCCGAGCCCCTCGGGGATCACGAACGCCGCGATCGTCGCGAGCGCGATCGTCGAGACCGTCGCGACGCGCAGGCCGGCGACGATCGCCGGCAGCGCGAGCGGCAGCTCCACCCGCCAGAGCGTCTGCCGGCGCGTGTAGCCCATCCCGCGCGCCGCCTCGAGCACCTCGGGCGGCGTCGAGCGCAGCCCCTCGAGCACGTTGCGGAAGAGGATCAGGAGCGTGTAGCCGACGAGCGCGATCTCGACCGTGAGCACGCTCAGGCCCGTGACCGGGACGAGCAGCTGGAAGAGCGCGATGCTCGGAATCGTGTAGACGATCGCCGAGAAGGCGGCGAACGGGCCCTCGACGAGCCGGAAGCGGTGGGCCACGAGCGCGGCGACGAAGGCGATCGCGAACCCGACCGCGACCGCGATCGCGGTCAGCTTGACGTGCTCGACGAGCGCCGGCTGGAGCACGTCGGCCCAGTTGTCGCGCACCCAGTCCGTGCAGAAGAAGCGGTTCTCCGCGACGCACCCGCTCGCTTCCCCGAACTCCGGGATGACGGGTTCGTTGCTCATCCCAGGAGCTCCGTCAGGCGCTCGAGCGTGAGCACGCCCTGCGGCCGCCCGTCGGCGTCGACGACGAGCAGCTGCTGCGAACCTTCGGAGAGCATCAGCGAGAGGGCGTCGCGGAGCGTCGTGCCGTCCGGCGCGACAGGCGTGACCGCCCCGTTCGGCGGGTCGAGCGGCACGTCGGCGAGGCACACCAGTGAGAGCCGCTTGAGGCCGCGGTCGGCGCCGACGAAGCGCGCGACGAACTCGTCGGCGGGGCGGGCGAGCAGCGCGTCGGGCGCGTCGTACTGGACGAGCACGCCGCCTTCGCGCAGGATCGCGATCCGGTCGCCGACGAGGATCGCCTCGTCGATGTCGTGGGTGACGAAGATGATCGTCTTGCGCAGCTCGCCCTGGATCCGCAGCAGCTCCCGCTGCAGGCGCGCCCTCGTGATCGGGTCGAGCGCGCCGAAGGGCTCGTCCATCAGCATCACGGGCGGGTCGGCGGCGAGGGCGCGCGCGAGCCCGACGCGCTGGCGCTCGCCGCCCGAGAGCTGCGAGGCGTAGCGGGAGCGGTAGTCGCGCGCCGGCAGGTCGACGAGGTCGAGCAGCTCGTCGACGCGCTCGCCGATCGCGGCGCGCGACCAGCCGAGCAGCTTCGGGACGGTGGCGACGTTCTCGGCGACCGTCATGTGCGGGAAGAGGCCGACCTGCTGGATCACGTAGCCGATCCCCCGGCGGAGCTCGGTCTGGTCGAGCGAGCGCACGCTCCGGCCGTCCACGCGCACGTCGCCGGAGGTCAGCTCGACGAGCCGGTTGACGAGCTTCATCGCCGTCGTCTTGCCGCCGCCCGAGGGGCCGACGAGGCAGCAGACCTCTCCCGGCGCGATCGTCAGCGAGAGGTCGTCCACCGCGGGCACCGTGCGGCCCGGGTACCGCTTCGTGGCGTGGTCGAACACGATCTCGACCGCCTGGCGCGGGGCCCTCACAGCTCAACCCTAGTGGTTGGTAGGTTCGTCGCCGAATGGCCGACGTCGCCTACATCCCCGGCGAGCCGGGGCACGACCGTCGGCCGGCCGTCGGCTACGCGATGGTGCTCTCGGCCGCGCTGCTCTTCGCCCTGAACGGCACCGTCTCGAAGGTCGTCCTCCAGTCCGGGATCTCCTCGGTCGAGCTGACGCAGGTGCGGGCGACCGGTGCATGCCTCGGCTTCGCGCTCGCGCTGGCGCTGACCCGGCCCCGCAGCCTGCGGCTGCGGCGGCGCGAGCTTCCCTACCTCGTCGTCTTCGGGATCGCGGGCGTCGCGATGGTGCAGTGGCTCTACTTCGTCGCGATCGCGCGGCTGCCGATCGGGATCGCGCTCCTGATCCAGTACCTGGCGCCGATCCTGATCGCGCTCTGGGCGTGGGCGGTCTTCAAGGAGCCGATCCGCCGCCGCATCTGGCTCGCCCTCGTGCTCGCCGTGACCGGGCTCTCGCTCGTCGTCGAGGCGTGGAGCGGGCTCGCGCTCGACGGGCTCGGCGTCGCGGCGGCCCTCTCCGCGGCCGTCGCCTACGCGGTCTACGTGCTGATGGCCGAGCACGCGGTGCGGCTGCGCGACCCCGCCTCGCTGACCACGTACGGCTTCCTCTTCGCCGCGCTCTTCTGGGCCGCCGTCCAGCCCGTCTGGCGGTTCCCGGCCGGCCGCGTCGACGACAGCGTGTCGCTGCTCGGACACCTGGAGCGGTTCTCGCTGCCGGTCTGGTCGCTGCTGCTCTACATCGTCGTCGCCGGGACGATGGTCACGTTCCTGCTCGTCGCGGCGGCGCTCCGGCACATCTCGGCGACGCGCGTCGGGATCGTCGCGATGCTCGAGCCGGTGGCCGCGAGCGGCGTCGCGTTCCTGTGGCTCGGCGAGTCGTTCGGGGCGTGGCAGCTCGCCGGCGGCGCGGTCGTACTCGTCGCGATCCTGCTCGCCCAGACGGCCCGCTGAGAGGCCCCGAGCAGACGGATTCCTTACAGGGGATCCCCCGATCGAGGGATAGAAGCGGTCCGGCCGGGCTGGCAGGCTGCTGCTTTATGCAGCTTTCAACATATATTCGTGCAGGTTTCGCGCTGGTTTTGGCCACCCTCGCGCTGGCGCCGGCCTCGCCCGCCGCGACCACGCTGACCCAGGGCGAGCGTTCGCTGCTCGCCGCCGTCAACGGCGTGCGCACGAATCACGGCCTGCGGCCGCTCCGGGTCGACGCGACCCTGACCCGCGCCGCCCGCTCGCACTCGACGACCCTGCTCCGCCGTGACGTCTTCACGCACGGCGCGCTCGGCGCCCGCCTCGCCCGCGCCGGCGCGCGCGGCCCGCTCTTCGGCGAAAACCTGGCCTGGGGCACGGGCTCCCGCGCCACCGCCCGCGCGATCGTGAGCGGCTGGCTGCGCAGCCCCTCCCACCGCGCGAACCTGCTCCGCCCCGGCTGGGTGCGGATCGGGATCGGCGCCCGCACCGGCACGTTCATGGGCCACAGCGGCGCCACGGTCGTCACGGCCGACTTCGCAGGCCGCTAGGTCTCGGCCATCAGCGAGCGGAGCTCGGTCAGCTTCTCGTGGCGGAGCTCGTCGCGCTCGCCCCGGTCGAGCCGGTCGAGCAGCCCCCGCACGAGCGGCGCCAGCTCGACGGGGTTGAACGGCTTCGTGATGTAGTCGACCCCGCCGATGTCGAGCCCGCGCGCGCGGTCGCGGAACTCGGCCCGCGCGGTGAGGAAGATGATCGGGATCTCGGCCGTGCCCGCGTTCTCGAGCAGGGCCTCGGCGACGCCCCAGCCGTCGAGCCCGGGCATCATCACGTCGAGCAGGATCACGTCGGGGCTGCCGGACCGCGCCGTCTCGAGCCCGGAGGGCCCGTCGCCCGCCTCGAGCACCGACATCCCCTCGGCCTCCAGGTTGACCCGACAGAGGAGCCGGATCGGCGCTTCGTCGTCTATTACGAGAACCCTCGTCATGCCCTGACGCGCCTCCTACCCGGTTCTGTCATGTCTCACTCCCGGCGGCGCGGAGCTCGAGCACGAACGTCGAGCCGCGACCCTCGTCGGAGTCGACCCAGATCCGGCCGCCCATCGCCGTGACGAGCCCCTCCGCGAGGAAGAGCCCGAGCCCGGCCGCGCCGGCGCCGACCGCGCCCGAGGAGGCCCGGTCGCCGCGGTAAAACTTGCGGAAGATCCGCTCCTGCTCGGCGTGCGGGATGCCGACGCCCTCGTCTTCGACGCTGACCTCGACCGCGTCGTCGCGGCGTCTCGCGGCCACGGTGACCGTCCCGCCCGCCGGCGAGTAGCGAATCGCGTTGTCCAGGAGGTGCACGAGCACCTGCCCGAGCTTCTCCCGGTCGGCCTCGGCGGCGAGCGGCTCGTCGGCGAGGTCGACGACGAAGCGGTGGCCGTCGCGGCCGTCCGTCACCTCCATCGTCCGCACCGCCTC
This sequence comes from Gaiellaceae bacterium, assembly GCA_035514455.1. Classification (GTDB taxonomy): domain Bacteria; phylum Actinomycetota; class Thermoleophilia; order Gaiellales; family Gaiellaceae; genus Gaiellasilicea. Next base: position 4,777 of record DATKBA010000191.1, on the reverse strand, counting down.
GCTGACGACCGCGCCGACGTCGGTCTCGGCCAGCTGGACGGCCATGTCGCCGGTGTCGAGCTGCGCGACGGAGAGGAGCCGGTCGACGATCGCGGTCAGCCGCTCCGACTCCGAGGCGATGTAGCGGAGGAACGTCGCGCGCTCCTCGTCGCCGAAGAGGACGTCTTGCCGCAGGAGCGTCTCGGCGAAGCCGTAGATCGACGTCAGCGGCGTGCGCAGCTCGTGCGAGACCGTCGAGACGAAGTCCGTCTTCATCTGCTCGACGCTGCGCTCGGCCGAGATGTCGCGGAAGGCGTAGATCCGGCCGGCCACGGCGCCGGCGGGGTCGGTCATCACGGCCTCGCTGAGCGACAGCCAGACCTCGTCCCCGCCGCGGCGGATCGGGAGCTGCCGGCTGCCCCCGACCGAGCCCTCCGCCGACTCGAGCGGCCGCCCGAGCGCCTGGGTCGGCGTCCGGCCGAGCGCCTCCTGCGCGGCGACTCCGGTCACTCGCTCCGCAGCCGGGTTCCAGAGCACGACCTTGCCGTCCCGGTCGACGGCGACGATGCCGTCGGCGACGTTCGCCAGGATCGCCTCGCTGCGCTGCTGCTCGTGACTGACGCCCTGGTAGAGATCGGCGTTCGCGCGCGCGGCGGCCGCGGCCGACGCGAGCGCGTGCAGCGCCTCCGCCTCCTCCTCGCGCCACTCGCGGGGAGTGCGGCCGTAGACGGCGAGGATTCCGTGCATCGACTCGTCCGGCCCGACCATCGGCACGGCGAGATACGCGCCGTAGCCGGCGGCGAGCATCGTGTCCGCCTCCGCCAGCCGGGGGTCGCCGCGGACGTCGGCGATCGCCCGGGACGACCTCGTCTGCACGATGTCGCCGACCAGCCAGCCGGTCGACGGCGCGCGGGTGCCCAGCGCCTCGTGCTCCCCCGGCCCGGCCGCGGCGCGGACGACGACCTCGTCTCCCTCGAGCGCCCGCGCGGAGGCGCCGTCCGCCCCGAGCAGCTGCGTCGCGTGGGCGACGGCCTGGTCGAGGACGTTGTCGGGATCGAGCTCCCCGGCGAGCTCGCGCCCCGCGCGCGCGAGCCGCTGGGCGAGCGCCCTCGACCGCCGCTCGCGCTCGTACAGGTCGCTGCGCTCGAGCGCGCCCCGCGCAGCGCCGGCGACGCGGGCGGCGAGCTCCAGCTGGTCGTCGTCGAACGCGCGCGCGTGCTCGAAGAAGACGAGCACGAGCCCCGGCCCACTCCCGGCCGGCTCCGCGAACGGCACCGCCAGGAGCGAGCGCCGGTCGGCGGCCTCGGCGACGCCGGCGAGGTGCTCGCCGAAGCGGGCGTCCTCGCGCAGCTGCCGCGAGGCGAGCACCTTGCCGGCCTGCGCGCAGGCGAGCAGCGAGGACGGGTCGTCGCGCAGATAGCCGGCGAGCCCCTCCGCCAGCTCGTAGGAGCCCGCCAGCTCGAGCTCGTCGCCGGCCGCCCGGAGCACGGCCGCGGAGTCGCCGCCGAGCGCCTCCGCCGCCGCCTCGGCGACCGCGTCGAGGGTCTCGGCGGCCGAGAGCGGCTCGCTCAGCACAGCCGCCATCCGGTAGAAGCCCCGCTCGACCTGGGCCTGGCGGGAGCTGGCCTCGTACGCCTCGGCGTTCCGGAGCGCGATCGAGGCCAGGCTGGCGAACGCCTCGATCAGCCGCAGGTCCGACTCCTCGAAGCGGCCGGGCTCGCGGGAGCAGACGCCGAGCACGCCGCGCGTCTCCCCGAAGGAGCGGATCGGCGCGACCATCACCTCTGCGAAGACCGCGTAGCTCGGGCTCGGCGGCGGCTGCTCGGTCTCGGCGAAGTTCCGCCGGAGCACCGGCTTCCCGGTCCCGATCGCCTCCCCGATCGCCCCCGCGACGGGGATGCGCCGCCCGACCTCCTCCTCGGGCAGCCCGCGGACCGCCCGGCAAACGAGGTCGGTGCCGCTCGGGAACAGCGTCCAGCAGTCGACGGCGTCGGCGTCGACGAGACCGCCGAGCTCCTCGACGAGGCGCTCGATCACCGTGTCGAAGTGCAGGTCGCTCGTCAGGGCCTCGCCGGCCTTCAGCAGCGCCTGCTGCTCGGCGAGACGCCGCTCGCTCTCGCGCAGCAGCCGACCCGTCTCGAGGGCGATCCCGGCCTCGCGCGCCATCGCCTCGGCCAGGGCCACGTCGCTCTCGCTCCAGCGCCCCGGCGTCGCACGGTGCAGCGCGAGCACGCCGATCACACTCTCGCGGCCGAGGATCGGGGCCGCGAGCACGGCGCGGACGCCGCGGCTCGTCAGCTCGCGGACGTCGCCGAGCACCGCATCGTCGAGCTCGGGGGCGTCCAGCACGTCCGCGACGGCGAGCGTCCGGCCGTCGCGCACGGCCAGGTTCGCAACCGGCAGCCGACCTGCGTCACCGAGCGGAGGCACCCCCTCCGCCGTCCACTCCGCGAGCACCCGCGTCGAGGCGCCTACCTCGCCGAGGCGGACGTAGCAGCGCATCGCGCCGGCCGCGCGCGCGGTCTCCTCGACCGCGGCCCGGAAGACCTCGTCGAGCTCGACCTGCGAGCGGAGCTCGAGGGAGATGCGCGAGACGAGCCGCTCCCGCTCCAGCGCGTCGGCGAGCGCGCGCGCGGCGCGCGCTCGCTCGATCGCGAGACCGGCCTCGGAGGCGAGCGCCTGCATGTGCTCGAGCTCGTCCGCGTCGAAGAGCCTCGGCCGCCGGACGGCGGCGAAGACGACACCGGTCACCTGGTCACCGACGCGCACAGGGACGTACGCGCAGCTCTTCACCCTCGCGATCTCGTTCAGGCGGCGGTTGACGATCGGCGAGCTCTCGGCGTCGTAGACCGCAAACGCAGCTCCTTCCCGCGTCGCCGTGGCGATCCCGGAGGCCTCCGAGTCCAGGGCCACGCTCTGACCGACCAGGCGCTCGTTGTCGCGGCCGTGCTCCCGCGCGGCGACGACGACGGCGGTGCGAGCGCCCTCGTCGACGAGGGCGAGGTTGGCGATGTCGAGCTCGAAGCGGGCGGCGAGCTCGTCGAGGACGAGGCGGGCGACCTCGTCCGGGTCGCCGGCGTCCAGCAGGCGCTGCGTCAGCTCTCCGGCGGCTGTCGTCCCCACGGCGGGTGACCGCGCCCGGTCGCGCGCACGCTGGAGCCGCAGTGCGGGGGCGATCGCCACACCCACGGCCAGGGAGAGCGCCGCGAGGAGGAGCAACGGCACCGCGTTGGACAGCACCGTCTGGAGAGCTGCAGTCACTGGGCGAACAGGATGATAGTGCGGCCGATGCGGGTTTGAAAGATGGGCCGACCGGCCTATTGGCACAGGTCCGGGCGAGGCGTAGCGTGGCCCGCACTGGGCGATGCGAACCGCGTCCGCGCGGGGAGCATTGGAAGCGGCCCTGCCGCAGCGACCCCCCGAAGCGGCAGGGCCGTTTTCCCTGCCCTCGCTACGATCCCCTCGGATGGTCGAACGCGTCCTCCTCGCGTCACCCCGCGGCTACTGCGCCGGGGTCGAGCGCGCCGTCGAGACGGTCGAGCTCGCGCTCGAGCACTACGGGCCGCCTGTGTACGTCCGCAAGCAGATCGTGCACAACATCCACGTCGTCCGCGACCTCGAGGCGCGTGGCGCAATCTTCGTCGAGTCCGAGGAGGAGGCGCCTGAGGGGGCGACGATCGTCTACTCGGCCCACGGCGTCGCGCCGTCGGTGAACGCGGCCTCGGCCGAGCGCGGCCACAACGTGATCGACGCGACCTGCCCGCTCGTGACGAAGGTGCACGTGCAGGCGCGTCGCTACGCCGCGGACGGCTACACCGTCGTCCTGATCGGCCACGCCGGGCACGAGGAGGTCGTGGGGACGATGGGCGAGGCGCCCGAGGCGACCGTGCTCGTGCAGGACGTCGCCGAGGCGGAGGCGCTCGCGCTCCCCGCCGGCGCGAGGGTCGCGTACATCACGCAGACCACGCTGTCGGTCGACGAGACCGCCGAGATCATCGGCGTCCTCCGCCGCCGCTTCCCGGACATCCACGCGCCGAAGAAGGAGGACATCTGCTACGCCACCTCCAACCGGCAGTGGGCCGTGAAGGAGCTGCTCGAGCAGGTCGACCTGCTACTCGTGATCGGCTCGCGCAACTCCTCCAACTCGAACCGACTCGTCGACGTGGCCCGTGCGGGCGGCGTCGCGTCGTACCTGATCGACGACGAAACCGAGATCGACGAGGCGTGGCTCGAGGGCGTACGGACGGTCGGCGTGACGTCGGGCGCGTCGGCGCCCGAGAAGCTCGTCGACCGCGTCTGCGACTGGTTCCGCGCCCGCGGAGTCGACCGGATCGAGCCGTTCCGGATGGTGGACGAGGACGTCACCTTCCGGCTCCCGGTCGAGCTGCGCCGCGAGCTCGCGCTCGCCGAAGCGCAGCGCTGAACGCACAGGCGGTCGAGCCGCAAGCCGAGGCGCTCGCCTAGAGCTTGTGTTCCAGGAACACAAAGTGGAAGACCCTGCGCGGCAGCTTCCCGAGCGGAGCGTGGCCGACGAGAGCTTGTGTTTCAGGAACACAAGCTCTCCGTCCGCGCGGCGCTACACCTTCGCGATCTGCGGGGTCTCGACGCCGTCGGTCTCGAGCGACACCGCCAGCACCTCGCCCTTGATCCACTCGGCGTGACGCTCGACGAGGTCGGCGTCGGCGACCGGGAGCGTGACGGCGATCCGGTCGGTCAGCTCGAGCCCCTGCTCCTTCCGCATCGAGTTGAGCGTGTGGATCAGGTCGTAGACGCGGCCTTCGAGCTCGAGCTCCGCGTC
>DATKBA010000190.1:0-6569 GCA_035514455.1 Gaiellaceae bacterium | reverse complement strand
GGCGCCGGCGCGGCGAGCGCGGCCGCCGGAGCGAGCGCCGCCGCCGCAACGAGGCCTGCGCCGGCGGCGACGGTGAGCGCGACCGACCCCCGCGGGACGGCGACGGCCGTGAGCGCAGCCGAGACGAGCAGCACCGCAGCGGCGGGAAGCGCGGCCCCGCCCGAGAGCCCGAAAGCGTGCGGCAGGAACCCCTCGACGTAGGTCTCGCGGTAGCGCGGGTCGAAGAGCGGCACGGCCGCGAACGGCGCGAACGCCCAGACGGCTGCGGCCCAGAGCCCGAAGGCCGGCCCGGCGAGCGCGGCCCCGAGGACGTAGACGCCCGCGAGCGCGAGCGGCACCGCGACGCCGACCGAGAGCGCGGCGGCCAGACGCTCGCCCTCCGGCACGCCGACCTCGCGGGCGAAGAGCGCCACCGCGGTCAGCTGCCCGAGAAGCACGGCGAGGCCGGCTGCGCCGACGAGCGCCCGCCTGCTAGCGAGCCGCATACGACGCGGCGGACGTGCGGTACCACTCGACGGTCTTCAGGAGCCCCTCGCGCAGCGGCGTGCGCGCCTCGAATCCGAACAGCTCGCGCGCGCGAGAGCCGTCGACGCTGCGGCGCGGCTGGCCGCCGGGCTTCGAGGTGTCCCAGACGATCGAGCCCTCGAAGCCCGTGACCTCGGCCACGAGCCCGGCGAGGTCGCGGATCGAGATCTCCTTGTTCGCCCCGAGGTTGACCGGCTCGCGCCCGTCGTAGCGCTCCGCCGCCAGCAGGAGCCCCTCGGCGCAGTCCTCGACGTAGAGGAACTCCCGCGTCGGCGAGCCGTCGCCCCAGAGGACGACCTCGTCCTCCGCCCTCTCCAGGGCTCCGTCCATCTTGCGGATCAGCGCGGGGATGACGTGGGACGTCTCGAGGTCGAAGTTGTCCCGGGGGCCGTACAGGTTCGTCGGCAGCAGGAAGATCGCGTTCAGCCCGTACTGGTCGCGGTACGCCTGGGCCCCGACGAGGACCGTCTTCTTGGCGACCCCGTAGGGCGCATTCGTCTCCTCCGGGTACCCGTTCCACAGGTCGTCCTCGCGGAAGGGAACCGGCGTGTGCTTCGGGTACGCGCAGACGGTGCCCGCCACGACGACCTTGCCCACGCCGTGCTGCCGCGCCAGCTCGAGCACGTGCGCGCCCATCATCAGGTTCGCGTACCAGTACCGGCCCGGATTCGCGCGGTTCGCTCCGATGCCCCCCACCTCGGCGGCGAGATGGAAGACGAGCTCGGGCCTGGCGTCGGCGAAGAGCCGTGCCGAGTCGTCCCAGTGCGTGAGGTCGTAGTCGGCATGGCGGGCCACGAACGGGTCGGCTCCGTCGGCGCGCAGGCGCTCGACGAGGTGCGAGCCGAGGAAGCCGGCGCCGCCGGTGACGAGCGCCCTCACCGCGTCTTGACCGCGGGCTCGGTCACGGGCAGCCAGTCGACGCGGCCGAGCCAGCGGTCGCGGTTCGCCGCGTACCAGGCGATCGTCCGCGAGACGCCCTCCTCCCAGGAGACGCGCGGCGCCCAGCCCGTCTCGCGCGCGAGCTTCTCGTAGCCGACGCGCAGGGCCTGCACGTCGCTCGCGCCGGGCCGGAAGCGGACCGGGTTCGTGACGATCTCCCGCGGGCCCCAGTAGCCCTCCTCCTCGCCGATCCGCAGGATCATGCCCGCCCAGTCGGCCATGGAGATGTTCTCGCCCTGACCGTAGACGTAGACGTCGCCGGGGACGCCCTTCGCGGCGACCATGAGGTGGCCGCGGACGCCGTCGCTGCAGAAGCAGAAGTCCCGGAGCGGCTCCAGGTTCCCGAGCTCGACCCGCTCCCGCTCGAGCGCCTGCGTGATGATCGTGCCCGTGACGTAGCGCGGGTTCTGCCGCGGGCCGTAGTTGTTGAACATCCGCGTGACGACGCCGGGCACGCCGTACGCGTCGTGGTAGTTCATCGTCAGGAAGTCGGCGGCGACCTTCGCGGTCGCGTAGATGGACTTCGGGTTGATCGGGGATCGCTCGTGCAGGATCAGCCCGCCGTCGGCGTCGAAGTCGTGGTGGTGCGAGACGCTCTCGCGGACGTTGCCGTACTCCTCCGAGGTGCCCGCCGTGTCGAACTTCTCCAGCTCGAGCGCGTGGTCCACGACGGACTGGAGCAGGTTCAGCGTGCCGACCGTGTTCGTCATCACGGTCTCGTAGGGGCGGTGCCACGACTCGCCGACGTGGGCCTGCGCGCCGAGGTGGAAGAGGTAGGGCCGGTCCGGCGCGCCCTTGAGCTCGCGGACGAACAGGTCGATCGAGTGGCGGTCGGTGAGGTCGGCGAAGTGGACCTTGAGCCGGGTCCGCAGGCCCCCGATGTTGTTCAGCGCTCCGCTCGAGGTGGCGCGGACGAAGGCGTGGACGTTCGCGCCGAGGTGGACGAGCGCCTCGGTCAGGTGCGAGCCCATGAACCCGTCGGCCCCGGTGACGACGACCGTGCGTCCCTCGTAGGAGTCGCCGAAGTCGCGCCGCAGGTCCTCCACGGCCGCGTCGTCCCACACGGTGTTCACGTCTCTGACAGCCATCGAGAGGGTGCCCTAGGGTATCCGCTCGGTGCGGACGAGCGCGGCCACGAGCGGGCTCATGACGGCGGTCTCGCTGGCGGCGGTGACCGGGCTCGCCGCCGTGGTCGGCGTCGTCGTCGCGCGGGAGTTCGGGCGGACGGCCGAGACCGACGGCTTCTTCGCCGCCTACAGCCTCTTCGCCGTGCTCCTGCTCGCGGCCAGCGCCTTCCGCGCCGTCGCGCTTCCCGCGCTCGCCCGCGCCCACGGGGGGAGCCGCCTGGCCGCGGAGACGCTCGCCTACGGCGCCGCGCTCCTGCCCGTCGTCGTGCCGGCGCTCCTCGTGTCCACATTCGCCTCGGACTGGGTCGCGGCGAGGCTGACGGGGGGCCTGCCGCCGGCCGCGCACGAGGCCGCCGCCGAGGCGCTCGTCTGGCTGGCCCCGGGCGCCGTGGCCCATCTCTACGCAGGCCTGGCGGCGAGCGCGCTGGCGGCGGTGGACGACTACGCGACCGCCGCCGCCGCGTACGTGCTCGGGAGCGCGGCGAGCCTCGCGCTCATCCTCTGGCGGCTCGAGGACGGCATCGTCGCGCTCTCCTGGGGGCTCGCGCTGAACGGCGTGCTCACCTGCGGCCTGCTCGTCGCGGCGCTCGCGCTCCGCGGGCGGCGGCCGGGGGCGGTCGAGCGGCCGGACGCGCTCGGGGGGCGGCTGCTCGAGTTCGCGCGGGGCGTCGCGCTCCCGCTCGCGCTCCAGGGCCTCTTCGTCGTCTGCCTGCGCGCCGCGAGCGGCCTCGGCGTCGGCGCGGTCACGACCTTCAGCTACGGGTACCTGATCGGGGCCGCGCTGGTCGGCGTGACGGCGTCGTCCATCTCGCTCGTGTCGAGCGTGCCGCTGACGCGGGCGGGGCTCGGCGGCGAGCAGGCGGCGCGCCACGTCGCCTCGGCGGCCTGGCTCTCGCTCGCGGTGCTCGTCCCCGCCGCCGGGGTCTTCGCGCTCGCCGGCGAGCCGATCCTCCGCGCCGCCCTCGGCCCCGCCTACGGGGGCGACCTGGGCGCCGAGCTGGGGCTGCTCGTCGTCTGGCTCACGCCCTGGGCGGTGGTCTCGGTGGCCCTCCACCTGACCTTCCCGCTGCTCTTCGTGGCGCAGCGGACGCGGCCGCTCGGCCTGATCGCGCCGGCGGCGCTGGCGCTCCACGTGCCGGTCGCGCTGGCCGGGCGGGAGCTGGCCGGGCTGCCCGGGATCGCCGTCGGGCTCGCGCTCACGACAGCGGCGATCGCTGCCGTCCTGCTGTCGCTTTTCTCCCGGCGGACGCTCGTGCAGGCCGCGCGGGGGCTCGCCGCCGGCGCGCTCGCGACCGGGCTGCTCGGCCTCGCCGCCTTCGGCGCCGCGGCGCTCCTCCTGGACGGTGCCCTGGCCGCGGCGGCCGGCCTCCTCCTGTACGCGGCGGGGCTGGGGGCGTGGCGGCCGCGCGGCCTCCGGGCCGGCTGGGCCTACCTGCGCGCGCTCCGCTGACTACCCTCCCCCCGTGAGCCGGCGCGCGCTGATCACGGGCATCGGAGGCCAGGACGGGTCGCTGCTGGCCGAGCTGCTGCTCGAGCGCGGCTACGAGGTCTTCGGCGTCGTCCGCCGCAGCCCGGAGGCGCCCTACGAGAACCTCGCCGGGATCCGGGAGCGCATCGAGCTCGTCCAGGCCGACCTGCTCGACCAGCTCTCGCTCGTCGAGGCGCTCAGGCGCTGCCGGCCGGAGGAGCTCTACAACCTCGCCTCCGTCTCCTTCGTGCCCGCCTCGTGGGAGCAGCCGGTGCTGACGGCCGAGTTTGCCGCGGTCGGCGCCACGTCCATCCTCGAGGCGATCCGGCGCGTCGACCCCTCGATCCGCTTCTACCAGGCCTCCTCGAGCGAGATCTTCGGCGAGCCGCGGGAGGTGCCCCAGAACGAGGAGACCCCGCTCGCGCCCCTGACGCCGTACGGCGTGGCGAAGGCGTACGCGCACTTCATCACGCGCAGCTACCGGCGCCGCTACGGGCTGCACGCCTCCTCCGGGATCCTCTACAACCACGAGTCGCCCCGGCGGCCCGTGGACTTCCTGCCGCGCAAGGTGGCGCGCGCCGCGGCGGCGATCAGCCTCGGGCTCGAGGGCGAGGTCTGGCTCGGCGACCTCGAGGCCGCGCGGGACTGGGGCTACGCGGGCGACTACGTGCGGGCGATGTGGCTGATGCTCCAGCAGGACGAGCCGGGCGACTACGTGATCGCGAGCGGGGAGACGCACACCGTCCAGGAGCTCGTCGAGGTCGCGTTCGAGCACGTCGACCTGGACTGGCGGGAGTACGTGCAGGTGGACGAGTCGCTCCGCCGCGGGAAGGCCGAGCTGCACGACCTCGTCGGCGACGCCTCGAGGGCCCGGGAGCGGCTCGGCTGGGAGCCGACGGTGAGCTTCCCGGAGCTCGTGCGGCTGCTCGTGGACGCCGATCTCGCCCGGCTGCGCGAGGGCGCGGGCGCGCGCGGCGCGTGACCCGGCTCGGGCGGCTCGTGCTGCGGACCGTGCGACCGCCCGGCGACCGGCGCGGGGACGAGCGCGGCCGCTGCGCCGTGTGCGGCGCCGAGACGCGCTTCGCCCTCAACTCCTGGGTGCTCCCGGCGGACATGGCCGCGGAGCTCGGCCCGCTCGCCGACGCGTTCCGGCGGCGCGAGACGCTCTGGTGCGGCGCGTGCGGGTCGAGCCTGCGGGTGCGGCGGATGGCGGACGTCCTGCTCGAGCACTACGCCGAGCGGGCCGCCTCGCTCGCGGAGCTGGTCGCGGAGCCGGGCTTCCGCGAGCTCGACGTCGCGGAGGTGAACGCCGTCGGCGCCGCGCACGACGTGCTCGCCCGGCACCCGCGGCTGCGCTACTCGGAGTACCCGGAGGAGGACCTGCAGGCGCTGTCGTACCCGGACGCCTCGCTCGACCTCGTGCTCACGGCGGACACGCTCGAGCACGTGCCCGACCCGTGGCGGGCGCTCGCCGAGGTCCGGCGCGTGCTGCGCCGCGGCGGCCGGCACGTCTTCACGGTCCCCGCTGCGCCCACGCGCGCGGAGACGAGCGCCCGCGCCGGGCTGGGAGCGTCAGGGGAGATCGTCCATCACGCGCCCGCGCAGTACCACGGCCGGGCTGCGGGGCCGCTGCGGCTGCTCGCCGGCCGCCGCGCCGACATGCTCGCGTTCACCGACTTCGGCCTCGACCTCGCCGAGCGGCTGGGCCCGCTCGGCTTCGAGACGGAGGTGCACTTCCTGCGCGGGGAGGATCCGGCCGCCGACGCCGCGATCGTCTTCTGTGCGCGGGCCGTCTAGTGCGAACCGGCACGCTTTCGGGACGAACGCCGTGGCCCGCCGGGCCCCGGCCCAGGGTCTGACCCCCGAGGTGTGTCGAAAGTGTGTCGATCTCGCGCGGCGGGCCCACGGCGTCCTCACCCGGCCCCGGTAGAATGCGCCGATGCCCGCGGGCGAGGATGAAAACCGCTCTGGTGCAGGGATTTCCTCTTCGGGAGAGGTGGACGTCGCTGCCCTTTTCGCCCAGCTTCAGGAGGAGGTCCGTCGCGTCGGGCCCCGCGCCGGGAGCCCGGACGGGGCGAGCGCGGAGCGGCTGAGCGCCCGGGCCGCCGCCGACCGCCTCTGGCCCGTGTCCGCCGACCGTCACATCGGCGGCCGCGCGGGCGTCCTCGGGGCGCTGATGAAGCCGGTCAAGCTCGTCGTCCGCAAGCTGACGCGCTGGTACGTCGAACCGGTCTTCGCCGACCAGCGTGCCTTCAACGATGCGCTCCTGCGCCTGGTGGACGACCTCCAGGAGCAGGTGGACGCCCTGCGCGCCGAGCTTGCCGGCCGCGACGGCCGGTCGCCGTGAGGGTCCTGATCGCCTCCCCGCGGGTGCCGTTCGCGCACGGCGGCGCCGAGTTCCTCGCCGAGCGGCTCACCGAGGAGCTGCGGGCGCTCGGGCACGAGGCCGACCTCGTCACCGTCCCGTTCAAGTGGTACCCGGGCACGCGCGTGCTCACCCAGGCGCTGCT